>NZ_JBVJCO010000002.1:163255-327537 GCF_055588525.1 Kitasatospora sp. NPDC041988
CTCACCCCCCCCCCCCCCCCCCCCCTCCCCCCCCCCCCCCCCCCCCCCCCACTGCCCCCCCCCCCCCCCCCCCCTCGCCCCCCCCCCCCCCCGCCGCCGTCGCGTGTTGTCCCGCCCTCGTGCAGTCCCGCCCTCGTGTTGTCCCGCCTTCGTGTTGTCCCGCCTTCGTGTTCCTTTGCCGCCTGGCCGCCCCGCTGCCGTACGGTCGTCAACGGAGCACCACCGGACGCCAGGGGAGGACCGCCATGACGAGTGAACCGACGACAGCCGGCCCGGCCGGGCTGCCGCCGCCCGGGCCGGGGCGGCTGCGGCTGCTCAGCTACAACGTCCGCTCGCTGCGCGACGACCGGCACGCCCTGGTCCGGGTGATCCGGGCCTGCGAGCCGGACGTCGTCTGCATCCAGGAGTCGCCGCGCTACTGGCGGCCGCAGGGCCAGGCGGCCTGGCTCGCCCGGCAGACCGGCACCGTCGTCCTGTCCGGCGGCGGCCGGACCGCCGCCGGGCCGCTGCTGCTCGGCCGCCTCGGGGTCGACGTGCTCGGCGTCCACGACCGGCTGCTGCCCAAGACCCGTGGCCTGCACGCCCGCGGCTTCGCCGGCGCCGTCGTCAGGGTGGCCGGCTCGGTGCCGTTCTCCGTCACCGCCTGCCACCTGAGCCTGGACCAGGCCGAGCGGTACGGGCAGTTCGAGCTGCTGCTCGACCAGCTGCGGATCGCCGAACTCGGCGTGGTGGCAGGCGACTTCAACGAACACCCGGACGGCCCCGGCTGGCGGCTGCTGGCCGGCCGGCTCCAGGACGGTCATGTGGTGGCGCCGTGGGGCGGCGAGTTCACGTCCGTCCCGGAGAACCCCTACCAGCGGATCGACGCCGTCTTCACCACCCCCGGGGTACGCGTCCTCGCCTGTGGCGTCCCGCACGGCCTGCCCGGCGTCACCGAGGCCGACCTGCGGGCCGCCACCGACCATCTCCCGGTGCTCGCCGTCCTGGAACTGCCGGTCGGCTGAGCGGCGGGGCGGGCCGGCATGAGTCAGACGACCGCGCCGCCGTGCGGGTCCTCGGGCTCGTCCTCGTCGCGCTCCTTCATTCGGACCACCAGGGTGACGAAGCCGCCCAGGAAGGCCGTCACCCCGACCCAGGCCGGCCAGCCGGAGACCTCGCGCCAGACGACCGCGTCGAACAGCAGCAGCGCCGGGCCGCCGAGCACGGCCAGCCAGGCGAACTTGGCGGTGACATCGGCGGCGGGCAGCGGCGGCGGCTCCGGCGGGACGAAATGGCCCTCGTCCGTCTCCTCGGCCAGCTCGAAGTCGCGCGGGCCGGAGGAGGCGGCCGGCATCACGGGCTTGGTGGAACGCGCGCGCGGCTGCGGCGCCAGGTCGGAGAGGTCGTCCGGGTCGGCGCGGCGCTCGGCGGCGTCCTTGAAGCCACCCTTCAGCTCGCCTCGCGCCCGGAGGTCCTCGATCTCCGGCCAGTCCGGGTTGTTGAGGTCGACGGGGTCGTCGAACTGGGCGACCAGCGCGGCGAAGATCTCGTCCTGTTCGGCCTGGCTGCGCTCGGGTGCGCGCCGCACCCGGGGCGGCTCGGCGGCGCCGGTGGCGCCCTTGCCGGCGTCCGCACCGGTGCCCGGGCCACGGTTGGCGCCGGTGTCCTTACCGCCGTCGGCGCCCTCGGCGGCGTCGGCCTTCGTGTTCTCCGCGTCCTCGCGGGGCGCCTCGTCCTCGCCGCCCGCCGTGCTGCTCTCGTGCACTTCCGGCCCTTCAGCCTTGGTGATCGTCGGATTCGACCCGGGTGACGCCCGCCGTGTGTGCGGGAGCCAGCCGTCGGATGAAGTCCTGGCTGGCCGCGAATATTTCCGCCGCGTCGTGGTCCAGCGTCGCGACGTGGTAGCTGCGCTGGCACAGCCGCTCCGTCACGTCGGTCGAGGATATCCGGGCCAGCACCAGTTCCGAGTTGGCCGGAGAGACGACGTGGTCCTGCGGACTGTGGAAGAGCAGCACCGGCTGGGTCACCTGCGGCAGCCGGCCCTGGACGTCCTTCCAGAGCCTGGTCAGTGACCAGGCGGCGTGCAGCGGCGTCCGGTCGTAGCCGAGCTCGGCCGAGCCCGGGCGGGCGATGTCATCGGCGATCCCGGGCAGGCTCGGAACCAGGTGACGCAGCACCGGAAGCAGCACACTCGCGGGGTTGTCGGAACGCACCGACGGGTTGACCAGCACCAGTCCCGAGACGGCCGGCCCGTGCAGGGCGGCCAGCCGCAACGCCAGCGAGGAGCCCATCGACAGGGCGAAGACGAAGACCTGCTCGCACTCGGCGGACAGCGCCAGCAACTCCCGCTCGACCTCGGCGTACCAGTCCTCCCAGCGGGTCACCTGCATGTCCTGCCAGCGGGTGCCGTGCCCGGGCAGCAGCGGCAGCGCGACGGTGAACCCGGCCGCGGCCAGCTCCTCGGCCCACGGGCGCAGCGACTGCGGCGATCCGGTGAAGCCGTGGCAGAGCAGCACACCCACCGGTCCGCCCCGGTGGCGGTACGGTTCGGCACCGGGCAGCAGCGGCATGGCGGGCTCCTTCGCGGGCGGGAAACGCTGAGAAGAGGACGCTGGAGAGGGCGGTACGGGAACGGCAGGCTGCGGAAACCGCATCGTCCCATGTGCCTGCCCACGCCGTACACCCCCGCCGGACACCCCGCCGGGGCGGGGCGGGGCGCGGGCGGCCGCCGCGGGGCATTAGGATCGACCGGTCCGCATAACAGGAGGCCCGGGTTGTTCTACCGACTGATGAAGATGATCGTCGCGCCACTGCTTCGGATCTTCTTCCGGCCGTGGATCGAAGGCGAGGAGAACATCCCCGCCGAGGGTGCCGCGATCATCGCGAGCAACCACCTCTCCTTCTCGGACTCCTTCTTCTTCCCCGCGCTGATCAAGCGCCGGGTGACCTTCATCGCCAAGGCCGAGTACTTCAACACGCCCGGCGTGAAGGGCAAGCTGACGGCCGCCTTCTTCAAGGGCGTCGGCCAGCTGCCGGTGGACCGTTCGGGCGTGCGCGGCGCCGGCGAGGCGGCGATCCGCTCCGCGATCGCGGTGCTGGACCGCGGGGAGCTGTTCGGCGTCTACCCGGAGGGCACCCGGTCGCCCGACGGCAAGCTGTACCGCGGCAAGGTCGGCGGCCTGGCCCGCGTCGCCCTGGCCACCGGCGCGCCGGTGATCCCGGTCGCGATGATCGACACCGAGAAGGTGCAGCCGCCCGGCCAGGTGATCCCCAACCTCGGCATCCGCCCGGGCATCCGGATCGGCCGGCCGCTGGACTTCTCCCGCTACCACGGCATGGAGAACGACCGCTTCATCCTCCGTTCGGTGACGGACGAGGTGATGTACGAGATCATGCGGCTCTCCGGCCAGGAGTACGTGGACATCTACGCGACGGCCGCCAAGCGGCAGATCGCCGACGACAAGAAGCGCGCGGACGCCGAGCGCAAGGCGGTCCAGAAGGCCGAGCAGGCCGCCGCCAAGGCCGAGAAGGCCGAGGCGGAGAAGGCGCAGAAGACGGCGGAGCAGGAGCAGAAGGAGAGCGGCCCGGCCTAGGGGTGTGTCTGGCCGCCGGAGGAGGGGCAGGGACGATGACGGACGGCAGCAGAACGGCCGCGGTCGGCGGGGCGGTCGCGGCCGGCGGTATGTCCGTCGAACTGCCGCTCTGGCGGGCCATTTCCTTCTTCCGGGTCCTGGCGCTCTGCTACGCGGCGCTGCGCTTCCTCGACTCGTACCTGGAGTTCCTGCACCCCGTCGCCGGCTGGATCTACCTCGGCGCGCTGACCCTCTGGACGCTGGCCAGCACCCGTGCCTTCGCCGGGCCGCAGCGCTGCACCTGGTACGTGCTCGGCACCGACCTCACGCTCGCCGTCACCGGCATCGTGATGAGCGGTCTGACCGACGACCCGGCCCGGATCAGCCACGGCGCGCCCACCCTGCCCACCATCTGGGCGGCGGGCACCGTACTCGGCTTCGCCGGCAGGGGCGGCTGGCGCTGGGCGGCGGCGGCCGGTTCGGTGATCGGGGTGGCCAACATCCTCGGCCACGGCGGCCCGACCGGCGACAACATCCACAACATCGTGCTGCTGATGGTGGCCGGCTGCGCGATCGGCTACGTGATCGAACTGGCCCGGGCCAGCGAGGCGACGCTCACCCGGGCGCTCCAGGTGGAGGCCGCCAACCGGGAGCGCGAGCGGCTCTCCCGGGACATCCACGACGGTGTGCTCCAGGTGCTCGCGCTGGTCCAGCGCCGGGGCGGCGAGCAGGGCAGCGGCCAGAGCGCCGACTTCGCCGAGCTCGGCCGGCTGGCCGGGGAGCAGGAGCGGGCGCTGCGGGCACTGATGAGCGGCGGCCCGCTGCCGGCCCAGCGTGCACCGCTGGAGCCGCAGGACCTCCGCGCCCTGCTGGGCGCTTACGCGGACGAGCGGATCACGCTCTCCGCCCCCGGTACCCCGGTCCTGCTGCCCGCTCCGGCCGCCGGCGAGCTGGCCGCGGCCGTCGGCGCCGCCGTGGACAACGTCCGCAAGCACGCCGGCTCCGGGGCCCGCGCCTGGATCCTGGTCGAGGACGAGCCGGAGGCCGTCACGGTGAGCATCCGCGACGACGGTCCGGGGTTCGCCCCCGGGCGGCTCGGCGAGGCGGAGCAGGCCGGGCGGCTCGGCGTCTCCCAGTCGATCCGCGGCCGGCTGCTGGACCTCGGCGGCACGGCCGAGCTGTACTCGGTGCCCGGGGAGGGCGTCGAGGTCGAACTCCGCGTCCCGAGGAAGGGTTCTGATGACCGACCAGCCGACGACTGACCGGCCGACGACCGAACAGCAGGCCGACCGGCCGGTGCGGGTCATGGTCGTGGACGACCACCCGATGTGGCGCGACGCCGTCTCGCGGGACCTCGCCGAGGCCGGGCTGGACGTGGTGGCCACCGCCGGCGACGGCGAGGAGGCCGTCCGCCGGGCGCGCGCCTGCACCCCGCAGGTGGTGGTGCTGGACCTCAACCTGCCCGGTCTCTCCGGCGCCGAGGCCTGCCGCCAGGTGGTGGCCCAGGACCCGTCGGTGCGGGTCCTGGTGCTCTCCGCGAGCGGCGAGCACGCGGACGTGCTGGAGGCGGTGAAGTCCGGCGCGACCGGGTACCTGGTGAAGTCGGCCGGCCGGGACGAGCTGCTGGACGCGGTGCGCCGTACCGCCGTCGGCGACGCGGTCTTCACCCCGGGCCTGGCCGGCCTGGTGCTCGGCGAGTTCCGCCGGCTGGCCGCCGAACCCGCCGCGCCGACCGCTCCCGCCGTCCCGCAGCTGACCGCCCGGGAGACCGAGGTACTGCGGCTGGTCGCCAAGGGCCTGTCCTACCGACAGATCGCCGACCGGCTGGTGCTCTCCCACCGCACGGTGCAGAACCACGTCCAGAACACCCTCGGCAAGCTGCAGCTGCACAACCGGGTCGAGCTGGTCCGGTACGCGATAGAGCAGGGCCTGGACGACGAGATCTGAGCGGTACGCCGCGCCGTACGGGCGGCGTACCGCTCGGGGAGCGTCAGCCGCGGACGGCCGCCGCCTCCAGGAGCAGCCCGGAGACGATGTCCACGCCGTCCCGGGTGAGCACCGACTCCGGGTGGAACTGCAGGCCGGCGAAGCCCGGGCCGCGCAGCGCGTGGACGTCGCCGGTCAGCGGGTCGCGCGAGACCTCGACGCCCTCGGCGGCCAGCCGGGCGGCGTCCTCGTCCGAGCAGCGCGCGGTGAACGTGTTGTAGAAGCCCACCGTGCGCTTCACCCCGAACAGGTCGACGCTCTCCTGCGCGCCCTGGAACGGCACGGCCTTGCGGGCCAGCGGCAGCCCGAGGACGTCCGAGAGCAGCTGGTGGCTGAGGCAGACGGCCAGCAGCGGCGCGGTGCGGGCGCCGGAGCGGACGGCGGCCAGCGCGTCGGCGACGATCGGGCGGAGCACGGCCATCTTGGGATCGTCGGCCGCGGCAGGGTCGCCCGGGCCGGGGCCGAGCACCAGCGGGCCGCGGTGGGCGGCGACCCGCTCGCGCAGGCCGAGCTCGTCGAAGCGGACCACGGTGACCCGGTGGCCGAGCGAGGTCAGCAGGTGGGCGAGCATCGAGGTGAAGGTGTCCTCGCCGTCCACCACCAGGGTCGGCTCGGCCTGGGTGACCCTGGCCGGCTCCTGCATCCGCAGCCAGAACGGGGCCAGGTTGGCGCGCCGGGCGTCCAGCGCGGCCTGCACCCGGTGGTGGTCGGCGAGCCGCGGGCCGGAGGGGTTCGGCAGCCGGGCCGGCGCCGGGCGGGCGCCGATCGCGGTGAGCACCCCGGCGGCCTTGGCATGCGTCTCGGCGACCTCGGACTCCGGGTCGGAGTGGCGTACCAGGGTCGCGCCGACCCGGACCACCAGACGGCCGGTGGCCGGGTCGATGTCGGCGGTGCGGATGCAGATCGGGGAGTCCAGCAGCTGGCCGCCGCTGGCGGAGCGGCCGATCAGGGCGAGCGCGCCGGCGTAGTAGCCGCGCCCGCCGCGCTCGTACCGGTTGATCACCCGGGTGGCGTTCTGCACCGGGCTGCCGGTGACGGTGGCGGCGAACATCGTCTCCTTGAGCACCTCGCGGACGTCCAGCGAGGTGCGCCCGCGCAGCTCGTACTCGGTGTGCGCGAGGTGGGACATCTCCTTGAGGCGCGGGCCGAGCACCTGGCCGCCGAGGTCGCCGACGGTGCACATCATCTTGAGCTCCTCGTCGACCACCATGGTGAGCTCCTCCAGCTCCTTGGGGTCGTGGAGGAAGGCGATCAGCGAGTCGAGGTCGGCGCCGCCCGCCGGGTAGCGGTAGGTGCCGGAGATCGGGTTCATCACGACCGTCCCGCCGCTCTGGCGGACGTGCACCTCGGGGGAGGCGCCGACCAGGATGCGGTCGCCGGTGTGCACCAGGAAGGTCCAGTAGGCGCCGCGCTCCTGCCGGAGCAGCCGGCGGAAGAGCGAGAGCGCGAGCGCCGGGGAGCAGTGTCCGTCGGCGGCTCCGCCGGGGGCCTCCAGGGTGGCGGTGAAGTCCCGCCGGATCACGAAGTTGGCGCCCTCGCCGCGCCCGATCTCGTCCTCGATCACCCGGCGGACGATGCCGGCGTACTCCTGGTCGTCGATGTCGAACGCGCCGCCGGACAGCGAGAACGGCAACTGCGGCAGGACGGGCGCCAGTTCGGCCAGGGGGAGGGTGTACTGCTCGGTCACCGAGAGGGCCTGCAGCGGGGTGGCGTCGTCGTGCGCCTCGAAGCCGCGCTCGCGGATCTGCCGGTACGGGATCAGCGCGAGCAGGTCGTGCACCGGGCCGTCGGCCGGGACGCCATCGCGGACCGGCAGGTCGGCCAGCCGCTCGTAGCTGCCGACGGTGCCCAGCAGTACCTCGACGGTGTCCGGGGGGAGCCGGGGGGTGCGGCGGTGCAGCAGGGCGAAGGCGGGGGCGTCCGGGCCGGTCAGTCGGGCGAGCAGGTCGGTGGCGGTGGTCACGGTGGCGGCTTCCTTCCGGGTGGAGGCGGGGGGCGGTGCTGGAGTTCCGCTCCCGGGAGGGCCGTCTGCTCATACGCCGACGGCCGCCCCGGGGGGCGGCCGTCGTGTTCGTCTAGGAACGCGGGATCTGCGGGCCACCCGAGGGGTCGGCCCACCACCAGGAGCAGGTGTGCGGCGCGTTCATGCGTCGAGCGTAGCGGATGCGGCAGGCCGGGTGGGGCCGCCGCACAATTGTCCGGCAGGTGTCTCATCCCTCGGGCAGTGGTCACAAATCGGTTGTCGCACCCCGTAGCCTTGGCCGTGTGACCGTGACAAATCACCCCTGGCAGTCCCTGCCCGCGGCGCAGCAGCCTGAGTGGCCGAACCAAGAGGCTCTGCGCAAGACCCTTGCGGAACTCGCCGCCTATCCGCCGCTCGTCTTTGCCGGCGAGTGCGACCAGCTGCGCGCCCGGCTTGCTGCCGTGGCGCGTGGTGAGGCGTTCCTCCTGCAGGGCGGCGACTGCGCCGAGGCCTTCGACGGCGTTTCGGCCGAGCACATCCGCAACAAGCTGAAGACCCTGCTGCAGATGGCGGCCGTGCTGACGTACGCCGCCTCCGTCCCCGTGGTGAAGGTCGGCCGGATCGCCGGCCAGTACTCGAAGCCGCGCTCCAAGTCGACCGAGACCCGTGACGGTGTGACGCTGCCGGTCTACCGGGGCGACTCGGTGAACGGCTTCGACTTCACCCCCGAGTCCCGCATCCCGGACCCGGAGCGCCTGAAGCGGATGTACAACGCGTCCGCCGCGACGCTCAACCTGGTGCGCGCGTTCACCACCGGTGGTTACGCGGACCTGCGCCAGGTGCACGCCTGGAACCAGGACTTCGTGCGCAACTCGCCGGCCGGTCAGCGCTACGAGCAGCTCGCCCGCGAGATCGACAACGCGCTGGCGTTCATGAACGCCTGTGGCGTGGCGCCGGAGGAGTTCAAGACGGTCGAGTTCTACTCCTCGCACGAGGCGCTGATCCTCGACTACGAGACCGCGCTGACCCGCGTGGACTCGCGCACCGGCGAGCTGTACGACGTCTCCGGCCACATGGTCTGGATCGGTGAGCGCACCCGCCAGCTGGACCACGCGCACATCGAGTTCGCCTCCCGGATCCGCAACCCGATCGGCGTGAAGCTCGGCCCGACCACCTCGGTCGACGAGGCGCTCACCCTGATCGAGAAGCTGGACCCGGAGCGCGAGCCCGGCCGGCTCACCTTCATCACCCGGATGGGCGCGGGCAAGGTCCGCGAGCACCTGCCCACCCTGGTGGAGAAGGTCACGGCCTCCGGTGCGCAGCCGGTCTGGATCTGCGACCCGATGCACGGCAACACCTTCGAGGCCTCCAGCGGCCACAAGACCCGCCGCTTCGACGACGTGCTCGACGAGGTCAAGGGCTTCTTCGAGGTGCACCGCGGCCTGGGCACCCACCCGGGCGGCATCCACGTGGAGCTGACCGGCGACGACGTCACCGAGTGCGTCGGCGGTGGCGACGAGGTGCTGGTCGACGACCTGCACCAGCGCTACGAGACGGCCTGCGACCCGCGGCTCAACCGCAGCCAGTCGCTGGACCTGGCGTTCCTGGTGGCCGAGATGTACCGCGGCGGCCACTGAGCGTGCGAGGGCCGGGCGGCCCTGGCCGGCCCTGATGTGACGAAGGCCCCTCCGGATTCGGGATTCCCGAGCCCGGAGGGGCTTTTTCGTGCCCGGATCGCCGGGTAAGGTGAGGCTTAGTGAGCTAAGGCATGCCTTAGTCAAGATCCACTCCGCCGCACCCCGGGAGAGACCGCGATGTACGTGTGCATGTGTCATGCGGTCACCGAGGCCCAGGTGAAGAAGGCGATCGACGCGGGTGCCAACACCCCGCGCCAGATCGCCAAGGGCTGCAAGGCCGGCACCGACTGCGGCTCTTGCGTCCGGCGGATCCAGGCCCTGCTGGGCGAGCACGGCGCGCGGCCCTGCCCGACCGCCCGGCTCGCCGCCAAACTCGGGCTGGCCGACCCGGAGACCGCGCCGTCGGAGGTCGCGCCGTCGGAAGCAGCCCCGCTCGCGCCGCTGCGCGCGGCCTGACGGCCCGGGGCGCCTGGCGGGCTCAGGACTCCGGCTGCTCGACCAGCTGGGCGATGTAGAGCGCCTCCCCGAGCTTCTCCAGCAGCTCCAGCTGGGTGTCGAGGTAGTCGATGTGGTGCTCCTCGTCCTCCAGGATGGCCTCGAAGATGTTCGCCGAGGTGACGTCGTTCTTGGCCCGCATCACCACGATCCCGCGCTTGAGCCGGTCGATCGCCTCGACCTCGACCTGGCGGTCGGCCTCGAACATCTCCTTGACGGTCTGGCCGATCCGGACATGGAAGAGCCGCTGGTAGTTGGGCAGCCCGTCCAGGAAGAGGATCCGGTCGGTGAGCACCTCGGCGTGCTTCATCTCGTCGAAGGACTCGTGCCGGGTGTACTTGGCGAGCTTGGTCCAGCCGAAGTTCTCCTGCATCTTCGCGTGCAGGAAGTACTGGTTGATGGCGGTCAGCTCGGCGGTGAGCTGCTCGTTGAGGAATTCGATGACCTCTGCGTCGCCCTTCATGGCGCTGCCTTCCTGCTGTGCGTCCGGGAACCTCGGCCGTGCCTGCGGCTGCACGCATCCTGGCACCGCGATGGGACGAAATTCCAGTAAGTTCACACTCAGTAGGACATGTGCCGGAATATCCGATTTGGCGGGCTATTGACCCGTACGGGCGGGCGCACAGCGCCGGAAAGGGGCGCGCGCCGGGCGTTGTCCGCCGTCTGTCACCATGGACCCATGGGTCAGTCCGAACAAGAACCGTTTCCGCCGTCTGACCCGAGGCTCCCTCCGGGGCAGCGCCCGCAACGCGGCTGGCCCGCCCTGCACTACGGTCCGGTGCCCCGCTTCAAGCCACTGACCTGGGACTTCCAGGTGTTCGGTGCGACCGCCTCGGCGGAGAAGCACAGCTGGGACTTCGCCGACTTCAGCGCCCTGCCGCGCACCACCGTCCGGGCCGACCTGCACTGCGTCACCAAGTTCTCGATGCTCGGCAACGAGTGGACGGGCGTGTCGGCTGCCGCCGTGCTCGGCCGGGTGCCCCCCGCGCCCGACGTCACCCACGTCATGGTCTGGGCCGAGTACGGCTACAGCGCCAACCTGCGGCTGGCCGACTTCGCCGACCCGCGGACCGTCTTCGCCACCCACCGCAACGGCGAGCCGCTCACCGCCGAGCACGGCTTCCCCGTCCGGCTGGTCGTCCCGCAGCTGTACGCCTGGAAGGGGCCCAAGTGGGTCCGGGCGGTCGAGTACATGCGGGCCGACCGGCGCGGCTTCTGGGAGGAACGCGGCTACCACAACCTCGCCGACCCCTGGCAGGAGCAGCGCTACTCCTACCAGGAGGAGCCGGGCGACGGGCCGCTTCGCTAGGGCCTGGGGCTCAGGCCCGGATGTTCTGGTTGAGGTGGAACAGGTTGCCGGGGTCGTACCGCTGCTTCAGTTCCACCAGGCGGTCGTAGTTGCCCCGGTAGTTGGCCTCGATCCGGTGCTGGTCGTCGTGGTCCATGAAGCCGATGTAGCCGGCCTCGTCGGAGTGCGGGGCGAGGGCGGCGTAGTAGTCGCGGACCCAGGCGGTGTTGGCCGTGTTGTCGGCCGGGTCCGGCCAGACGCCGGCGATCACGGTGGCGAAGGTCGCCTCCCGGTGGGCGAAGGCCGTCGCGTCGGCGGGCACCCGATGACAGGCGCCGTTGATCGGGTAGATGTGCATGCCCGCGTTGACGGTCGGCACCCGGGGTCCGTACTCGGCGTGGGCCGCGATCGCCTCGTCGGTCAGCTCGACCGCGAACAGGCCCTTCCAGTAGTTCTGCAGTCCCCAGGGCAGCAGCGGGTCGAAGGCGGCGGCGAACGCCGGGTACGGTGCCGGGCCCACGCCCTCGGCCACCACGGGTGCCGCGTCCCGCAGCGGGGCCAGCACCTTCTCGGTGTCCTCCGCCGGCCCGGCCCAGCACGGGAACAGCAGGATGAACGGCTCGCCGACCCGGTCCTCCGGGACGAACGGCAGCGGTGGCGCGCGGTGGAAGCCGGGGAAGAGGCCCAGCTGCTCGGGTGCGTCCTTGATGAATTCGCGGTAGAAGCGCAGCACGTCCGCCACGTGTTCCAGCTCGTAGACGAGGGGGCCGGCCACCACGTCCCTGACCGGGCTCAGCCGGTACTCGAAGGACGTCACCACGCCGAAGTTGCCGCCACCGCCGCGGATCGCCCAGAACAGGTCCGGCTCCTCCGCCTCGCTCACCGTGTGGAACCGCCCGTCGGCGGTCACCACGTCCGCCGAGATCAGGTTGTCGCAGCTCAGTCCGAGCTCTCTGGCCAGGTGGCCGAAGCCGCCGTTGAGGGTCAGCCCGGCGATACCGGTGGTGGAGATGATCCCGCCGGTGACGCCGAGGCCGAACGCGTAACCGGCGGCGTTCAGATCGCCCCAGGTCACGCCGGCCTCGCAGCGGGCGGTCCGCCGTTCGGGGTCGATCCGGACGCCGCGCAGGCCGGAGAAGTCGATCACCAGGCCGTCGTCGCAGGTGCCGAAGCCCGGTGCGCTGTGGCCGCCGCCGCGCACCGCCAGCTCCAGCGAGTGCTCCGCCGCGTACCGGACGGCCGTGATCACGTCCCCGGCGTTGGCCACCCGCACGATCACGGCGGGCCTTCGGTCGATCATGGCGTTGTAGACCCGCCGGGCCTCCTCGTACCCCTCGTCGGCGGGGGTGATCACCGCGCCCCGCACATGCTCCCTCAAGCCGTCGACGGCAGGTCCGCCCATGACGACCACATCCTCGGATACCGGCCGCCGCGCAGCCCCGTCCGGAGGTCCCGGCGCCGCAGCCCTCCCGACTACGGCAGGCGGGGCCGGGCAGGCCTGGTTCCACGCTACGCCGGGTACGCCCGACAGGCCTTAGATGAAGGGGAAGTTGACCGTCACCACGGTGTGCTGCGGACGGCGCTCGCCGGCGGCGGGGGACTGGCTGGAGACCTTGCCGGTGCCGAACAGGTTGACGCCGCTGCTCTGCATCGCGAAGCCGGCGGCCTGGAGCGCCTTGGCGGCGTCGTCCTTGGACATCCCGGTCACGTCCGGGACGGCCACCATGCCCTTGCTGACCACCAGCGAGACCGGCGAGTTCTCCGGCAGCTGCTGCCCGGCCGCCGGCGAGCTGCTGATCACCGCGCCCTCCGGCACGGCGTCGTTGTACGTCTCGGTGACGTTGCCGCGGGCCAGCTGGACGCCGGCCAGCGCGGCGGCGGCCTGGTCGGCCGGTTTGCCGGCCAGCTCCGGCACGGCGATCCGCTTCGGGCCGCGGGAGACGGTGACGCCGACCGCGTCGCTCTTGCGGGCCCGGGCGCCGACCCCCGGGTCGGTGGAGATCACCTGCCCGGCGGGCACGGTCTCGCTGTACACCTCGGTGAACCGCCCGTGCATGCCCGCGCCGTCCAGGATCCGCTGCGCCTCGGCACGGTCCTTGCCGAGCACGCTCGGCACCGACGTGTACAGCGCGCCGGAGAGCGCGTAGGTGGTGCCGCCGACCAGCAGCACCAGGGCCGCCAGCACGGAGGCCCAGATCAGCGGCTTGCGGGGGAGGCGGCGCAGCGGGTCCGGGCGGCGGGTGCGCACCGGCGGCGGTTCGTCGTACGGGCGCGGCTCGGTGAGGAGCTGCTCCATCACCTCCGGCGGGACGTCCAGCACGCTGGTCCGCTCGACCGGCGGCGCGGCGTCCGGCGCGGTGCCCGGCGCGGTGCCCGGTGCGTGGGCCGGTGCGGAGACGGCCGGTGCGGAGACGGCCTGGGCCGTGACGGCGGGCCCGATCACCGAGGTCGGCTCGTTGGTCGGGTACTGGGGGCTGGACAGGGTGGAGGCGGGCGGCTCGGCGTCCAGCTGGGCCGGGGTGAGCGTGCGGCGCACCCGCTGGAGGGCGGCCAGCAGCTCGACCGCGTCGTACGGGCGGGCCTGCGGGTCGCGCGCGCAGGCGCCGGCCACTATGGCGTCCAGCTCGGGGACGACGCTCGGCACGGTCAGCGAGGGTGCGGGGACGTCCTCGTGCAGGTGGCGGTACATGACCTGGACGGGGTTCTCGCCCGTGTGCGGGCGGTGGCCGGTGAGCATCTCGTACAGCAGGATGCCGGCCGCGTAGACGTCCACCCGCTGGTCGGTCCCGTCGCCGGGGCGGATCTGCTCGGGGGCCAGGTAGGAGACGGTGCCGAGGACGGTGCCGGCGGTCGCGGTGGTGGAGGTGGCCGCGCCGTCGGCGGCGTTCAGCACCCGGACCAGGCCGAAGTCGGCGACCTTGACCAGGCCGCCGTCGGTGATCAGGACGTTCTCCGGCTTGACGTCGCGGTGGACCAGTCCGGCCCGGTGGGCGGCGCCGAGCGCGGCGAGCACCGGCTCCAGGATGTCCAGGGCAGCGCGGATGGAGAGCGCGCCGCGGTCGCGCAGGAGGTCGCGCAGGGTGCGGCCGGGGACGTACTCCATGGCGAGGAAAACGTTTCCGCCGTCCGCGCCCTGGTCGAAGACGTTGACCACGTTGGGGTGCGCGAGCCGGGCGACCGCCTTGGCCTCGCGGATGAACCGGCCGGTGAAGCCCTCGTCGCCGGCCAGCGAGGGGTGCATCACCTTGAGTGCCACGACCCGGTCGAGCCGGGTGTCGGTGCCGCGGTAGACGGTGGACATGCCGCCGGCCGCGATGCGCTGTCCGACCCGGTACCGGCCGTCGAGCAGGGAACCGACCAGGGGGTCGTGCAATGCCATGTCCGCCTTGTCCACCCGGCGAGTCTAGTGGCGGCGACGGGCCCGCGGCCCCGGGAGACACCGCTCCCGGGGCTCTCTGTGCCCGGGTTGTGACACCGTCCGGGCCTTCGGGCGGGGATTGCCGGGGACGCCCTAGAACGCCGGGCGCTCGCGGCTGTCCAGGTCGGCGCGGCCGGCCATGGCGGAGGAGGCCTCGGCGTGGAAGCGGCGCGGGATGCGGCCGGCCCGGTGGGCGAGCCGGCCGGCCTCGACGGCGTGCCGCATCGCCTCGGCCATCAGCACCGGGTCCTGGGCGCGGGTCACCGCCGAGGCGAGCATGACGGCGGCGCAGCCCAGCTCCATCGCCAGTGCGACGTCCGAGGCGGTGCCGGCGCCCGCGTCCAGGATCACCGGGACGTTCGCGCTCTCCACGATCAGCTGGAAGTTGTGCGGGTTGCGGATGCCCAGGCCGGAGCCGATCGGCGAGCCGAGCGGCATGATCGCCGCGCAGCCGACGTCCTCCAGCTTCCGGGCCAGCACCGGGTCGTCGTTGGTGTAGGGGAGGACGGTGAAGCCGTCGTCGACCAGCGTCTCGGCGGCGTCCAGCAGCTCGATCGGGTCGGGCAGCAGGGTCCGCTCGTCGGCGATGACCTCCAGCTTCACCCAGTCGGTGCCGAGTGCCTCGCGGGCCAGCCGGGCGGTCAGCACGGCCTCCCCGGCGGTGAAGCAGCCGGCCGTGTTGGGCAGGATGCGGATGCCGTTGCGGGTGAGCACGTCCAGGACGGAGCCCT
Organism: Kitasatospora sp. NPDC041988; assembly: GCF_055588525.1. Lineage (NCBI taxonomy): Bacteria > Bacillati > Actinomycetota > Actinomycetes > Kitasatosporales > Streptomycetaceae > Kitasatospora > Kitasatospora sp. NPDC041988. The sequence continues at coordinate 178,325 of NZ_JBVJCO010000002.1, forward strand.
GGGTGGTGGCGTCGACGCGGCGCATCGCCACGGTCGTCAGCTCGGTGCCGGAGACCCGCAGCGCCTGCTCCAGGATCTCCAGGCTGGGGGCACCGCCGGTGCCCATGATCAGGCGTGAGTCGAAGGTGGTCCCGGCGATGGTGAGCAGGTCGTCAGCCATGGTCATCCTCCCTGCACGGCGGTGAGGATCTCGATCCGGTCGCCGGCCGAGAGCTGCGTCAGCGGCCACGAACTGCGCGGCACCACGGCCTCGTTGAGCGCGGCGGCGACTCCGGAGTTGGCCCGGCTGAGGGTGGCCACCACCTCGGCGAGGGTGGTCGCGGCGGGCACCTGGCGGGGCTCGCCGTTGACGGTGAGGGGGATGTCGCTCATGCGGGGACCTTCGTCGTGAAGCGAGTGGGGGAGAACGGCGCGGCGAGCTCCGGCGTCGTACCGGTGGCCAGGTACTCGGCGACCAGGTCGGCGGTCACCGGGGTGAGCAGCACGCCGTTGCGGTAGTGGCCGGTGGCGGCGACCAGGCCGGGCAGGGCGGTCGGCCCGAGCAGCGGCGCGTTGTCGGGCGAGCCCGGGCGCAGCCCGGCGGAGGTCTCCACCAGGGGCAGTTCGGTGATGCCGGGGACCAGCTCGTGGGCGTCGCGCAGCAGCTCGTACACGCCGCCGGCGGTGACGGTGGTGTCGTACCCCTGCTCCTCCGTGGTGGCGCCGATCACCAGCTCGCCGTTCTCGCGGGGCACCAGGTAGAGGTGCCGGCCGCGGACCACCGCGCGGACGTTGCGGGAGAGGAACGGCCGGTACGCCGCCGGGATCCGCAGCCGCAGGATCTGGCCCTTCACCGGGCGGATCGCCGGCAGCACGCCCTCGGGGAGGCCGGGCAGCAGATGGCTCCGCGGGCCGGCGGCCAGGACGATCTGGTCGGCGGTCACGGTCTCGCCGGTGGCGAGCCGGGCGCCGGTGGCGCGGCCGCCGTCGGCCAGCAGCTCGGTGGCCTCGGCGCGGTGCAGCCGGATGCCGGCCCGCTCGCAGGCGAGGACGAGCGCCTTGGTGAGCCGGCGGCCGTCGACTTGGTGGTCGCCGGTGACGTGCAGGCCGCCGCGGATGCCCGGGGCGAGCATCGGTTCGAGCCGGCGGGCCTCGCGGCCGGTGAGCCACTGCGAGTCCAGGCCGAGCCGCCGGTGGAAGGCGTGCAGCTCGCGCAGCTCCTCGCGGTCGTCCGAGTCGAGGGCGACGGCGAGGGTGCCGCACGGGCGGTAGCCGGTGTCCTGGCCGCCACTGGCCTCGGTGAGCTCGGCGGCGAAGGCCGCGTACCGCTCGTTGGAGGCCATGCCGAGGCGCAGCAGCGGCTCCTCGCCGTACTGGAGTTCGGTGACGGGCGCGAGCATGCCGGCCGCGACCTGGGCGGCGCCGCCGCCGGGCTGCGGGTCGGCCACCACGATGTTCTCCAGCCCGCGCTGGGCGGCGCGCCAGGCGACGGCGAGGCCGATGATGCCCCCGCCGATCACCAGCACGCCGGCGTGGGCGTCCGGTGCCAAGCGTGTCAAAGTCGCTGCTCTCCCTTCGCCGGTATGACCCGGATCAGGTTCGGACGGTCGCAGGCCGTGTCAGCCCGCCTCTCAGCCCGGTTCGCCGGGCTCCCGTGATGGTGCCCCCACCTTAACTCCGGGCGTCCGAGCCGCTGAAGGCGCGTACGAAGGGTGGGACGCGGGCGGGTGGGGGCGCCGGCAGGCCGGGGTGGCGGGCGGCGCCGAAGGCGCGTACGAGGGTGGCGCGGGAGTGGGAAAGGGGGCTGGGGGAAGCGGGAGTGGCCGACGGGGCCGAGGGGCGGGCACGAAAGGTGGGACGCCCCCTGGCGCGCCCGGCGGGCGCCAGTACAGTGACGGCGTGGCAGAGCTGAGCGGGACGGATCAGGTGGTCGTGGTCGGGGCCGGGCTGGCCGGGGCGCAGTGCGCCTCGGGCCTGCGGCGGGGCGGCTGGCAGGGGCGGATCGTGCTGGTGGGCGAGGAGCCGCACGCGCCGTACGACCGGCCGCCGCTCTCCAAGGAGGTGCTGCTCGGCAAGGCCGACGCCACCACCCTGGACATCGACTTCCCGCACCTCGGCATCGAGCTGCTCACCGGCCGCCGCGCCACCGGCCTCACCCCCGGCGTGCTGCACACCGACGGCGGCGACCTGCCGTACGGCGCCCTGGTGATCGCCACCGGCGCCGCCCCGCGCGTCTTGCCGGGCGCCGAGCGCGCACACCTGCTGCACACCCTGGACGACGCGCTCGCCCTGCGTGCCCTGCTCCGCCCGGGCCTGCGTCTGGTGCTGGTCGGTGCGGGCTGGATCGGCGCCGAGGTCGCCACCGCCGCCCGCACGGCCGGCTGCGAGGTGACGGTGGTCGAGGCGGGCCCGGCGCCCGTCCCCGGCGCGCTGCCCACCGAGATCGGCCGGGCGATGGCCGCCTGGTACGCCGAGGCCGGGGTCGAACTGCGCTGCGGCGCCGCCGTCGCGGCCGTCGAGCCGGGCGCGGTGCTGCTGGCGGACGGCTCGCACCTGCCGGCCGACGAGGTGGTGGTCGGGATCGGCGCCCGCCCGGCGACCGACTGGCTGGCCGGCTCGGGCGTCGAGCTGGACGCGGCCGGCGCCGTCCTGGTGGACGGGCGGCTGCGCACCGGCCTGCCCGGCGTGTACGCGGCCGGCGACTGCGCGAGCTACCCCTCCGCCCGGGTGGGCGGCCGGCTGACCGTCCAGCACTGGGACCACGCGCTGCAGTCCGGCGAGGCCGCGGCCGCCTCGGTGCTCGGCGCGGACGCCCCGTACGACCCGGTGCCGTACTTCTGGTCGGAGCAGTTCGGCCGGATGGTCCAGTACGCCGGCCGGCACGGCGACGGCGACGAGCTGGTCTGGCGCGGCTCGCCGGCGGACCCGACCTGGGCGGTGCTCTGGCTGCGCGACGGCGCGCTGCGCGCCCTGCTCACCGTCGACCGCCCGCGCGACCTCACCCAGGGCCGCCGGCTGGTCGAGCGCGGCACGGTGCTGGACCGGGCCCTGGCGGCGGACCCCGCAGTGCCGCTGAAGTCGGCCGTCGCCAGCTGACGGGCCGTCCCTTTGGTGCGCGGTGGGCCGCAGAGGTGGCAGTCTGGTGGCGTGAGTGAGATCGAGAACAAGATTGAAGCCCTGGTCACCGAGTGGATGTACCTGCCCGACATCTCGGAGCAGTGGGGGGTCCGGGTCACCGAGGTGCGTGATCTGGTCAAGAACGGCGGCCTGATCGCCGTCCGGCGCGGCCCGAACAGGTCGCTGCAGGTACCGGCCGCGTTCATCGACGGTCAGGGGCTGGTCAAGCACCTGTCCGGCACCCTGACCGTGCTGCGCGACTGCGGGTACAACGACGAAGAGATCCTGGAGTGGCTCTTCACCGAGGACCCGTCGCTGCCGGGCAGCCCGATCCAGGCGCTCCAGGAGAACCGCGGCACCGAGGTGAAGCGCCGGGCCCAGGCGATGCTGATCTGATGGCCGCGGACACGCTGCGCCGGCGGCTCGCCGACGCCCGGCTCTACCTGTGCACCGACGCCCGCCGCGAGCAGGGCGACCTCGCCGAGTTCCTGGACGCGGCGCTGGCCGGCGGGGTGGACATCGTCCAGCTCCGCGACAAGGGGCTGGAGGCCAAGCAGGAGCTGGCGGCGCTGGAGGTCTTCGCCGACGCCTGCCGCCGGCACGGCAAGCTGCTCTCGGTCAACGACCGCGCCGACGTCGCGCACGCCGCCCGCCCCGAGGTGCTGCACCTCGGCCAGGACGACCTGCCGGTGCCGGCCGCCCGGGCGATCCTCGGCGAGGACGTGCTGATCGGCCGCTCCTGCCACGCCGAGTCCGAGGTGGACGCGGCGATCGCCGAGCCCGGCGTGGACTACTTCTGCACCGGCCCGGTCTGGCCCACCCCGACCAAGCCCGGCCGCCACGCGCCCGGCCTCGGCCTGGTCTCGTACGCGGCGAAGCAGGCCACCGCCCGGCCGTGGTTCGCCATCGGCGGCATCGACCTCGGCAACCTGGACGAGGTGCTGGCGGCCGGCGCGAGCCGGGTCGTGGTGGTGCGCGCCATCACCGCCGCGCAGGACCCGCAGGCGGCCGCCGCCGCGCTCGCCCGGCGGCTGCGCCAGGCCTGACGCCGGCGGCGCCGGACGAGGCCGCTGCCGAGCCCCTGGTACTGCTCAGTACTTGCGGACGGTGGCGGCCTCGGCCAGCGCCAGCAGCACCTCGCGGGCCCGCCCGTCGGCCAGTGGTGCCGCCTCCAGCGCGGCCAGCGACTGCCGCATCAGCTCCTCGATCCGCCGCTCCACCAGCTCGGGCGCGCCGCTGCGCTCGACCAGGGCGCGCAGCCGGGCCACCTCCTCGGGCGCGAGGTCCGGCGCGCCGAGCCGCTCGTCCAGGTGGCGGGCGTCGGCGGCCGGCAGCCCGCGCATCGCGTGCGCGACCAGCAGGGTCCGCTTGCCCTCGCGCAGGTCGTCCCCGGCGGGCTTGCCGGTGACCGCCGGGTCACCGAAGACGCCGAGCAGGTCGTCCCGGAGCTGGAACGCCTCGCCCAGCGGCAGGCCGAACGCGCCGTACGCCTCGACCAGTTCCGGCCGCGCGCCGGCCAGCAGCGCGCCGACCTGGAGCGGCCGCTCGATCGTGTACTTGGCCGACTTGTAGTGCAGCACCGTCTGCGCCCGGTCCAGCGCGCCCGTGTCGGTGGAGTCGCCGGCGACCGGCTCCAGCACGTCCAGGTACTGGCCGACCATGACCTCGGTACGCATCAGGTCGAACATCGGCTTGGCGGCCAGCACCGCCGCCGGGTCCAGGCCCGAGCGCAGGAACAGCTCGTCGCACCAGATCAGCAGCAGGTCGCCGAGCAGCACCGCGGCCGAGGCGCCGTACTGCTCGCGGTCGCCGCGCCAGCCGCTGTCGCGGTGCAGGGCCTCGAAGCGGCGGTGGACCGAGGGCAGGCCGCGCCGGGTGTCGCTGCGGTCCATCAGGTCGTCGTGGACCAGCGCGCTCGCCTGGAGCAGCTCCAGGGCGGCGGCCGCGTTGGCGATGCCCTCGCCGGCCGCCGGGCCGCCGGCACCGCGCCAGCCCCAGTAGCAGAATGCCGGACGCAGTCGCTTTCCGCCGTCCAGCAGGAAGTCGCGCAGCGCCTCGGCCGCGGGCGCCAGCTGCGGGGAGATCTTCCCGAGCAGGGCCGCCTGGCCGTCCATGAAGCCGGCGAGGGCCGCGTTGACGCGCCCGCGCACGTCCTCCACGTCAATGGGGTTGGCCGGCCGGTTGCTGGACGAGGTCACGATGAGGCTCCGGGAGTTTGGCTGGGGGTGCAGCCAGCCTAGCCGGGCGGCCGGGAACAGCTGTACGGACGAGTCTCCGGGGGCTCCGGGGACGGCCGGGCCGGAAGCGGAATGCCGTCCACCACTTGTCTCAATTGGTGGGACCGAGTTGTCCGTGCCCTTCAACCGACGGTTAACCTGCCAACATGGCACTCGGCGTCGCTTCCACCAGAACAGACCGCGCGCTGACGGTCCGCGAGCTTCTGGCGGCCGGCAAGCGATCCTTCTCCTTCGAGTTCATGCCTCCGCGCACCGAGGTCGGCGAACAGCGTCTCTGGGACGCCATCCGCCGGCTCGAACCGCTCGACCCCAACTTCGTCTGCATGACGTACGGGGCCGGCGGCTCCTCGCGCGAGCGCACCGTCAACATGGTCGGCCGGATCGCCACCGAGACCACGCTGACCCCGGTCGCCCACCTGACCGCCGTCGACCACTCGATCGCCGAGCTGCGCAACATCATCGGCCAGTACGCCGACCAGGGCGTGCGGAACGTCCTCGCGGTACGCGGCGACCCGCCCGGCGACCCGATGGGCGAGTGGGTGAAGCACCCGCAGGGGGTCACCTACGCGTACGAGCTGGTGGAGCTGATCAAGGGCATCGGCGACTTCTGCGTGGGCGTGGCCGCCTCGCCGAACATGCACCCGCGCTCGACCGACTGGGACGAGGACATCCGGCACTTCGTGGCGAAGATCCGTTCCGGGGCCGACTACGCGATCACCCAGATGTTCTTCGAGGTCGACGACTACCTGCGGCTGCGCGACCGGGTCGCGGCGGCCGGCTGCGAGACGCCGATCATCCCGGAGATCATGCCGGTCACCAACGCCAAGCAGCTGGACCGGTTCCCGCAGCTGAGCGGTTCGCCCTTCCCGGCCGAGCTGGAGGCCCGGCTGCGCGCCGCCATCGACGACCCGGCGGCCCTGCGCGAGGTCGGCATGGAGCACGCCACCGCGATGTCCGAGCGGCTGCTCGCGGAGGGCGCCCCCGGCCTGCACTTCATCACCCTCAACCACTCGACCGCGACCCTGGAGATCTACCAGAACCTCGGTCTGCACCAGCGCTGAGCTGCGCCGCCGGCCCGGTCGGGCCGGCGGCCGGCAGCGCCCGGCAACGGCCGGAGCCGCCGGGAACGCGATGCGGTACCCCGGCCGTTGAACCGGTACAGTCGCCGCACACGCGCGGCGCGCGCGGGCACGCGACTGGAGGTAGCGGGCGGATGGGCATCGGATACCTGCTGCTGTACGGCGCGTTGGCGGTGGTGGCGCTCTGGCTGGTCGCCGAGCTGCTGCTGCAGAACCGCGCCCCGGTGCACTGGCGGGGCCTCGCCCTGGCCGGCTTCCTCGGGGTGCCCGCCGGGATGGCGATCGGCTCAGTCGTGGTGATCGGCGCCGGCGCGGCCCTCTTCGCCGTCGGCCAGACCCTCGTCACCCTCTCCGTGAAGCGCGGCTACGCGGCCGGCTGGTCGCTGCGCAACGCCGACGGCGGCCTGCCCGGCCCGCTCGCCAAGGTGCCGCTGCTCGGCGCGCTGACCGGCGGAGCGGCGGTGGCCACCGCGGTGGCGGCCGCCCGGATCGGCACGGTCAGCGCGGTCGAGGAGAGCCCCGAACCGGCACCGGCCCCCGAGGACGTCCCCGCCGTCGAGCAGACCGCCGCCTTCGAGATGCAGGAGCTCGCCGCGGACGGCGTCTACGCGCCCGGCTACTACGAGCAGCAGCAGCCCCAGCAGGTGCACCAGGCCCAGCCGGACCCGTACGCCGAGGCCTACCAGGCCGGCTACGACGCCCCGCAGCAGCAGGCCTGGGACCAGAACGCCCAGCAACAGCAGCAGTGGCAGACCCAGCAGCAGCCGGCCTTCGCCTACGACCAGGGCTACGGCGGCTACCAGCAGCAGGCCGTCCAGCCGGACCAGTACGCGGCCTACCAGCAGCAGCCCGACGCCTACGGCACGTACCAGCCGCAGCCCGACCCGTACGGCTACGACCAGCAGGCCCAGGCCCAGCAGCAGTGGCAGCAGCCAGAGCAGCAGCAGCCGCTCCACCCCCAGCAGGGCATCCCGCAGCAGCCGGCCTACGAGTACGGCTACCAGCAGCAGAACACCTGGCAGCAGCAGGGCTGACGCGGGCGCGGCCGCGCACGGGAAGCCGGCCCGGCCGGCTACCCGTACACCGGACGCCTCAGGCCGGGCCGATGAGGTTGGCCGCGATGCAGGCCGACATGCCGACCCGGGCCAGTCCGCCGCCGGGGTGGGCGGCGCCGCCGATCAGGTAGTGGCCGGGGGCCTCCTCGGTCGGGGCCTGGAGGTACTCGCCACGCGAACCGGCCAGCGCGGGCAGCGGGACGGAGCCGAGGAAGGAACCGGTCTCCCGCTCGGTGTCCGCCGGGGTGCGGACCACCCGCCAGAGCACCCGCTCGCCGAGGCCTAGCCCGGCGGCGTCGGCCTGGGCGAGCATCCGGTCGGCGAAGCGGTCGGCCACGCCGGGCCCGGTCCAGTCCAGACCCATCGCCGGGGTCGTGGCGGTGAGCACCACGGCCTCGTGGCCCTCGGGGTGCAGCGACGGGTCGTCCGGGCGCAGCACCTGGACGGTCGGGTGGTCGGTGAGCGGGGTGCCGGGGCCGAAGATCCCGTCCAGCTCGGCCGCCCGGTCCGCCGCGTGCACCACCGTGCGGTGCACGGTGCCCGCCGGGCGCTGCCCGCGCAGGGCGAGGAGGACGACGACGCGGCCGGGGGCGGCGTGGAGCCGCTGCATCGACGACGGCCAGTCGTCCGAGGAGTCGGCCGTGCCGATGAACTCGTGGAACATCACCCGGGCGTCCATCGCGGAGACCACCACGTCGGCGTCGATCCGGCCGGCCGCGGTCTCGACGCCGCAGGCGCGGCCGTCCTTCTCCAGCACCCTCACGACCCGGGTGTCGAAGCGGAACTCCACCTTGCGCTGCTCGCAGCGCCGGTACACCGCGTCGGCCAGCGCGCGGATGCCGCCCCGGACGTGCCAGACGCCGAAGGACTGCTCCATGTACGGCAGCACGGTGGCCCCCGCCGGGGCGGTGCGCGGGTCGAAGCCGAACCGCAGGGCGTGCTCGTGCAGCAGGGCGGTCAGGCCCGGGTGGCCGCCGAGCTCGCGGGCGGCCACGTCGGCGAGGGTCCACGGCCGGGCGCCGAGCAGGCGGGCCAGGCCCTTGCGGGGAGGCGCCGGGTACGGGTCGGTGTGCAGCGGCGCGGGGTCGGCCGGGAGCGGCTCCTCCAGCAGCGGGCGGCGGGTCGCCTCCCAGACCGTGCGGCCGTGGTTCATCACCTCGGCCCAGCGGGCGCCCGAACCGGCGCCGAACGCGGTGTCCAGCGCCTGGATGACGCCGCCGCGGGAGGCGTTCGGCAGCGCCAGATCGGTGCCGTCGGGGAAGACGTGCCGGCTCTCCGGGTCGACCGGGGCCAGCCCGACCAGCTGCTCCAGCGGCTCCTTGCCGGTCTTCAGCGCGAGGTCGCGGTAGACGGCGGGGAGGGTGAGCAGCCCGGGGCCGGTGTCGAAGGCGAAGCCGTCGCGCTCGTACCGGCCGACCATGCCGCCGTACGTCCCGCCCGCCTCGCAGACCGTCACCCGGTGTCCGAGGGTCGCCAGCCGGGAGGCCGCCGCGAGCCCGCTCATTCCTGCGCCGATGATGACGATCCGTGCCATGGCCCGCATCCTATGACCGCAGGACGGACGCCTCCTCCGCCGGTCGGGCGCCTGCCGCGCGGGCGGCCTTGCGCTCGCGGCGGCGGGCCCGGAACCGGCGGATGCGGTTGATCGCGAACCAGACCATGAGCAGGCCGGCGACCAGCAGGACGGCGGCGATCGAGGCGGCCAGCCACGGATGGAAGATCGCCAGGGTGACCAGGCCGGCCACCGAGAGGTCCTCGGCCAGGCTGACCACGATGTTGCTGGCCGGCTCGGGCGAGGTGTTGACCGCCATCCGCAGCGAGGCCTTCACCAGATGGCTGACCAGAGCCGTGGCACCGCCCATCGCCCCTGCCGCGACCTCGGGCAGCGAGCCCGGGTCGGTGCTCGCGATCAGCGCGCCCACGGTGGCCCCCGCGATCGGGCGGATCACGGTGTGGACGGTGTCCCAGAGGCTGTCCACGTACGGGATCTTGTCGGCCACCGCCTCCAGCAGGAACAGCACGGCCGCCGCGGCCAGTACGTCGGTGCGCTCCAGCGCGGGCGGCACCGAATCGGCCCCGGCGAACCGGCCCAGCAGGCCGAGCAGCAGCACCACCGCGTACGCGTTGATCCCGCTCGCCAGCCCGCTGGTGAAGATCAGCGGAACGATCGTCATCCGTTCCTCCTCGGAGTTCCCGCCGGGATCCGCCCGGCTCGCCGTACCGTACCGGGACGCCGGGCGGGTGCCCTCCGGTTCCCTCCCCGGGAGGGCTGAGTACGGATACTCAGACCCACGGTTGAGTAGCTGAGCGGATGGCCTCCGACCTGCGGAGACGGGAGAGTGGTGGCACCGGGTCAGCGGCGCGTCGGGCGCTGCGGGCCCGGGACGGCGGACATGTGCCGTCCGCCGGCCACGGGGGCCGGCGGACGACACCGGCGGGTCCGCACCGGAGCCGGTCGTAGGCCGCGCACCGCCGACACGGGGCGGCGGAGCGGGGTCAGGGGGGACCGGCGACCCGGGGGCTCCGGAGCGCCGGCCGTTGGGGGGACGGCGCTTCGGCGGGTGCGGGGCGGTGGGGCGCGGGCCGGCGGGGGAGCGGCCGGCGACCGCCGCCCGCACGCGTGTCCGTGGTCGGAGCAGGCGTGCGACGCCTCGGGGCCGCATTGTCAGTGGTCCCGTTCACGATGGAGACGCACGGATCATCCGGCCCGTGCGCTGCCTCGGAACGGGGGAGACCATGACCATCAGCCACCCTGAGCCCGTCACCGCCCGCCTCCACTCCGCCGCCGACCGCCCGGGCGCCCACGTTCCTGCCGGCGGGGGCGTCCACCCGGTGCTGCGCCGGGTCACCGCCCCGCCCGCCGCGCTCGACCTGCTCGCCGACGCGCACCGCACCCTCACCCGCTCCCGCGCCCTGGAGGACCCGCTGGAGCGGTACGCCGCCGCCCACCTCGCCGCGCTGCGCACCGTCGCGGCGGTGCTCGCCGTCCGGGGCCGGCCGGAGAAGAGCCCCCGGCGGCGCCGGGCGATCCGCAGCGCTTGGGAGGTGCTGCCCGAGGTCGCGCCCGAACTCGCCGAGTGGGCGGTGTACTTCGCGGCCGGCGCCCGCCGCCGGGCCGCCGCCGAGGCCGGGATCAGGGGCGCCGCCTCGGCTCGCGACGCCGACGACCTGATCCGCAACTCCGCGCTCTTCCTCCGCCTGGTCGAGCGGCTGCTCGGCCTGCACCCGGCGCCGCCCGCCCCACGGCTCCCGCCGGACGACACCGGCGGCACCCACGACCCGGGCGCCCGGCGGTGACCGGGCGCCGGGCGGCGCGGCCCGGCGGCCCGCAGCGGCCCGGCCGCCCGCCCGGTCTAAGGTGGAGGCGTCCTGATCGATCTGCACGTGCCAAGGAGCCCCACCTTGTACCCGACGCGTCCCCGCAGCGCCCTGCGTACCGCCGTGGTGTGGGAGGTGGTGCGGGCCGCCCTGGAGAAGCGGGCGGCCGAGCTGGACCAGCCGGTGCTCGACGTGGTCGACACCGGCGGCGGCACCGGCAACTTCGCTGTGCCGGTGGCCCGGCTCGGCCACCGGGTCACCGTGGTCGACCCGAGCCCCGACGCGCTGTTCGCGCTGGAGCGCCGGGCCGCCGAGGCCGGCGTGACCGACCTGGTCCGCGCCGTCCAGGGCGACACCCAGACGCTGCCCGAGCTGGTCGTGCCCGGCACCGTCGACGCAGTGCTCTGCCACGGCGTGCTGGAGGTCGTGGACGACCCGGCCGAGGCGCTCGGCAGCCTGGCGGGCACCCTGCGCCGCGGCGGCTTCGTCAGCCTGCTGGCCGCCAACCGCAACGGCGCCGTACTGGCCCGCGCACTCGGGGGCCACTTCAACGACGCCCGGACGGTGCTGGAGGCCGCCGACGGCCGCTGGGGCGATGCCGACCCGATGCCGCGCCGCTTCACCGGTGAGGAGCTCGACCGGCTCGCCGTCGGCGCGGGCCTGCGGGTGGACTCGGTGCACGGTGTCCGGGTCTTCGCCGATCTGGTGCCCGGCGTCCTGGTGGACACCGAGCCGGGTGCGCTGGAGGCGCTGCTCAAGCTGGAGGAGGCCGCCGCCGGGCAGCCCGCCTTCCACGCCGTGGCGACCCAGCTCCACCTGCTGGCCACCCTGGCCTGACCCGGGCGGTCGGCACCGTTCGCCGACCGGTCTCCTCCCTCTCTCCTCCGAAGCTCCCCAGGTCCCGGCCGATTCCACCCGGTCGGGCACTTGTCCGGGCCTCACCGCGTTGAGCCCAGTGCGGCCCGGACAGCCTGGAGTGGCCCGGCCCACGCGTGGCCGACCACCCCGTAACGGGCCCGTGGACCGTATGATCTGGGTAAAGCCGGAAAGCATGACAGCCGGATGCATGGGGCATATGGACGACAGGCACGGGCCCCCGCACAGGCGTCCGACCGCGTGTTTTCAAGGCTGATTGGACTTGCCTCCCCGACCGGGGCGGCGGACCGGTCGCACCCGCGACCGACGAGTAGGAGGACTCCGTGCCGCTCTCGGAGCACGAGCAGCGACTGCTCGACCAGATGGAGCGAGCGCTGTATGCCGAAGATCCCAAATTCGCGTCGGCGCTTGAGGGAACCGGGCTGCGCACCTACACCCGTCGACGGGTCTATCTGGCCGTCGGCGGCTTCGTGGTGGGTATCGGCCTGTTGATGGGCGGCATGGTCGTGCCCGACCAGATCTGGGTCAGTGTCGTCGGGTTCCTGGTGATGTTGGGGTGCGCGGTCTTCGCCGTGACGGGCTGGCGTCGCGGTCCGGCCGGCCAGACCGCGGGGCCCCGTCCGGCCGCCGCTCCGCGCCGCAAGGCGGGGATGATGGACCGGGTCGAGCAGCGCTGGCAGCGCCGCCGGGACGAGCAGACCGGCGGTTTCTGAGCCTCCGGGCACGAGGCCTCCGGGTACCACCGTACGAACGCCGCGAGGGCGGGCAGTCGATCCGACTGCCCGCCCTCGGCGTTTCCGGTCTCAGGACGCGGCGCCGTCCCGGCCGCCCGTGACGCCCGGGCCGTCCGAGCCGCCGTCCGGGCCGCCCCGGCGCCGCAGCCGGCCCCAGGCCCGGCGGACCGGACCGGTGACCGCGCCGGCCACCCGGGCCACCCGGTTGCGCACCGTGAGCCGCGCGGCCAGCACCGCTTCGGAGACCTTCCACCAGAGCTGGGCCGAGGACGGCGGCAGCAGCACCGCCCTGGTCCGCCCGGCCCGGCCGGCACCGGCCCGCAGGCCGTCCCGGGCGGTCCGGACGTCCGCCGCCAACGGTGCCGACACCTGGGCGGACCGGGCGTAGAGCACCCGCTCGGTGGCCAGCGCCACCCGGCCGGCGGCGGCCGCCGAGGCCTCGTCGAGCTCGGCGGTCTCGGAGATCCGGCGGGCGGCGGCGCGCGGGGTGCGCGACTCGTCCGGCGGGATGCCGAGGTCCCAGGCGGAGTCGATCAGCTCGTCCCAGGCGGCCAGCACCTGCTCGTCGGTCAGCTCCGCCGGGCCGTCACCGCCGGGCCGGCGCCGCCCGCCCGCGCCGAGCCGTCGGCGGCGCAGCAGCGTCCGCCAGAGCATCGGGGTGAGCAGCAGCGCGATCAGCACCAGGACGGTGGCCAGGGTGGCCAGCACCTGCCAGGAGAGCAGCCAGGACTCGTCCTGGGCACCGACGGCGGTCTTCTTCTGGTCCCCGCACTCACCCATGCGGCGCAGCTTCGCGTCGCAGTCGCTGCTGCTGGAGGGCACCGCGACCGGCCCGGTGCTCTGCGCGGCGGCGGTGGGCGCGGTGGTCGGCGCGGTGGCGGGCGCGGTGACCGGCTCGGTGTAGCGGGGCGCCACGCCGCGGCCCTTGGTGGGCTCGAAGCGCGTCCAGCCGAAGCCCTCGAAGTACAGCTCGGGCCAGGCGTGGTACTTCAGCCCGTTGACCGAGTACCGGTCGCCGCCCTTCGCATCGCCCGGGGTGAAGCCGACCGCGACCCGGGACGGGATGCCCAGGGTGCGGGCCATCGCCGCCATGGTGGAGGCGAAGTGCACGCAGAAGCCCTGGCGGTTGCGCAGGAACTCCACGATCGCGTCGTTGCCGGTGCCGGCCTTGACGTCGGTGCGGTAGCTGAAGTCGGGGCCCGTGAACCAGTCCTGCAGCGCCACCGCCTTGTCGTACGGGGTGGCCGCGTTCTTGGTGACCGACTCGGCCTGCTGCCGGACCACCGGCGGGAGGTCCTTGGGCAGGTCGGTGTAGTGCCCGGCGATCTGGGGCCGGGCGGGCTGCGCCTGGCGCAGCTCCTCGGCGGTGGGCCGGACGTCGTACGCGGTGACCTGGTAGCGCAGGCTCTTGATCGCCTTGTCCTTGGTCGGCTGGACGGTGCCGGTGAGGGTGTCCACCTTCCAGTTGCCGGGGACGGGGACGGTGGCGTTCTTGGCCGGGTAGGGCATCGGCAGCCAGGCGGAGTCCAGATTCTCGGAGACCTGGAAGTCGCCCTGGACCGTCGGGACGTTGAGGTCGCGGAGCCCCTCGGGGGCGGCGAAGTTGCCCTTGAAGTCGGTCGTGCCGGGGTTGCTGAGCTTCCACGCGGCGCCGTCGAACGAGTCCAGCGAACCGGTGCGCAGGTAGGCGGTGTCCGCCAGGCTGCTGTCCATCCGGTAGGTGAGCAGCTCGATGTCGCGGGGCTTGGTCAGCGCGGACTCCAGGGTGACCAGCGGGTCGAGGCTGGTGACGCCCCCGGCGCCGATGCCGCCGTTGGTGCCGCCCTTGGGGCCGCTGTGGATCAGGCCGCCGTCCCAGTGCGGAAGGAACGCCGGCACCAGCAGGGCCAGCGCCAGCGCCAGGACGCCGACCCGCTGGCCGCTCAGGCTGAGCGCGCCGGAGCCCTCGGTGCCGTGCGAGGTCCCGCGGAAGACCCGGCCCCAGCGGGAGACCCGGTCCTGGCCCTCGGCGAAGAGCAGCACCAGGTAGCCGGCGGCGGCGAGCCCGAACCAGACCCAGCTGCCCCGGTCGCCGGCCAGCCCGTTGCCGACCGAGTAGAGCGCCAGCAGCGGCAGCCCGGCCAGCGCCGAGCGCCGGTACGTCACCGCGACGGTGTCGACCGCGATGGCGATCAGCCCGACGGACGTGACCAGGATCAGCCGCAGCCCGGGGTTGGGCGGCGCCGGGATGGCGTACTCCTGGATGTCGTCCAGCCCTTGGCCGAGGACGCTGCTGAGGGTGTCCACCGACGCGGTGCCGGGCAGCATGCCGCCGAACTTGTTGGTGGCGCTCGCGAAGCCGACCAGCAGCAGGACGAACAGGACGAGCAGCTGCCCGAGCGGCACCGTCCAGCGGTAGAAGGGCGTCCGGCGCAGGCCCGCGCCGGCCAGCGCGATCACGGTGATCACCAGGAGGGCGTGGGCGATCCAGCTCCTGCCGGTGAGCAGCGGGGTCAGGCAGAGCGCGGCCAGGGCGGTGGCCAGCGCCGAGTACACGGTCAGTTTGGCCCGGGTGGTCACGCGCCGGCCTCTTCTCGGTAGGGGGAGGGCGACTCGGCCCGCTCGGCGGTCTGCCACAGCTCGGGGGCGGAGTCCCCGGCGCGCACCGGCAGCACCGTCCAGCCGGCCTCGCGCAGCTGCCGGAGCCGGGAGCGGAACTCGTCCCCGCCGGTTTCGGGGGCGAGCATCCGCAGGCCGGACCAGGTGCCGGTGTCGAGCAGGAAGGCCACGGCGCCGCCGGTGCGGTTGCGCAGCCGTGCCAGCCGGGCGGTCTGCGCCTCGTCCAGCTCGCCGAGGACGGCGACCAGCAGGCCCTCGCCGGCGGTGCGCAGCGGCTCCTCGGCGCGGGAGAGCCCGCCGCCGTCGGAGAGGTCGACGACCGCGAGCGCGTCCAGGATCAGGCCGGAGGAGTCGGCGGCGGTGTTGCCGCCGCCGGCGTCCGGGCCGGGGACGCAGTGGCCGGTGTCGGTGAGCAGGCGGGTCTGGTAGCCGCGCTCCAGCAGGTGGACGGCGACCGAGGCGGCGCAGCTGACCGCCCACTCGAAGGAGGAGGCGGGGCCGCTGCCGCGGTGGCCGGCCTCCCGGGTGTCGAGCAGCACGGTGGCACGGGCCTTCTGCGGCTGCTCCTCGCGGCGGACCATCAGCTCGCCGTACCGGGCGGTGGACTTCCAGTGCACCCGGCGCAGGTCGTCGCCGTGCCGGTACTCGCGCAGGATGACGTCGTCGTCGCCGGCCAGCGCCAGGGTGCGGGTGTGGCTCTCGCCCTGGCCGACCCACTCGCCCTTGAGTCGCACGGGCGGCAGGTACTGGACCTGCGGCACCACGGTGAGCACGTCGGAGGCGGCGAAGGAACGGTTCAGCTCGCACATTCCGAACGGGTCGGAGAGCCGCAGCTGGAGCGGCCCGAGCGGGTAGCGGCCGCGCAGGTCGGAGCGGACCCGGTAGGACACCTCGCGGTTCCCGCGCGGCTCGACCCGGTCCAGCACGAACCGCGGGCGCGGCCCGAGCACGTACGGGACCTTGTCCTCCAGCAGCAGCAGGCCGGTGGGCACCCGGGAGACGTTGTCCACCCGCAGGTGGACCCGGGCCTCCTGCCCGGCCACGGCACGGCGCGGGGAGAGCCGGCGGCCGCTGGCCACCCGGTAGCGGGTGTTGGCCAGCAGCAGGGCGGCGGCCAGCGGCAGGGCCGCGAGCAGCACGCCGACGCGCAGCAGCGCGTCCTGGTCGAGCAGGTAGGAGCAGACCACCGCGGTGGCCCCGGCGGCGAGGAAGGAACGGCCCCGGGTGGTGAGGCCGCGCAGACCGGCGCGAAGGCCCGACGGTGCGTCGGACGGCCCCACCTCAGCCCCTCCGGACGGCCGGGCCGCCCTGCGGGCGCGGCAGCGGCAGCCGGGCGACCAGGTCGGCGACGATCTGCTCGGACGTGCGGCGGCTGAGCTGGGTCTCGGCGGTCGGCATCAGACGGTGGGCGAGCACCGGGACGGCCAGCCGCTGGATGTCGTCCGGGGTGACGTAGTCGCGCCCGTCCAGCGCGGCGGCGGCGCGGGCGGCCCGCACCAGGTGCAGGGTGGCGCGCGGCGAGGCGCCCAGGCGCAGCTCGTGGCTGCTCCGGGTGGCACCGACCAGGTCGACGGCGTAGCGCCGGACCGGGTCGGCGATGTGCACGGTGCGCACCAGCTCGACCAGCTTGAGGATGTCGGCGGCGTGCGCGACCGGCTGGAGGTCCTCCAGCGGGCTGGCGCCGGCGTGCACGTCGAGCATGGCGAGTTCGGCCTCGGGGCTCGGGTAGCCCATCGAGATCCGGGCCATGAAGCGGTCCCGCTGGGCCTCCGGGAGGGGGTAGGTGCCCTCCATCTCGACCGGGTTCTGGGTGGCCACGACCATGAACGGCGAGGGCAGTTCGTAGCTGGTGCCGTCGATGGTGACCTGGCGCTCCTCCATCGACTCCAGCAGCGCGGACTGCGTCTTCGGCGAGGCCCGGTTGATCTCGTCGCCGACCACGATCTGGGCGAAGATCGCGCCCGGGCGGAACTCGAAGTCGCGCTGGTGCTGGTCGAAGATGTTGGTGCCGGTGACGTCCGAGGGCAGCAGGTCGGGCGTGAACTGGATACGCCGCACGGTGCAGTCGACGGACCGGGCCAGCGCCTTGGCCAGCATGGTCTTGCCGACGCCGGGCACGTCCTCCAGCAGCAGGTGGCCCTCGGCGAGCAGCACGGTCAGGGCGATCCGGACGGCCTCCGGCTTGCCCTCGATGACGCTCTCGATGTTGGTCCGCACCCGGTCCACGACGGCGGCGAGCTCGGGCAGACCGACCGGGTGGTACCCGGGGTTGCGCTGATCGCCCCCCGGACGACCTTCGAGACCGGCCTGATCGTTGTAGCTCGTCACCCGTACGCTCCCTGGCACGCTGCGCCCGCCTCACCCCGAGGCCGGCCCCCACCCCTGCTTGACGCGGCCCCTCCGGGAGCGGTTCCGTGGGGGATCCGGTGCCGGGGTGCGGCCTGCGGCCTGGCCGCCCCAGGTGGTTCGGGGTCAGACCGGCAGGCGCATTCTCCCCCGGGCGGTGGCCAGAAGTCACCATCTCACCGGCAAGCGCCCGGGGAATGCCCGGCGGAGGCAGCGGCGCACGCGCCGGGGAAGCGGTGCACGGTGCTACCGGAACGCCGCGGCGGGGCCCGGACGGCGCTGGCCGGGCCGACGACGGCGCTGGGGGAGCGGGGACGGGGTCAGGAGATCTCGCGGAGCAGCCCGGTGTGGACGTCGAACACGAAGCCCCGTACGTCGTCGGTGTGCAGCAGGAACGGCGAGGTACGGACCCGCTGCATGGACTGCCGGACGTCGCCGTCGAGGTCGACGAAGGACTCCACCGCCCACTGCGGGCGCTGGCCGACCTCCAGTTCCAGCTCGCGCCGGAAGTCCTCGGTGAGGCCGAGCAGGCCGCAGCCGGTGTGGTGGATCAGCGCGATCGAGCGGGTGCCGAGGGCACGCTGGCTGATGGTGAGCGAACGGATGGTGTCGTCGGTCACGACGCCACCGGCGTTGCGGAGCACGTGCGCGTCGCCGAGTTCGAGCCCGAGGGCGGCGAACAGGTCGAGCCGGGCGTCCATACAGGCCACCACGGCGACCTTCTGGACCGGGCGGGCGTCCATGCCGCCGTCGCGGAAGGTCACCGCGTACTCGCGGTTGGCCGCGACGAAGCGGTCGATGATGTCGGGATCTGTGGAGTCGGCAGCGGCGGTCGGCGTGGGCCGGTCGGGGGTCACTGTCATATCGGAGACGTTAGTGCGATTCGCCCGCCCGTGGTGGAGTCAGGGGCTACAGAGCGGGCAGCTGTGATCGAGTGCATATCCACAACCCGGAGGCCCCGGGGGCCGTTCCGACCGGATTTGTCCGCCGCCCGCACGGGCACCGGCCCGGCCGGGGCGCGCGGAGCCGCCGCGCGACCGGGAGCGGCCGCACCCACGGGTCGCCGGAACGGCCGCGACCTGCGGTGATCCGTACCGCCGCCCGGGTGGTGCGCCGGAGCAGGCCATTGACTGGCGGGGTCTGCGCGATAGAGTTGCGGCGCAGTGGAGCACAACCGCCGGAGCCCGTCAACCGGGCCTTTCCGGCCGGTGCGGCGGCCGACGCGGCCCGTGGCCTCCACCCGCTCCGTGCCACCTGGCGCACCTTCCCCGGTGCCGGGCGGTCACGACCTTCCCCAGAGCGGGCGGGGACCACGGGCCGCGTCCCGGGCCGGTCCAGCTCCCCCCAGGCGCCGGTTCCGGCACGCAGTGGGCCAAAATGGTCGGAGCTCCCGGACATCGGGCTGCTCCGCACCGAGGAAGGGCGCCACCGCGCAACATGAGCGAGCGAAGCGAGCGAATCAAGGAAAGGCGCGCGTGGGCGAATGCCCCTGCCGAGCGAAGCGAGGCGGGCGCATGAGCACCAACGATCCGGCCCCCAAGCACGTCCCCGTGATGCTGCAGCGGTGCATGGACGCGCTGGCCCCGGCGATCTCGCAGCCGGGCGCCGTGGTGGTGGACGCCACCCTCGGCCTCGGCGGGCACAGTGAGGCCCTGCTGACCCAGTTCCCGGACGTCCGGCTGGTCGCGGTGGACCGCGACCCGGCGGCGCTGAAGCTCTCCGGCGAGCGGCTGGCCCCGTTCGGCGACCGGGCCACCCTGGTGCACGCCGTCTATGACGAGATCCCCGAGGTGCTGGAGCGCCTCGACATCCCCCGGGTGCAGGGCGTCCTGTTCGACCTCGGCGTCTCCTCGATGCAGCTGGACGAGGCCGAGCGCGGCTTCGCCTACTCCCAGGACGCCCCGCTGGACATGCGGATGGACCAGACCCGGGGCCTGAGCGCGGCCGAGGTGCTGAACACCTACACCCACGGCCAGCTGGCCCGGATCCTCAAGGTCTACGGCGAGGAGCGGTTCGCCGGGAAGATCGCCTCGGTGATCGTGCGCGAGCGCGAGAAGGAACCGTTCACCACCAGCGCGCGTCTGGTCGAGTTGGTGCGCAACGCCATCCCGGCCGCCACCCGTCGTACCGGCGGGAACCCGGCCAAGCGCACCTTCCAGGCGCTGCGGATCGAGGTCAACGGCGAGCTGGAGGTCCTGGACCGGGCGATCCCGGGCGCACTGGACGCCCTGGCGCTGGGCGGGCGGATCGTCGTGATGTCCTACCAGTCGCTGGAGGACCGTCTGGTCAAGCAGCACCTCGCCGCCGGGGCGACCAGCACCGCCCCGCCGGGGCTGCCGTTCGTCCCGGAGGAGCACCAGCCCTGGCTGAAGCTGATCACCCGCGGGGCCGAGCTGGCCACCGAGGAGGAGATCGAGGAGAACCGGCGCGCCGCGCCCGTGCGGCTGCGGGTGGCGGAGAGGATCAGGGACCGGAGCACCCGGGGCTGACCGGGCTGGGGTGGTCGGAAGGGCGGAGGAGACAGCGTGGGGCCGGTGGCCGGAGGCGGGGCGGGGAGCGCGGTGCTCCCCGGGCAGGGCGGCAGGGCGCGGATCACGGTCCGCCCCGGGCGGCGCCCGGTACGGGGGCGGACGCCGTTCGCGGTCCTGGTGGTGGTCCTGCTCGCGGCCGGGTTGCTCGGCCTGCTGGCGCTGAACACCGCGCTCAACGAGGGCTCCTTCGAACTCTCCCGGCTCCAGCGGCAGACCACCGTGCTCACCGACGAGCAGCAGGGCCTCCAGCACCAGATCGACCAGAACTCCGCGCCGGACGCGCTGGCGCGCCGGGCCGCCGAGCTGGGCATGGTGCCGGCCGGCGGGATGGCCTTCCTGGACGTCCCGAACGGCGGCAAGGTGCTCGGGACGCCCGGCGCGGCCCAGGACAGCCAGCCGGTGAAACGGTCCACCGTCGAACCGTGGCCCGGGAAGCCGCAGCCCTCGCCGAGCGCCCAGCCGGGTGCCGCCGCGCCGACGGCCCCCGCGGCCGGCGGCGACACCACCGTCCAGATCAACCCCGCCGCCCCCGCGCCCGCCGCGCCGCAGCCGGCGCAGACCGCGACCGGGGGTGCGGGCCGATGAACGAGCGTAGCGAGCGGGTCGGTCAGAGGGTGCGCGAAGCGCTCGCCGAGTGCAGCGAGGTGGGCGCATGAGTACGCCACGACAGCCGTCCGGAGGCGGCGGCACCGGCCGTCCCCGGCCCGCCGCCAAGGGCGCCGCGCCGCGCCAGGCCCCGCGCGCCCAGTCCGGCAAGGCACAGCCCGGCCGGCCCCAGGCCGCCAGGCAGCAGCCGGCCAAGCCGCAGCCCGCGCGGTCGCAGCAGCCCCCGAAGGCACAGCCCGCGAAGCAGCCGGCCAAGGCCCAGCCGGCCCGGAGCCAGCAGGGCAAGGCCCCCCGGACGCCGCAGCAGCGCCGCCCCGAGGCCCGCCCGCCGGTCCGCGGCCAGGCGTCCGGCCGGCCGCGTCCGAAGTCCCGCCCGCCGCAGCGCCCGCAGCCCAAGCCGATCCGGCTGGCCGACTCGCGCCGCCGGCTCCGGGTGGTCACCGTGGCGCTCTCCCTGGTGTTCTCGGTCTTCGCCGGCCGCCTGGTCCAGCTCCAACTGCTGGACTCCGACGCGCTGGCCGCCGACGCCAACACCAACCGCTACCTGGACATCCCGATCACCGCCGAGCGCGGCTCGATAACGTCCGCCGACGGCGTGGCGCTGGCCACCACCGTCGACGCGTACGACATCACCGCCGACCCGGCCATGTTCACCCCGGGCTCGGCCGGCATCCCCGACGCACCCGAGCAGGCGGCCGCACTGCTCGCGCCGATCCTCGGCCTGCCCAAGGAGAAGATCGCCGCCGACCTGCGCACCCCCAAGAGCCGCTACAAGCGGCTCGCCGCCCAGCAGACCCCGGACGTCAAGAACCAGATCAGCGACCTCAAGTCGACCCTGGAGAAGCAGGCCAACTCCCGGGCCTGCGTGGCCCAGCGGCGCCTGCTGAACAAGCCCGCGGAGGAGGGCGGGCGGACCAGGCTGGACAACGAGTGCTTCAACCCGCTGGCCGGGGTCTTCAACCGGGACACCCAGAAGCGGGTCTACCCCTCGGACGGGCTGGCCGCCAACGTGGTCGGCTTCGTCAACGCGGAGGGCGAGGGCGCCGGCGGCCTGGAGTCGCAGTACCAGAAGGTGCTGGCCGGCAAGGACGGCCACAGCAGCTACGCCCAGTCCGGCGGCCGGCTGGTGCCGACCGCAGGGGGCTCGCTGGACCCGGCCGTGCCCGGCACCGACCTGCGGCTGACCATCAACCGGGACATCCAGTGGGCGGCCCAGCGTGCCATCACCGACCAGGTCGCCAACGCCGGGGCGGAGAAGGGCTACGTCGTCGTCCAGGACGTGAAGACCGGCCAGGTCCTGGCGATGGCCACCTCACCCGGCTTCAACCCCAACGACCTGAGCAGCGCCAAGTCCTCCCAGCTCGGCAACGCGGCCCTGCAGGACGCCTACGAGCCCGGCTCCACGGCCAAGCTGATGACCATGGCCGCCGTGCTGGACACCGGCAAGGCCACCTGGGACACCAAGGTGACCGTTCCGTACCCGCTGGTCCGCGGCGACGTGGCGTTCAAGGACGACGTCGAGCACCCGACCTGGTACCTGACCCTGGCCGGGGTCCTTGCCAAGTCCTCCAACATCGGCACCATCGAGGCCGCCCAGACGCTCGGCGCGACCCAGCCCGAGGCCAACCAGGTGCTCCACGACTACCTCCGCAAGTTCGGCATCGGGCAGCAGACCGGCCTGGGCTTCCCCGGCGAGACCGCCGGCCTGCTGGACAAGCCGGAGGACTGGAAGGCGTCCAAGCAGTACACCATCCCGTTCGGCCAGGGCCTGTCGGTCAACGCCCTGCAGGCGACCTCGGTGTTCTCCACCATCGCCAACGGCGGGGTGCGGGTCACGCCCAGCATCGTCCAGGGCACCACCACGCCGGACGGCCGGTACACGCCGGCCGCTCCCGGGGCCGAGTCGCGGGTGGTCAGCGAGCAGACCGCGAAGACCCTCACCGAGATGCTGGAGTCCGTCGTCACCGACGAGCAGGGCACCGGCGGCAAGGCGGCCATCCCCGGCTACCGGGTGGCCGGCAAGACCGGCACCGCCAACCGGGTGGACCCGAAGGCCGGCGGCTACCGCGGGTACACCGCGTCGTTCATCGGCTTCGCCCCGGCCGACCAGCCGCGGGTCACCGTCTCCTGCGTCATCCAGGACCCGGTCAACGGCCACTTCGGCGGCCAGCTCTGCGGCCCGGTGTTCAAACAGGTGATGGAGTTCACCCTGAAGACCCTGCAGGTCCCGCCGAGCGGTAGCGAGGCGCCCAACCTGGCCGTCGAGTGGAAGCCGTGATCGACCATGAGCAACCAGCGGGCCGGGCGGGACGACGGCACGGCGCGGGCCCGGTTTGGCCCTGGGCACCCTTCGGCGGATAGCCTTCCCGCCGTGCCGAAACCCGATCAAACCACCGTGAGCCCGCCCCGCCCCGCCCGGGCCGAGGCCAAGCCGCTCGCCGAGCTGGCCCGTCTGCTCGGCCTCGCGCCGGTCGAGGGGGGCCCGGTCACCGGCGTCACCCACGACTCCCGCGCGGTGCGCCCGGGCGATGTGTACGTGGCCTTCCCCGGTGCCAACCACCACGGCGCGGCCTTCGCCGCCCAGGCCGCCGCGGCGGGCGCGGTGGCGCTGCTCACCGACCCGGCCGGAGCCGAGCTGGCGGCCGGTACCGGTCTGCCGCTGCTGGTGGTCGACCGGCCGCGGGCCCGGATGGGCGAGCTGGCCGCCGCGGTCTACGGCCGGCCCTCCGAGCGGCTGCTGATGATCGGGCTGACCGGCACCAACGGCAAGACCACCACGTCCTACCTGGTCGAGGGCGGCCTGCGCGGAGCCGGGCGCCACCCCGGCGTGATCGGCACCGTCGAGATGCGGGTCGGCAGCGAGCGGATCAAGAGCGAGCGGACCACCCCCGAGGCGACCGACCTGCACGCGATCCTCGCCGTCATGGGCGAGCGCGGCGCGGACGCGGTGACCATGGAGGTCTCCAGCCACGCGCTGGTCTTCGGCCGCACCGACGGCGTGGTCTACGACGTCGCGCTGTTCAACAACCTCACCCCCGAGCACCTCGACTTCCACCCGGACATGGAGGACTACTTCCAGGCGAAGGCCCGGCTCTTCCAGCCCGGCAAGTCCCGCCGCGGGGTGGTCAACCTGGACGACCCGTACGGGCGCCGGCTGGTCGCCGAGGCGAAGATCCCGGTCACCTCCTTCTCCGCCACCGGCGCGGCCGAAGCCCACTGGCGGGCGGTGGACGTCCAGCTCGGCCCGGTCGGCTCGACCTTCCGGGTGCTCGGCCCCGACGGCGCCGCGGCCGACGCGGCCGTCCCGCTGCCAGGCCCGTTCAACGTCGCCAACGCGCTGGCCGCGATCACCCTGCTGGTCACCGCCGGGCTGCCGCTGGAGCAGGCCGTCGCCGGGATCGCCGCGGTGCCCGGAGTTCCGGGCCGGCTGGAGCGGGTCGACGCCGGACAGCCGTACGTCGCGGTGGTCGACTACGCCCACAAGCCGGACGCGCTGCAGGCCGTCCTCGGCTCGCTGCGCGAGGTCACCAAGGGCCGGCTGCACGTGGTGGTCGGCTGCGGCGGCGACCGCGACCCGCACAAGCGCGCCCCGATGGGCGCCATCGCCGCCCGCCTGGCCGACACCGCCCTGCTGACCAGCGACAACCCGCGCAGCGAGGACCCGCTGGCGATCCTCGCCACCATGCTGACCGGCGCCGCCTCGGTGCCCGAGGCCGAGCGCGGCGCCGTTCTGGTGGTGCCTGACCGCGCCGAGGCGATCCACCTCGCGGTGGCCCGCGCCCAGGCCGGGGACACCGTGCTGGTGGCCGGCAAGGGCCACGAGCTCGGCCAGTACGTACGAGACGAGATCCGCCCCTTCGACGACCGGGAGGTGCTGCGTGAATCCATCACGCAGACCACGGCCGCCCGGGGCACCGGAGGAGTAGAGCAGCCGTGATCGCACTGACCCTCGCCGAGGTGGCCGCAGCAGTCGGAGGCACCCTGGACGGCGCCGACCCCGACACCCCGGTGAC
Source organism: Kitasatospora sp. NPDC041988 (assembly GCF_055588525.1). Lineage (NCBI taxonomy): Bacteria > Bacillati > Actinomycetota > Actinomycetes > Kitasatosporales > Streptomycetaceae > Kitasatospora > Kitasatospora sp. NPDC041988. The sequence continues at coordinate 202,814 of NZ_JBVJCO010000002.1, forward strand.
CGGCCCGGTCGAGGTCGACTCCCGCAAGGTGCGCCCCGGCGGCCTCTTCGCCGCCTTCGTCGGCGAGCACGTGGACGGCCACGACTACGCCCGGACGGCGGTCGCGGCCGGCGCCGTCGCCGTGCTCGCCTCCCGCCCGGTCGGCGTGCCCGCCGTCCTGGTCGACAGCGTGGTCGACGCGCTCGGCAAGCTGGCCCGCACGGTGGTCGCCCGGGCCGAGGCCACCACCGTGGTCGCGCTGACCGGCTCGGCCGGCAAGACCAGCACCAAGGACCTGATCGCCCAGCTGCTCCAGCGCCGCGGCGAGACCGTCTACCCGCCCGGCTCGCTCAACAACGAGATCGGCCACCCGATGACCGCGCTGCGGGTCGAAGCCGGCACCCGGCACCTGGTGATGGAGATGGGTGCCCGGCACAAGGGCGACATCGAGTACCTCACCTCGATCACCCCGCCCCGGATCGGCCTGGTGCTGAACGTGGGCACCGCGCACGTCGGCGAGTTCGGCTCCCAGGAGGCGATCGCCGAGGCCAAGGGCGAGCTGGTCGAGGCGCTGCCCGCGGACGGCGCGGCGATCCTCAACGCCGACGACCGCCTGGTGCGCGCGATGGCCTCCCGGACCAAGGCCAAGGTGGTCCTCTTCGGGGAGTCCCCGGACGCCCATGTCCGGGCACAGGATGTTCGCCTGGACTCCACCGGACGGCCATCGTTCACGTTGACCACCCCGGCCGGTTCCGCACCCGTGCACCTGCGCCTGTACGGTGAGCACCACGTCTCGAACGCCCTCGCCGCCGCTGCGGTGGCGGTGGAGCTCGGGATGTCCGTCGACGACACCGCCGAAGCACTGAGCGAGGCGGGTGCGCTGTCCCGCTGGCGCATGGAGGTCGTCGACCGGGCCGATGGTGTCACCGTCGTCAACGACGCCTACAACGCGAACCCCGACTCGATGCGGGCCGCGCTGCGGGCGCTGGTCTCGATGGGGGGGCGTGGCCCGGAGCGCCGCCGGACCTGGGCGGTGCTCGGCGAGATGCGGGAGCTCGGCGAGGAGAGCCTGGCCGAGCACGACGCCATCGGGCGGCTCGCGGTACGGCTGGACGTCACCAAGCTGGTGGCGGTCGGCGGGCGCGAGGCGGCCTGTATGGAACTGGGCGCGAGGAACGAAGGTTCGTGGGGTGAGGAGTCGGTGCTGGTGTCCGACGCGGACGCGGCTGTCGAGCTGCTGCGCAGTCAGCTGCTGCCGGGGGATGTGGTCCTGGTGAAGGCCTCCCGTTCGGTGGGGCTGGAGAAGGTTGCCGAGGCGCTGCTCGCGGACGGTGCTGCGTAAATGAAGCAGATCCTCTTCTCCGGCATGATCGGTCTGATCCTGTCGCTGCTCGGCACGCCGGCCCTGATCAAGCTTCTCGCCCGGCACGGCTACGGCCAGTACATCCGCGACGACGGCCCCAAGGCGCACCACAGCAAGAAGGGCACGCCCACGATGGGCGGCATCGCCTTCATCCTGGCGACGCTCATCGCCTACTTCGCCACCAAGGCGATAACGGGCGAAAGCCCGACGATCTCCGGGCTGCTGGTGCTGTTCCTGACGGTCGGTCTGGGCCTGGTCGGCTTCCTGGACGACTACATCAAGGTCGTCAAGCGCCGCTCGCTCGGTCTGCGGGCCAAGGCGAAGCTGGTCGGCCAGTCGGCGGTGGCCCTCGCCTTCGCCGGCCTGGCGATGCAGTTCGCCGACGACCGGGGGCTCACGCCCGCCTCCGACCACCTGTCCTTCGTCCGGGACTTCAAGTGGTCCATCGGGCCGGTGCTGTTCGTCATCTTCGCCTATTTCATGATCGCCGCGATGTCGAACGGCGTGAACCTGACGGACGGTCTGGACGGCCTGGCCACCGGCGCCTCGGTGATGGTCTTCGGCGCCTACACCTTCATCGGTGTCTGGGAGTACGGCCAGAGCTGCGCGTACACGATCTCCGCCACCGCCAACTGCTACGACGTCCGCGACCCGCTGGACCTCGCGGTGGTCGCCGCCGCCCTGATGGGTTCCTGCTTCGGCTTCCTCTGGTGGAACACCTCGCCCGCCAAGATCTTCATGGGTGACACCGGCTCGCTCGCCCTCGGCGGCGCCCTGGCCGGCCTGGCGATCTGCTCCCGCACCGAGCTGCTGCTCGCGCTGCTCGGCGGCCTCTACGTGATCATCACCCTCTCGGTGATCATCCAGGTCGGCTCCTTCCGGATGACCGGCAAGCGCGTCTTCAAGATGGCCCCGCTGCAGCACCACTTCGAACTCAAGGGCTGGACCGAAGTCCTGATCGTGGTCCGGTTCTGGATCATCCAGGGCCTCTGCGTGGCCGTCGGACTCGGCCTCTTCTACGCGGGATGGGTGACCGGATGACCAACCCCGACTGGACCGGGCTGCCGGTCACCGTCGCCGGCCTCGGCGTCTCCGGGATCAGCGCCGCCCGCGTCCTGCACGGCCTCGGCGCCCGCGTCACCGTCGTGGACGGCGGCGCCGGCGAGGGCCTGCGGGCGCGCGCCGCCGAGCTGGAGGCGCAGGGCATCACCGTCCGCCTTGGCGACGGCGACAGCCTGCCCGAGGGCACCCGGCTGGTCGTCACCTCGCCCGGCTGGCCGCCCAGCAGCCCGCTGTTCGCCGCCGCCGACGCGGCCGGCGTCGAGGTCTGGGGCGATGTCGAGCTGGCCTGGCGCCTGCGCAAGCCGCTGCCGTCCACCGGCGAGCCCGCCCCCTGGCTGGCCGTCACGGGCACCAACGGCAAGACCACCACCGTCCAGATGCTGGCCTCGATCCTCGCCGCCGCCGGCAAGCGCACCGCCGCCGTCGGCAACGTCGGGGTCTCGGTGCTGGACGCGGTGCTCGCCGAGGAGCCGTACGACGTGCTCGCGGTCGAGCTCTCCAGCTACCAGCTGCACTGGGCGCCCTCGCTGCGCCCGTACTCGGCGGCCGTCCTCAACCTGGCGCCGGACCACCTGGACTGGCACGGCTCGATGGAGGCGTACGCCGCCGACAAGGGCCGGATCTTCGAGGGCAACGTCGTCGCCTGCGTGTACAACCTGGCCGACCCTGCCACCGAGGCGCTGGTCCGCGAGGCCGACGTCGAGGAGGGCTGCCGCGCGGTCGGCTTCGGCCTCGGCGCGCCCGGCCTGTCGAACTTCGGCGTGGTCGACGGCCTGCTGGTGGACCGCGCCTTCGTGGCGGACCGGGCCCAGAACGCCGCCGAGCTGGGCTCGGTCGAGGACGTCAACCCGCCGGCCCCGCACAACATCGCCAACGCGCTCGCCGCCGCCGCCCTCGCCCGGGCGTACGGGGTCGACCCGAAGGCCGTCCGCGAGGGGCTGCGGGCCTTCCGCCCGGACGCCCACCGGATCGCCGAGGTCGGCGTGGTCGACGGCGTCACGTACATCGACGACTCGAAGGCCACCAACACCCACGCCGCCGCTGCCTCGCTGGCCGCGTACCGGCCGATCGTCTGGATCGCCGGCGGCCTGGCCAAGGGCGCCACCTTCGACGACCTCGTCCAGGGCGCGGCCGAGCGACTGCGCGGCGCGGTGCTGATCGGTGAGGACCGCGCGCTGGTCCGGGAGGCGCTGGCGCGACACGCGCCGGATGTCCCGGTGATCGAGGCGGCCGAGGGCCAGACTGGCGCGGTGGCGATGACCGAGGTGGTCCGCGCGGCCACGTCGCTCGCCCAATCGGGTGACACGGTGCTGCTGGCGCCGGCCTGCGCCTCGATGGACATGTTCACCAACTACGGCGAGCGCGGCGACCTCTTCGCGGCGGCGGTCCGGGAGCTGGCGGGCAAGCCCTAGCACGACGGGTACACCCTCGGCCGGGGCGAGGCGTACGAAGAGGAGAGCAGGGCGTGGTGGCGGGGCAGGGCAGGGCGGGCGGTACCGGTGCGCCGGAGAAGAGCCCGGCCGATCCGTGGCGGGTGATCTCGGCCACCACGACCGCCTACAAGTCGGCCGGCCCGGTGGCCCGCGTACAGGCCTTCCGGGCCCGCCTGCGGTACACGCTGGACCGGCCGCTGACGCCCTATCTGCTGATCATCGGCTCGACGCTGTTGCTGGTGGTGCTCGGCCTGCTGATGGTCTTCTCCGCCTCGCAGATCCTCGCCCTGGGCCAGCACCGCTCGTCGCAGTTCTACTTCCTCAAGCAGCTGGTCGCGGCGATGCTCGGCCTCGTCCTGCTGATCGGCTTCGCGTCCGTGCCGGTCGCGGTGCTGCGGGTGATCACCTACCCGGTGATGTTCGGGGTGATCGGCGCGCTGGCGCTGGTCGCCGTCCCCGGCATCGGGGTGGAGGTCAACGGCAACCGGAACTGGCTGGATCTGGGCTTCTTCCAGTTCCAGCCGTCCGAGTTCGCCAAGCTCGCCCTGGTGCTCTGGGGCGCCGACCTGCTCGCCCGCAAACAGAAGAACGGCACCCTCGACCAGTGGAAGCACCTGCTCGTCCCGCTGGTCCCGGGCGCCCTGCTGCTGCTGGCGATGATCATGCTCGGCGGTGACATGGGCACCTCGATGATCCTGGTGGCCATGCTGTTCGGCCTGCTCTGGATGGTCGGCGCCCCGCTGCGGCTGTTCGTGGCCACCCTCGGCGTCGCCGTCGTGGTCTGCACCGCCCTGGTGGTGACCGTCCCGCACCGGGCCGAACGGCTCGCCTGCATCGGCGTCACCAAGCTCGACCCGGCCGGCGCCTGTTTCCAGGCCCTGCACGGCATTCAGGCGTTCGGGCTCGGCGGTCTCTTCGGCTCCGGGCTCGGCGCCGGCGTCGAGAAATGGGGCCAGCTCCCGGAGGCGCACACCGACTTCATCTTCGCCGCGACCGGCGAGGAACTGGGACTGGTGGGGACGCTGTCGGTGATCGGTCTCTTTGCGGCACTAGGCTACGCGGGTATCCGTGTGGCCATCGGTACGAAGGACCCCTTCGTCAGGTACGCCGCGGGAGCCGCCACCACGTGGATCATGGCGCAGGCCGTGATCAACCTCGGGTCGGCGCTGGGACTGCTGCCCATCGCGGGCGTCCCGCTCCCGCTGTTCTCCTACGGCGGTTCCGCCATGCTGTCGGCCATGTCCGCGATCGGTGTGCTGCTCTGCCTCGCACGCAGCACCTCGGGCGCGAAGGCGGCCCTGGCCGCCCGGAGCAAGAACTCCCGGATCAGGAGACGACTGGCCCGGGTGCTGCCACGACGACGAACCACAGCGCGCCCGGCCCCGGTGCCGGCGCGCAGGGAGCGGTGAATTTCGGTGCATGTCGTACTCGCCGGCGGGGGGACCGCCGGTCACATCGAGCCGGCCCTCGCCCTCGCGGACGCCCTCCGCAGGCACGACCCGTCCATCGGGATCACCGCCCTGGGCACCGAACGCGGTCTGGAGACCCGGCTGGTACCCGAGCGCGGCTACCAGCTGGAACTGATCCCGGCCGTCCCGCTGCCCCGCAAGCCCACCCCCGAGCTGATCACCGTCCCGGGCCGGCTGCGCGGCACCGTCCGGGCCGCCCAGGAGATCATCGAGCGGGTCAACGCCGACGTCGTGGTCGGCTTCGGCGGCTACGTCGCGATGCCGGCCTACCTGGCCGCCAAGCGGGCCGGCGTGCCGATCGTGGTGCACGAGGCCAACGCCCGGCCCGGCCTGGCCAACAAGATCGGCGCCCGGTACAGCGACTTCGTCGCCGTCTCCACGCCGGACAGCAAGCTGCGCGACTCCCGGTACATCGGCATCCCGCTGCGCCGGACCATCGCCACGCTGGACCGCAACGCGTCCCGCCCGGAGGCCCGGCACTACTTCGGCCTCGACCAGCGGCTGCCCACCCTGCTGGTCTCCGGCGGCTCGCAGGGCGCCCGCCGGCTCAACGAGACCGTCACCGCGATCGCGCCGCGGCTCCAGCAGTACGGCGTCCAGATCCTGCACGCGGTCGGCCCGAAGAACGAGCTGCCGCAGGTGGACGACATCCCCGGGATGCCGCCCTACCGCCCGGTGCCGTACGTGGACCGGATGGACCTCGCCTACGCGGCCGCCGACCTGATGCTCTGCCGGGCCGGCGCCATGACGGTGGCCGAGCTGGCCGCCGTCGGCCTGCCCGCCGCCTTCGTCCCGCTGCCGATCGGCAACGGCGAGCAGCGGCTGAACGCCCAGCCGATGGTCAAGGCCGGCGGCGGCCTGCTGGTCGACGACGCGGAGCTGACCCCGGACTGGGTGCTGCAGAACGTGCTGCCGGTGCTCACCGACCCGCAGAAGCTCTGGGACATGAGCCGCGCCGCCGCCGAGTTCGGCCGCCGGGACGCCGACGAGCTGCTGGTCGGCATGGTGTACGAGGCGATCGAGGCCGCCCGAGGTGGTCGCCGACGTGGCTGACGGCCGGCTCGCCGACCCTCTGGAGGAGGAGCTGGAGGCCGAGGAGTACGCTCCCCGGCTCCGGCTCTCCCGGCGGGGCATCGTGGTGCTGGGCGCGCTCGGCGCCGTGGTGCTCGGCGTGCTGGCCTGGCTGGTGTTCCTCTCGTCGGTCCTGGACGTGCGCAGCGTCTCGGTGCAGGGTGTTCAGGACGACAAGCTGACGGTCGGCCAGGTCCGCGCGGCGATCGGCGAGGTCGGCGACGGCCCGCTGGCCCGGGTGGACCTGGCCGACGTCGAGCGGCGGGTGAAGGCGATCCCGCGGGTGGCCGGGGCCGAGGTCTGGCGCGGCTGGCCGCACACGCTGCAGGTGAAGATCGTCCAACGCAAGGCGGTCGCCGCCGTCAAGGGGGAGGACGGCCAGTTCACCCAGGTCGACGCGGGCGGCGTGAGCTTCGCCACCGAGGCGACCGCCCCCGAGGGGGTGCCGGTGGTCGAGCTGCGGCTCGGTCAGCCGGCCCGGGACGCGGACTCGGTGATCACCCGTTCGCAGTTGGTGCAGGGCGCGGTGGCGGTGGCCGCCGGCCTGCCCGCCGAGGTCCGGCAGCGGGCCGGGGCGGTGCTGGTTCACTCCTACGACGACATCCAGCTGCAGCTCAGCGGGGGTGCGACGGTCCGCTGGGGGAGTCCGGAGCAGACTGATCGCAAGGCCCGGGTGCTGGTGGCGCTGCTGCATCAGAAGGGTACGAACTTCGATGTCAGCGCTCCGGAGGCGCCGGCGGTGTCCGGATGATCCGGTAGGTTCTCTGTCTGGGGGAGGGGTTGACGCGGGTTTCGTGTCGGCCTGACCCTTGGTGGTCACCCCGGTTTCATAAGCTGGTTGATGATCACATAGGCTCAAAAGAAAAAGGGAAGCTCGGCGTGTTCGTTGAAACACGTGCCCGGGGCCACCTAGTGTCCTGTGTCACCAGACTGTGTCCCCTGGTGATGTGACGGGGGCGCAGGACTAACCCTAAAGGTCAAGTTTAGGGTTGGGGTCGGCGGTCGGCATTTCAGACATTCAGTCAGAAACCAGGCTCCCTACCCATCGACATCCGTCGGAACGACACCCCACCGGGAGTCGGGCCGACCCGGAAATTCGAGGCGAGAGGCCTTCGACGTGGCAGCACCGCAGAACTACCTCGCAGTCATCAAGGTCGTCGGTATCGGCGGCGGTGGTGTCAACGCCATCAACCGGATGATCGAGGTCGGTCTCAAGGGCGTCGAGTTCATCGCGATCAACACCGATGCGCAGGCCCTCCTGATGAGCGACGCCGACGTCAAGCTCGATGTGGGCCGTGAACTCACCCGGGGCCTCGGCGCCGGCGCCAACCCCGAGGTCGGCCGGAAGGCCGCCGAGGACCACCGCGAGGAGATCGAGGAGGTCCTCAAGGGGGCCGACATGGTCTTCGTCACCGCCGGCGAGGGCGGCGGCACCGGCACCGGCGGCGCGCCCGTCGTGGCCAACATCGCCCGCTCGCTCGGTGCGCTGACCATCGGCGTGGTCACCCGCCCCTTCACCTTCGAGGGCCGGCGTCGCGCCAACCAGGCGGAGGACGGCATCGCCGGCCTGCGCGAAGAGGTCGACACCCTGATCGTGATCCCCAACGACCGGCTGCTGTCCATCTCGGACCGCCAGGTCAGCGTGCTGGACGCGTTCCGCTCCGCCGACCAGGTGCTGCTCTCCGGCGTCCAGGGCATCACCGACCTGATCACGACCCCGGGCCTGATCAACCTCGACTTCGCCGACGTCAAGTCCGTCATGTCGGACGCCGGCTCGGCGCTGATGGGCATCGGCTCCGCCCGCGGGGAGGACCGCGCCAAGGCCGCCGCCGTGATGGCGATCTCCTCGCCGCTGCTGGAGGCCTCGATCGACGGCGCCCGCGGCGTCCTGCTCTCCATCTCCGGCGGCTCCGACCTCGGCCTGTTCGAGATCAACGAGTCCGCCCAGCTGGTCAGCGAGGCCGCGCACCCCGAGGCCAACATCATCTTCGGTGCGGTCATCGACGACGCGCTCGGCGACGAGGTCCGTGTCACCGTGATCGCCGCGGGCTTCGACGGCGGCCAGCCGCCGGCCATCGTCCGCGACCCGGTGGTCAAGGCCGGCCAGTCGGCCCCGGCCGCCACGTCGGCCCCCGCCCCCGAGCGCCCGGCGACCCGGCCCTCGTACGGGAGCATCGGCTCGGTGACGGCCCGCCCGGAGGGTGAGACCGCCGGCTCGCCGCGTTCGGCCGAGGCCCCGTCCACCGCGACCGCGGCCCCGGTGCCCCCGCAGGTGCAGCCCGCCCGCCAGCCGTTCGTGGAGAGCCCCGCGGAGGAGCTCGACGTCCCGGACTTCCTTAAGTGATCGATCGCACGTCCCGCAACGGTGCTCACTTCGCCTTCACCACCCGGTGGGGCGGGGTGAGCACTTCGCCGTACGGGGGACTGAACCTCGGCGGCGCGGTGGGGGACGACCCGGCCGCCGTCCGGGAGAACCGGGCAATCGCGGCCCGCTCGCTGGGGCTCGACCCCGCGGACGTGGTCTGGATGAACCAGGTGCACGGCGCGGACGTCGCCGTCGTGACGGAGCGCCAGCCGGCGGGGGAGGCCCCGAGGGTGGACGCGGTGGTCACCGACCGGCCGCTGGCGCTGGCGGTACTGACCGCCGACTGCACCCCCGTCCTGCTGGCCGACCCGGTGGCGGGCGTGGCGGGGGCGGCCCACGCGGGCCGGCCCGGGCTCGCCGCAGGAGTGGTGCCGGCGGTGGTCGCGGCCATGGTGGAGCTGGGCGCCGAGCCGGGGCGGATCACCGCCGCGATCGGGCCCGCGGTCTGCGGCCGCTGCTACGAGGTGCCGGCCGGGCTGCGCGCCGAAGTCGCCGGGCTGGTGCCGGCCGCGTACGCCGAGACCTCCTGGGGCACGCCTGCCCTGGACCTGCCGGAAGGAGTGGCGGCTCAGCTGGCCGCTGCGGGAGTCACCGAGTTGGTGCGATCATCGGTCTGCACCCTCGAATCCTCCGATCACTACTCCTACCGCCGCGAGCAGCGCACGGGCCGGCTCGCGAGCTACGTCTGGTTGGGCTCTGAGATCTCATGACGAACGACATCTACGGACCGTTCCCGGGCGGTCGGGAATTCCTCGCGGCTCTGACGGAGGGCCAGCGGGCCCGGTTCGAGGAACTCGGGACCAACCTCGACGTCGTCGAGCGCCGGATCACCGACGCCTGTGCGGCCGCCGGGCGGCCGCGTGACGAGGTGAGGCTGGTCGTCGTCACCAAGACCTACCCGGCCGAGGACACCGCGCTGTTGGCCGCACTGGGCGTCACCGACGTCGCGGAGAACCGCGACCAGGACGCCGCTCCCAAGGCGGAGCAGTGCAGAAACCTTCCGCTGGACTGGCACTTCGTCGGCCAGCTGCAGACCAACAAGGTCCGCTCGGTGGTCCGGTACGCGAACCATGTGCACTCGGTGGACCGGCTGCGGCTGGTCGAATCGCTCTCCGCGGCGGTGCGGGCGGCCGAGCGGCCGGAGCTCGGGTGCCTGGTCCAGGTCGCGCTGGAGAAGGAGCAGGGCGAGGGCGAGGGTCGGGCCGGGGTCGCCCCGGCGGAGGTCGAGGCGCTGGCCGACGCGATCGCGCAGACGCCCGGGCTCCGGCTGGACGGTGTGATGACCGTCGCGCCGCTCGCCGGACCGCTCGCCGGAGACCCGGGCCGGGCGTTCGAGCGGCTGGCGGAAATCGCAACCGCCGTACGGACGGCCCATCCTGCTGCCACCATGGTTTCCGCAGGAATGAGTGGTGATCTGGAGCAGGCCGTTGCTGCCGGGGCGACACATGTGCGCGTCGGAACGGCGGTACTCGGAGTGCGGTCACCCCTCGGGTAACGTCACCGGGTAGTAGATCAGACTGCAGGACAAAATAGGACAGAAACTAGCAGCTTTCCAGAGCGCTAGCGAACCGTGGATCGCAGCTCCGCGGCCCCCACCCACGACTTCTGACCGGCCGCCGGCCTGACGGGCAGTCGTGGGCGGGTCGCGGAATCCGCAGGCAGGGTCGTACGGCCTGGCCGCCGGGACGGAGCCGGTCCGCAGAGCGAGCGGAGCGAGCGACCATCGGAAGGTGCGCGTTCGCGAAGCAGCCACCGAGCGCAGCGAGGTGGACATGAGCGGAGGAGACAGGAGCATGGCCGGCGCAATGCGCAAGATGGCGGTCTACCTCGGCCTCGTGGAGGACGAGACGTACGACGGTCAGGGGTACGACCCCGACGACGACTACGACGCGGACCCCGAGCCGATTCGCACCGGGCGGACGGAGGACATCCCCCGGCCGGCCTCTCCGGCGCCCGCCCCGGTCTCCTCGATCACGCCGCAGCCCGTGCCGGCCGCGGTCCCGATCCGGCAGGAGACTCCGAGGATGGCCCCAGTGTCGTCCATCACACCCGAACGCCGCCACAACCTGGAGAAGAGCGCCCCGGTGATCATGCCCAAGGTAGTGAACGAACGAGAGCCCTACCGCATCACCACGCTGCACCCCCGGACCTACAACGAGGCCCGTACCATCGGGGAACAGTTCCGTGGCGGGACCCCGGTGATCATGAATTTGACCGAGATGGACGACACTGACGCGAAGCGCCTCGTAGACTTCGCCGCTGGACTCGTCTTCGGTCTGCACGGCAGTATCGAGCGCGTGACACAGAAGGTGTTCCTGCTGTCGCCTGCTAACGTCGATGTCACGGCGGAGGACAAGGCTCGGATCGCCGAGGGTGGGTTCTTCAACCAGAGCTGACCCGGCCACGACTTTACGTGTGGATCTGATCGACAGTGAGTTAGCGACAGGCAGCAGGGCCCAAGGGCCGAGAACGCGGGGAGAGGGAAGCGCGATGGGGATCGTGTGGGCGGTGCTCTATTACGCGCTGACCGTCTTCCTGGTGTTCCTGCTTGTGCGGCTGGTGATGGACTGGGTGTTCCAGTTCGCGCGTTCGTGGCGGCCCGGCAAGGCCATGGTCCTGGTCCTGGAGGCCACGTACACTGTCACGGATCCGCCGCTCAAGCTTCTTCGGCGGTTCATCCCGCCGTTGCGTCTCGGGGGCGTGGCGCTCGACCTGTCCTTCTTCGTACTGATGATCATTGTGTATGTCCTGATCTCGCTTGTGCGGCCCTAGTCGTAGGTGAGCGATGCGACAGGATGCCGGTGTGCCGACGATCACGTTGAGGTGAAGAGATGCCATTGACCCCCGAGGACGTTCGGAACAAGCAGTTCACGACCGTCCGCCTGCGCGAAGGCTATGACGAGGACGAGGTCGATGCCTTCCTCGACGAGGTCGAGGCGGAGCTGACCCGCCTTCTCCGCGAGAACGAGGACCTGCGCGCCAAGCTGGCCGCCGCGACCCGTGCCGCCGCGCAGAACCAGGCCAACATGCGCAAGGAGCCGCCGCAGGACTCGCGTCCCGGCGCCCCCGTGCCGGCCGCCATATCCGGCCCGCCGGTCCCCGGCCAGCAGCAGGGTCCCGGCCCGCAGCAGATGGGTGGCCCCGGCGGTCCGCAGCAGATGGGCGGCCCGCAGCAGCAGCAGCAGATGGGCAACCAGCCTCTCGGCCTGCCGTCCGGCGCCCCGCAGCTCCCGGCCGGCCAGGGTGGCCCGATGGGCGGCCCGCAGCAGCAGATGAACCAGACCATGGGCGGCCAGCAGCAGCTGGTCCAGCCGATGGGCGGTCAGATGCTCCAGCCCATGGGCGGCCCCGGTGGCCCGCAGCAGATGGGCAACCCGATGGGCCAGGGCATGGGCCAGCAGCAGATGCAGCAGATGGGCGGCCCCATGGGCGGCCCGCAGCAGCAGCAGATGGGCGGCCCGCTCGGCGCCCCGATGCAGCAGCAGGGCCCCGGTGGCGACAGCGCGGCCCGCGTGCTGGCGCTCGCCCAGCAGACCGCCGACCAGGCGATCTCCGAGGCCCGTTCCGAGGCCAACAAGATCGTCGGCGAGGCGCGCAGCCGGGCCGAGGGCCTTGAGCGCGACGCCCGGGCCAAGGCCGACGCCCTGGAGCGGGACGCGCAGGAGAAGCACCGCGTCGCGATGGGCTCGCTGGAGTCCGCGCGGGCCACGCTGGAGCGCAAGGTCGAGGACCTGCGGGCGTTCGAGCGTGAGTACCGCACGCGTCTGAAGTCCTACCTGGAGACCCAGCTGCGCCAGCTGGAGTCGCAGGCGGACGACTCGCTCGCCCCGCCGCGCATCCCGGCCACCGCTTCGCTGCCGCCGGCCGCGTCGTCGATGGCTCCGGCCGGTGCGTCCGCGATGAGCAGCGGTGCGCCGAGCTTCGGTGGCAACCAGCCGTCCTTCGGTGGCAACCAGCCGTCGTTCGGTGGGCAGAGCTCGTTCGGCGGCAACTCCGGAGCGCCGAGCTTCGGCGGGCAGGCGTCGGGCGGCAACTCCGGTGCGCCGCAGATGCAGCCGGCCGGGATGACGCAGCCGATGGCGGCCGTCCGTCCGCAGCCTCCGCAGCCGATGCAGCAGGCGCCGGCGCCGATGCGCGGGTTCCTCATCGACGAGGACGGCGACAACTAAGCGGTACGCAGTACATCGAGGGCGCCCCCTCCGTGACCTCCGGGTCACGGTGGGGGCGCCCTCGTCTGTCCGGGGAACGGGCCGGGAACGGTGGGGGAGCGGGTGGGGGAACGGCGAAGCCGCCGTCACCGGGGAGGTGGCGGCGGCTTCGGCGGTTCGGTTCAGGCCTTGCGGAGCTGGAAGGCGAGGCCGAGGCTCTCGTCGGAGAAGATCTCGGACTCCCAGTCGGCGGCACCGGCGGCGAAGTCGGTGGCCAGGACCTCGTCGGCGACCAGGGGGCCGTGCTCGGCGATGGCCTCGGCGGTCTCCTCGGTGGTGGCGCGCCAGCGCAGGACGATCCGGTCGGCGACGTCCAGGCCGGAGTTCTTGCGGGCCTCCTGGATCTGGCGGATCGCGTCGCGGGCGACGCCCAGGCGCTTGAGCTCCGGGGTGATGGCCAGGTCGAGGGCGACGGTGGCGCCGGACTCGTTGGCGACGGCCCAGCCCTCGCGCGGGGTCTCGGTGATGATCACCTCGTCGGGCGAGAGGGAGATCCGCTCGCCGTTCAGCTCCACCGAGGCGGTGCCGGTGGCCCGCAGGTCGGCGGCGAGCACGGCGGCGTCGGCGGCGGCGACCGCCTTGGCGACGTCCTGCACGCCCTTGCCGAAACGCTTGCCGAGCGCACGGAAGTTGGCCTTGGCGGTGGTGTCCACCAGCGAGCCTCCCACCTGCGCCAGCGACTCCAGGGTGGAGACGTTGAGCTCCTCGGCGATCTGCGCGCGCAGGTCGGCCGGCAGCTCCTCCCAGCCCTGGGCGGCGATCAGCGCCCGGGAGAGCGGCTGACGGGTCTTCACGCCGGACTCGGCGCGGGTGGCCCGGCCCAGCTCGACCAGGCGGCGGACCAGCGCCATGTGGCGGGAGAGGTCGGCGTCGATCAGCGTCTCGTCCGCCTCCGGCCAGGTGGCGAGGTGGACCGAGGCCGGGGCGTCCGGGGCGACCGGGACGACCAGGTCCTGCCAGACCTGCTCGGTGATGAACGGGGTGAGCGGGGCCATCAGGCGGGTGACCGTCTCCAGCGCCTCGTGCAGGGTGGCGAGCGCGGCGGCGTCGCCCTGCCAGAAGCGGCGGCGGCCACGGCGGACGTACCAGTTGGAGAGGTCGTCGACGAAGCCGGAGAGCAGCTTGCCGGCGCGCTGGGTGTCGTACGCCTCGAAGGCCGAGTCGACCTCGCGGACGAGGGTGTTCAGCTCGGAGAGCACCCAGCGGTCCAGCTGCGGGCGGTCGGCCGGGGCCGGGTCGGCCGCCGAGGGGGACCAGCCGGAGGTGCGGGCGTACAGGGCCTGGAAGGCGACGGTGTTCCAGTAGGTGAGGAGGGTCTTGCGGACCACCTCCTGGATGGTGTTGTGGCCGACCCGGCGGGCCGACCAGGGCGAGCCGCCGGCCGCCATGAACCAGCGGACCGCGTCGGCGCCGTGCTGGTCCATCAGCGGGATCGGCTGCAGGATGTTGCCCAGGTGCTTGGACATCTTGCGGCCGTCCTCGGCCAGGATGTGGCCCAGGCAGACGACGTTCTCGTAGCTGTTCTTGTCGAACACCAGGGTGCCGACGGCCATCAGCGTGTAGAACCAGCCGCGGGTCTGGTCGATCGCCTCGGAGATGAACTGCGCCGGGTAGCGCTTCTCGAACAGCTCCTTGTTCTGGTACGGGTAGCCGTACTGGGCGAAGGGCATCGAGCCCGAGTCGTACCAGGCGTCGATCACCTCGGGCACCCGGGTCGCGGTGCCGGAGCACTCGCGGCAGGCGAAGGTGACGTCGTCGATGAACGGGCGGTGCGGGTCGAGGCCGCTCTGGTCGGTGCCGGCCAGCTCGGAGAGCTCGGCCAGCGAGCCGACGCAGGTGAGGTGACCCTCCTCGCAGCGCCAGATCGGCAGCGGGGTGCCCCAGTAGCGGTTGCGGCTGAGCGCCCAGTCGATGTTGTTGTTCAGCCAGTCGCCGAAGCGGCCGTGCTTGACCGTCTCCGGGAACCAGTTGGTGGCCTCGTTCTCGCGGATCAGCGCGTCCTTGACGGCGGTGGTCCGGATGTACCAGGACGGCTGCGCGTAGTAGAGCAGCGCGGTGTGGCAGCGCCAGCAGTGCGGGTAGCTGTGCTCGTACGGCAGGTGGCGGAAGAGCAGGCCGCGCTCCTTGAGGTCCGCGACCAGGGCCTCGTCGGCCTTCTTGAAGAACTGGCCGCCGATCAGCGGGACCTCGGGGGCGAAGGTGCCGTCGGCGAGCACCGGGTTGACCACCGGCAGGCCGTAGCGGCGGCAGGTCGCCAGGTCGTCCGCGCCGAAGGCGGGGGACTGGTGGACGATGCCGGTGCCGTCCTCGGTGGTGACGTAGTCGGCGTTGAGGACGTAGTGCGCGTTCTCGATCTCGACCAGGTCGAACGGGCGGCGGTAGGCCCAGCGCTCCATCTCGGCGCCGGTGAACGACCGGCCGGTGACCTCCCAGCCCTCGCCGAGGGCCTTGGCCAGCAGTGGCTCGGCGACGACCAGCTGCTCGTTGCCGTCGGTGGCCACCACGTAGGTGACCTCCGGGTGGACGGCGGCGGCGGTGTTGGAGACCAGGGTCCACGGGGTGGTCGTCCAGACCAGCAGCGAGGCCTGGCCGGCCAGCGGGCCGCCGGTCAGCGGGAAGCGGACGAAGACCGACGGGTCGACCACGGTCTCGTAGCCCTGGGCCAGCTCGTGGTCGGACAGGCCGGTGCCGCAGCGCGGGCACCAGGGGGCGACGCGGTGGTCCTGGACCAGCAGGCCCTTGTCGAAGATCTGCTTGAGCGACCACCAGACGGACTGGACGTAGGACGGGTCCATCGTCCGGTAGGCCTCGTCGAGGTCGACCCAGTACCCCATGCGGGTGGTCAGCTCGGTGAAGGCGTCGGTGTGGCGGGTCACCGACTCGCGGCACTTGGCGTTGAACTCGGCGATGCCGTACGCCTCGATGTCCTGCTTGCCGGAGAAGCCGAGCTCCTTCTCGACGGCCAGCTCGACCGGGAGGCCGTGACAGTCCCAGCCGGCCTTGCGGGCGACGTGGTAGCCCTTCATCGTCCGGTAGCGGGGGAAGACGTCCTTGAAGACGCGGGCCTCGATGTGGTGGGCGCCGGGCATGCCGTTGGCGGTCGGCGGGCCCTCGTAGAAGACCCACTCGGGGCGGCCCTCGGACTGCTCCAGGCTGCGCTGGAAGACCTTGTTGTCCTGCCAGAACGACAGGATCCGGTGCTCCAGGGCAGGCAGGTCGACCTGCGCGGGAACGGGGTTGTAGGTACTCATCGCGGGCGTCTACCTCCGGCGGATGCGTGGACGGGATCCGACGGAGGGACGAGACGGCATGCCGCCCCGCGGTACCACCCTCCTTGGCCGCGGTGCTGTCTGCGGCCCTCTTGTTTGGGCTTGCTGCCGGGTCTAGTGGGCCGCGGCGTACTGCCTGGGCCGTTCTTCCGGCGGCTCCGGGGTGATCTTCCCGCCGTGCACGCCCCCGGGCTCGCACCGTCCCCGGGTCGCTGGTGGCTGCGTACGTCGGTACTCGTCCCATCTGCGCCTTGCAGGCCCAGTGTATCGGCCGCCGCAAGTCGGTTCCGTCCGTCGCTGCGGCTGTCACCGGAGCGGCCCCCGAGAGGTGGTTAGGCGGGAGTGATCTGGGCACAACTCTGGTCAGCGCTCGGGGCGGGGCGGCTGTGGCGGCTGCCTGGGTGGGATCATGATGAGGCGCCGGTATGTCATGTTGTGACCGGTTTTGATGGGGATTATCGTTCCGGCACTGGAAGCCGCCGGGAACCGGCGGCTCGATTCGTTCGTAGATGGGGTCGAAGCCATGGCTGAGAAGGCAACCGGCGCGGGTACCGCCACCAAGCGGACACGCAAGGCCGTGGCAGGCGAACCAGGGGAGGGGACCGTGACCACTACCGCACGGCACAAGACCAGCAACGACACCGCCTTCGTGGCTCCCGGCCGCACCCGCACCGCGGCCGCCACCGCGGCCCGTGGCGGCGGCGCCGAATCGGTGGACCCGGCCGAGCTTCCCGTCCGCCCGGGCGAGGACCCGTGGACCTCGGAGGAGGTGCGCGAGCTGCACGCCGAGCTGATCAGCGAGCTGGACCGGCTGCAGAACGAGATCGACGCCGCCGAGGCCGCCATCACCGGGCTGATGCGTGACTCCAACGACGGAGCCGGCGACGACCAGGTGGACGCCGGTACGAAGAACATCTCGCGGGAGAGCGAGCTGGCCCTCGCCAACAACGCCCGGGACAGCCTCGCCCAGACCGAGCACGCCCTCGTGCGGCTGGAGGGCGTCGGCTTCGGCATCTGCGAATCCTGCGGGCAGGCCATCGGCAAGGCCCGGCTGCAGGCCTTCCCCCGGGCGACGCTCTGCGTCCAGTGCAAGGCCAAGCAGGAACGCCGCTGACCGGGACGACGCGGGGGGTCGGGCTTGCCGTACGCTCGACCCCGTAACGTCGCCCGACCGGCCCGGGTCGGTGACCAGCGGCCCACTCTCCCCCCCGCCTTCGACCGGGGGGATCCCCATCGGCAGCGGAGCGGATCATCAGTACGCAAGGTTCCCCCCAGACGCGGGACGAAGCCGTCCCCACCCCCGCCGAAGCCGTGGAGGAGGCCGTGGCCGAGCCCGGTGAGGTGACCGCCGTACCGGCGGAGCAGGAGGCGCCGAAGGGACGGCGGCGGATCGGCGTCCTGCTGACCGTCGCGCTGGTCGCCTTCCTGATCGACCTGGGGACCAAGCTGCTGGTTGTGGCCAGGCTCGAGAACCATGCG
The DNA here is from genome assembly GCF_055588525.1 of Kitasatospora sp. NPDC041988. Taxonomy (NCBI): domain Bacteria; kingdom Bacillati; phylum Actinomycetota; class Actinomycetes; order Kitasatosporales; family Streptomycetaceae; genus Kitasatospora; species Kitasatospora sp. NPDC041988. Next base: position 220,512 of record NZ_JBVJCO010000002.1, read on the forward strand.
GCGATCAAGGTGATCGGCGACGTGATGACCTTCCAGGTGATCCGCAACTCCGGGGCCGCCTTCGGCATGGGCCAGGCGCTGACCATCGTCTTCACCGTGATCGCCTCGTCCGTCATCGTGGTGATCTGGCGGATCGCCCGCCGCCTCTACAGCCTCCCGTGGGCGATCGCGCTCGGGCTGCTGCTCGGCGGCGCCCTGGGCAACCTCACCGACCGGCTGTTCCGCGCGCCGAGCGCCTTCCGCGGCCACGTGGTGGACTTCATCTCCGTCCAGCACTTCGCGGTCTTCAACCTCGCCGACTCGGCGATCGTCTGCGGCGGCATCCTGGTCGTCCTGCTCTCCTTCCGCGGCAGCAACCCGGATGGCACCGTCCACCAGCAGGCCGAGAAGAGCGGGAAGGCCGACAGCGGCAAGGGCGAGTAGGACGCCCGGGCCCAGGGGCGGGACCGGACGGGTCAGGGGCCGGGCCCCGCGTCCGGCATACTCGTACGGGTGAGTACCGCAGCGCAGATCCGCAGCCTCCCCGTACCCGACGGCCTGGAGGGCGAGCGCCTCGACGCCGCCCTCGCCCGGATGTTCGGCTTCTCCCGGACGAAGGCCGCCGAGTTGGCCGCCGACGGCAAGGTGACGCTCGACGGCGCCGTGGCCGGCAAGTCGGACCGGGTGACCGCCGGCTCCTGGCTGGAGGTCGAGATCCCCGCCCCCGCCGCGCCCGTGCAGATCGTCGCCGAGCACGTCGAGGGCATGCGCATCGTCCACGACGACGAGGACATCGTGCTCGTCGACAAGCCGGTCGGCGTCGCCGCGCACCCCAGTCCCGGCTGGACCGGCCCGACCGTCATCGGCGGCCTCGCCGCGGCCGGCTACCGCATCTCCACCTCCGGCGCCGCCGAGCGCCAGGGCATCGTGCACCGGCTCGACGTCGGCACCTCCGGCCTGATGGTGGTCGCCAAGTCCGAGCGCGCGTACACCGACCTCAAGCGGCAGTTCCACGACCGGGTGACCGAGAAGAAGTACCACACGCTGGTGCAGGGCCACCCCGACCCGATGAGCGGCACCGTGGACGCGCCGATCGGGCGCCACCCCAGCTCCGACTGGAAGTGGGCGGTCACCCGTGACGGCAAGGCGTCCGTCACCCACTACGACCTGATCGAGGCCTACCGCGCCGCCTCGCTGCTGGACATCAAGCTGGAGACCGGCCGCACCCACCAGATCCGGGTCCACATGTCGGCGCTGCGCCACCCCTGCGTGGGCGACCTCACCTACGGCGCCGACCCGACGCTGGCCAAGCGGCTCGGGCTCACCCGGCAGTGGCTGCACGCGGTCTCGCTGGCCTTCGAGCACCCGTCGGACGGCGAGTGGGTGCAGTTCGGCAGCGAGTACCCGGCGGACCTCCGCAAGGCGCTGGACATCATCGCCTCGGAGAGCTGACATGAGCTCCTTCGCGGTACGGATCCGGGTGGCCGAGGGCGAGGACGACCTGGCGCTGGTGCACGGCGTCCGGCGCGAGGTGTTCATCGTCGAGCAGGGGATCGCCGAGGAGGAGGAGTGGGATCACCTCGACCCCACCTCCGAGCACCTGCTGGCGGTCGGGCCGGCCGGCGAGCCCCTGGGCACGGCCCGGCTGATCCACGGCGCGCAGGCGCTGGAGCTGACCGGCGGGACGGAGGGGCGGGTGCTGCTCGGGCGCCTCGCGGTCGTGAAGGCGGCGCGCGGGACCGGGCTGGGCGCCGAGCTGGTGCGGGCGGTCGAGGCGGCCGGGCGCGGGCGCGGGGCGCGTGAGGTGGAGCTGCACGCGCAGGTGCAGGCGCTGGGGTTCTACGAGCGGCTCGGGTACGCGGCGGAGGGGCGGGTCTACGAGGACGCGGGGATCCCGCACCGGACGATGACGCGGGTGCTGTAGGCCGCGGACGCCCCACCGTTAGGACATGTCGGGGCGCTAGGACACGTCGGGGCGCTCTCCCACGCGCAGGCGGGGGAGGGCGCCGGGGTGTTCGTCGCGGAGGTAGGCGATGAGCTGCTCGCGGATGTCGAAGCGGAGCCGGGCGGCGTCGTCGGGGTTGCGGGCGGTCATGGTGGCGCGGACCACGAGGGTGCTCGGGGTGGTGTCGGTGACCTGGAGGGCCCACTCGGCGCCGTCCCAGAGCGGGTTCTGCGCCAGCCGCTCGTGCAGGGCGGTGCGGAGGCGGTCGACCGGGGTGGTGTGGTCGAGGTGGAGGACGACCGCGGCGAGCAGGCCAGGGTCGCGGCGGGTCCAGTTCTCGAAGGGCTTGTTGACGAAGTAGGAGACCGGGACGATCAGCCGCCGGTAGTCCCAGAGCCGCACCACCAGGTAGGAGAGGGTGATCTCCTCGACGGTGCCCTGATGGCCGTCGACGACCACGGTGTCGCCGATCCGGACGGTGTCGCCGAAGGCGATCTGCAGGCCGGCGAAGAAGTTGCCCAGGGTGCCCTGGAGCGCGATGCCGGCCACGATGCCGAGGATGCCGGCCGAGGCGAGCAGGCTGGCGCCGATGGTGCGCATCGCGGAGAAGGTCAGCAGCATCACGGCGACGGTGACCACCACGATCACCGCGCTGGCCACCCGGCGGAGCATGCTGATCTGGGTGTGCACCCGCTGCACCCGGGCCTGGTCGTCGGCGACCGTCTCGTACCGGCTGAGGAGCGCCTCCAGGGCGGCCGCCACCACCCGGACGGTGAGCCAGCCCAGGGCGGCCAGCAGGAGGAGCAGCTCCGCGTGGTGCACGTTGTCGTCGTGCAGGTCGAAGATCCGCTCCAGCGGGCCGGTCGCGAGCAACAGGGCCGAGAGGACCACGAGTTGCAGCGGGATGCGGCAGCGGCGCAGCAGCGGCCAGACCGGGGCGTCGGGGTTGTCGGCGGCGACGCGCTGGAGCACCTGGTCGACGATCCAGCCGATCACCAGGGTGGCGGCGACGATGGCGAGCAGGGTGAACAGCGGCCGGAGCACGGGCACCTCGTCGTCGGTGGGCCTTCGCGGGCTTCGCGGTGGCAGGGCGGGACGTGCGTACGATACCCGGGCGTAGTCGGGTGAATCGGGCGAATCGATGCGGTCCGGCCCGCGGATGTCCCGGGCGGCCTTATCGGACGCCTACCGGCCCGGCGGATACGATCACCGACCATGGAGCTCGGTGGGGCGTGGCGCCGGTGGCGCGGTCGCGGAACGGCGGCCGGACGGAGGCTGCTGGCCGGCGTGGTGGCCCTGGTGGCGGTGGCCGGCGCAGGTACGGCGGTGGCCGTGGCGGACGGCGGGAAACAGACGGTCCTCCAGGAGGATCGTTTCCTCGGCATGCCGGAGACGCCGGGCAGCGACCGGCAGATCCAGCTGGACACCTCCTTCTTCACCACCGGGACGAGCCCGCGCCCGGCGGTCCTGCTCGGCCACGGCTTCGGCGGCTCCAAGGAGGGCGAGCGCGAGCGGGCCCAGCAGCTGGCCCGGCAGGGCTACGCGGTGCTGACCTGGTCGGCGCGCGGCTTCGGACACTCCGGCGGGAAGATCGGCCTCAACGCGCCCGACCGCGAGGTGCAGGACGTCAAGCACCTCGTCGACTGGCTGGCCCAGCGGCCGGAGGTGCAGCTGGACGGGCCCGGCGACCCGCGGGTGGGCATCACCGGCGCCTCGTACGGCGGGGCGGTGGCGCTGCTCGGCTCCGCCTACGACAGCCGGATCGACGCGGTCGCCAGCCAGATCACCTGGTGGAACCTGGCCGACGCGCTGTTCCCGCAGGGGGTGCGGGGCTCGGGCGCGGTGGACGGGGTGTTCAAGAAGCTCTGGGCCGGGATCTTCTTCACCACCGGCTCCGCTGGGGACCTCGGCCCGTCCGGCGGTGCGCCGCGGCCCACGGCGGGGGCCCGCTCGGGTGGTCCCCAGGACGGCGCGGGGGACGGGACGGTCGGCTGCGGACGGTTCCTGGACGAGCTCTGCCGGATGTACGACCGGGTCGCGACCGCCGGGCACGCCGACCCGGAGGCGGTCGCGCTGCTGGAGCGCTCCAGCCCGTCCTCGGTAGCCGCCCGGCTCAAGGCACCCACCCTGGTCGTCCAGGGCCAACAGGACTCGCTGTTCCCACTCGACCAGGGCGACGCGATCGCCCGGGCGGTCGCGGCCAACGGTGCTCCGGTCGCGGTGGACTGGTTCGCCGGCGGGCACGACGGAGGCACCGACACCAGCGCCCGGGTCGACGACCGGGTGAGCGCCTGGTTCGACCACTATCTGAGGAATACGGGGAACGACACCGGGCCGGCGTTCCGGGTCACCCGCACCGGCGGGGTCGACTCCACCGGCTTCCAGGCCGTGCTGCGCGGCGCCACCGCCGACACCTACCCGGGCCTCGGCGGCACCGGCTCGCGCACCGTCGAGCTGAAGAGCGGCACGGCCGGCGCCGAGCAGACCTTCGCCAACCCGCCCGGCGGCGCCCCGCCGAACATCTCCGCACTGCCCGGCGTCGGCGCGCTCAGCCAGGCCGCCGCCCTGGGCGCCGGGCTCTCACTGGACTTCCCCGGCCAGCACGCCACCTTCGACAGCGCGCCGCTGGACGGCCCGCTGCACCTGACCGGACAGCCCACCGTGCCGATCCGGGTACAGGCCGACAGGCCGGACGCGGTGCTCTTCGCCAAGCTGTACGACGTCGGGCCGGACGGCAAGCAGAGCCTGCCGCAGCAACTGGCCGTCCCGCTCCGGGTGACCGGCGCCGACGCGGCCGGCACGGGGGTCCCCCCGGTCGGAGGCTGGGGGAAGACCGTCACCGTGGCGCTGCCCGCCGTCGACCACACCTTCCCCGCCGGGCACCGGCTGCGGCTGGTGCTGGCCGCCACCGACCTGGCGTACGCCTCGCCCGCCGAGCCGGCCACCTACCGGGCGGCCGTGGCCGGGGCGCTCACCGCGCCGACCGTCGACGGGCTGGTCACCGAGGCGGCGCCGCTGCCCGCGCGGACCTGGATGCTGCCGCTGGCCGCCGTCGCCGTGGCGGCCGCACTGCTCCTGCTGCCGCGGCTGCGCCGTCGCGGCCGGCGCGCCCGCGGGCTCGCGTACGACCCGGCGCTGGCCGGGGTGCCACTGCAGATCACCGGCCTGAGCAAGCGCTACAAGGGCGCCGCCGACCGGTACGCCGTCCGGGAGTTGGGCTTCCGGGTGGAGCAGGGGCAGGTGCTCGGCCTGCTCGGGCCCAACGGCGCGGGCAAGACCACCACACTGCGGATGCTGATGGGCCTGATCCGGCCCGACGAGGGCGAGATAAGGATCTTCGGCCACCTGGTGCGCCCGGGCACGCCGGTGCTCTCGCGGGTCGGCGCCTTCGTGGAGGGAGCCGGGTTCCTGCCGCATCTCAGCGGCCGGGCCAACCTGCGGCTCTACTGGCAGGCCACCGGCCGCCCGGAGGCGGACGCCCACTTGGAGGAGGCGCTGGCCATCGCCGGGCTCGGCGAGGCGCTGGACCGGGCGGTACGCACCTACTCGCAGGGCATGCGCCAGCGCCTCGCCATCGCCCAGGCCATGCTCGGCCTGCCGGACCTGCTGATCCTGGACGAGCCGACCAACGGGCTGGACCCGCCGCAGATCCGCGAGATGCGCGAGGTGATGATCCGGTACGCGGCCGCCGGGCGGACCGTCATCGTCTCCAGCCACCTCCTCTCCGAGGTGGAGCAGAGCTGCACCGACCTGGTGGTGATGGACCGCGGCCGGCTGGTCACCACGGGCGCCGTGGCCGAGATCGTCGGCGCGGGCGAGCTGCTGCTGGTCGGCACCCCGGCCTCGTACGCACCGGAGGAGTTGGCGGCGGCCGCCGACAAGGCGGGCGCGCTGGCCGGTGTCGGCTCGGCGGAGGCGGTCGAGGGCGGGCTGCTGGTGCGGCTGGACGGCATGGCGGCCAGTCAGCTGCTGGCCGAGCTGGTCCGCCTCGGCGTGCCGGTGGAGCGGGCCGGCCCGCACCGCCGGCTGGAGGACGCGTTCCTGTCGTTGATCGGAGGCTCGGCATGAGCGAGCGAGGCGAGCGAATGATCGAGGGGTGCGCGTTGTGCGAAGCGCCTGCCGTGGGAAGCGGGGTGGGCGCGTGAGTACGGTTGTCTCGCCGGACCACGCCGCCGGCTACCGGGCGGGCCGGACGCTGCCGTTGCGGGTCGAGGCGATGCGCCAGCTCCGGCGCCGCCGGACCATGGTGATCGGCGGGGTGCTGGCGGCGATGCCGTTCGTCATCCTGGCCGCGTTCCAGATCGGCGGCACGCCGGGCCGGACCGACCGGACCACCTTCATCGAGCTGGCCACCGCCTCGGGGCCCAACTTCGCGACCACCATGCTCTTCATGGGCACCGGCTTCCTGCTGGTGATCCCGGTCGCGCTGTTCTGCGGGGACACGGTGGCCTCGGAGGCGAGCTGGTCCTCGCTGCGTTACCTGCTGGCCGCGCCGGTGCCCCGGGCCCGGCTGCTGGCGCGCAAGTTCGCGGTGGGGCTGGCGTTCTCGGCGGCCGCCGTGGTGCTGCTGCCGGCGCTCGGCCTGCTGGTGGGCACCGCCGCGTACGGCTGGGGGGACTTGAAGCTGCCGGCCGGGATGAGCCTGTCGGCGGGGGAGGCGCTGCCGCGGCTCGCGCTCGCGGTGGCGTTCGTCTTCCTGAGCGAGGTGGTGATCGCGGCGCTGGCGTTCTGGCTCTCCACCGCGACGGACGCGCCGCTGGGGGCGGTCGGCGGGGCGGTGTTCGCCTCGATCATCACCGGGGTGCTGGACGCCGTCACGGCGCTCGGCGGCCTGCGTGAGTGGCTGCCCGCGCACTGGCAGTACGCCTGGGCGGACGCCCTGCAGCCACAGCTGGAGTGGGGTGGCATGGTGCAGGGCGTCTCGCTGTCGCTCTCGTACGCCGTGGTGCTGCTGGCGTTGGCGTTCCGCGGCTTCGCCCGCAAGGACGTGGTGTCCTGAGGGGTGCGCCTCGGCGGGCGCACCCCTCAGGGCCGGCGGCTCACTTGACGGGCGAGTAGACCCGCTCGATCTGCTGGGTGCCGGACTTGGTGCGGTAGGAGCGCGTCCACGTGCTGGTGGCGTCCTTGCGGGTCCGGTCCGAGAGCACGTAGTAGTCCATCTGCGTCTGGCCCGCGGTGATGTCCAGGACGCCGTAGCCGTGCGAGTCCAGGTCGACCCACTTGATGTGGCGGTTGCCGGCCTTGATGGCCGCGGCGGCCGCCAGCGAGATCGTCTGCGGGGCGACCTTGAGGACGTCGTCGATGTTGTCCGAGGTCACCGAGGTGACCACGAACTCCGTGGCGGCGCTGCCGGACAGCGGGTAGGTGGCGGCCTCGTTCGGGACGTCGGCGGCCCAGGCGGAGTGGATGTCGCCGGTCAGGAAGACGGTGTTGGTGATGCCGTTCGACTTGAGGTGGCCGAGCAGCTCGCGGCGGTCGTGGGTGTAGCCGTCCCACTGGTCGGTGTTGACGGCCAGGCCCTCGCCGGGCAGGCCGAGCAGCTTGGCCAGCGGCCGGAGTATGTAGTCGGGCAGCGAGAAGAACGCGACCGGCGAGATCATCACCTCGTTGCCGATCAGCCGCCAGGTGGTGTCGGACGCGGTGAGCCCGGCCTTCAGCCAGTCCATCTGGGCGCGGCCGGTGAGGGTGCGGTCGGCCGAGTCGACGTCGCCGTTGCCGACCTTGACCTGCTGGGAGCGGAACGAGCGCTGGTCCATCAGGTGCAGGTCGGCCAGCTTGCCGTAGCGCAGGCGGCGGTAGGTGGTGCCGGCGATGGACGGGCGGACCGGCATCCACTCGAAGTAGGCCTGCTTGGCGGCGGCCATGCGGTCGGCCCAGTCGCCCTCGGTGCCCGGGGTGTGGTTCTCGGCGCCGCCGGACCAGGCGTCGTTGGCGAACTCGTGGTCGTCCCAGATCGCGATCGTCGGGACCTGCGCGTGCAGCGCCTGGAGGTCCTCGTCGGTCTTGTAACGGCCGTGCCGGGTGCGGTAGTCGGCCAGGTTCAGGATCTCGTGCGCCGGGGCGTGCGGGCGGACCACGGTGCCGCGGGCGCAGAACTCGCCGCTCTTGTACTCGTAGATGTAGTCGCCGAGGAAGAGGAAGGCGTCGAGGTCGCCGCGGGCCGCGAGGTGGCGGTAGGCGGAGAAGTAGCCGGCCTCCCAGTTGGCGCAGGACGCCACGCCGAAGCGGAGGCGGTCGAGCGCGGCGTCGGTGGCCGGGGTGGTGTGGGTGCGGCCGACCGGGGAGACGGTGGCGCCGGCGGTGAAGCGGTACCAGTACGCGGTGGCCGGTGCCAGGCCGCGGACGTCGGCCTTGACGGTGTGGTCGGAGGCGGCGGTGGCGGTCACCGTGCCGCTCGCCGCGATCCGGGTGAAGGCCTTGTCGGTGGCCAGCTCCCAGCGGACCTCGGTGTCCGGGCCGGTGGCGGAGCCGGGGACGGCCTCGGGGGTCGGGGTGACCCGGGTCCAGAGCAGGATGCCGTCGGGGAGCGGGTCGCCGGAGGCGACACCGTGGAGGAACTGCGGGGCGGTCGCGGCCTCGGCCGCGGTGCCGAGGGTCAGCGGCAGGGCGGCGGCGCCGGCCACGATGGCGGTGGCCTTCAGCACCTGGCGGCGGTGCGGGCGGGCGGCGGTCATGTCATCGACAAGGTCAGTCACGGCCGACAGGCTACCGGTCGGTAATGCTCTGTTCCATATGCTGAACTGACTGTTCGTCGTCGCTTCACCGGCGCGTGACGTCCCGCCACCACCCCGCCACCGCCGCGCAGACGGGCCGCCACCCGGCGGCCATGCGCGATGATGGAGGCGACGCTGCCCACCCTGCAAGGAAGTTCGACCCGTGGCCCAGATCCTGCTCCTCCACTCCGTCTACGGCCTGCGCCCGGCCGTCCACACCGCCGCCGACCGGCTGCGCGCCGCCGGGCACACCGTGCACACCCCCGACCTGTTCGACGGCAGGACCTTCGACGACATCGAGGAGGCCATGGCGTACAAGGAGGAGCTCGGCAGCGACGAACTGCTGCGCCGGGCCGTCACCGCCGCCGCCCCGCTGCTGGGGTCGGGTGCCGCGCTCGTCTACGCCGGCTTCTCCCTCGGCGGCTCGCTCGCCCAGAACCTCGCCCTCGCCGACGAGCACGCGCGCGGCCTGCTGCTCCTGCACGGCACCTCCGACATCCGGGAGGACGCGAGCACCTCGGTCGCCGTCCAGCTGCACGTCGCCGAGCCGGACCCGTTCGAGTCCGAGGACTGGCTGAACGCCTGGTACCTCCAGCTGCGCAAGGCCGGCGCCGACGTCGAGGTCCACCGCTACCGGGGCGCCGGGCACGTCTACACCGACCCGGAGCTGCCCGACTACGACGCCGAGGCGGCCGAGCAGACCTGGGCCGTCGCGCTGGACTTCCTGACGGAGCTGGACGAGCAGGCGGGCTGAGCACGATGGTGAGCGGGGGGCGTCGGTACGCGCCGGCGGCGACGATGGTCGGGCTGGTGCAGCGCGGTCGGGGGCTCGGGGCGCGGATGGCGGCGGAGGATCCGGCGGCCGTCGCCGAGCTGGTGTACGGATGTGTGCGATGGGACTGGCGGTGGGACCGGCAGACGGACGATCGGCATCTGTATCTGGCGCGGTTGGTGCGGGATTCGGGGGTGCCGCTCGGGCCGGTGGCGGAGATGCTGGCCCTGGACGAGGACACCTGCGAGCGGGCCGCCCGGGTGCTGGAGCTGCTGGCGCTGGGTGGCTCGGCCGAGGCGCGGGAGGCGCTGCGGGCGTACGTCCGGGAGGGGGAGCACTGGAGGGACGTGCTGGAGTCCGTGGTCGACGCATGGCCGGTGGAGTGGTGGGACGACCTGGCGGGCTCGGCGCGGTCCCGGTTGAGCGGGGACGAGCGGGACCTGTGGGGGGAGCCGTGGGGCCGCTGGGGGTTGGCCGCGTCGTGGCCCGAGCACGCGGCCGGTGGGCGGGACCCGGTGCCGGAGGTGGCGAGTGCGCGGCTGTTGGAGCTGCTCGCCGACCCTGACGAGCCGCGGGACCGGAAGGTGACGGCGCTCTGTGCGCTGGACGCCCGGGCGCCGGAGCCGGGCCTGGTTCCGTTGGTGCCGTCGCTGGGAGAAGCGGACGGCGAGCGCGGTCTGCCGCGGCTGCCCGCCGTGGTCCGGAAGCTGGGCGCGCTGGCGATGCCCGCGGCCCGGGAGTGGGCCGCCGCCGGGGCACCCTGGCTGGCCGGGCTCGGGCATCAGGTGCTGGCCGAGCACGGGGAGGTCGAGGACGTTCCGGTGCTGGTCGCCCAGCTGGAGCGGGACTGGGTGGAGCGCACCTGGTGCGGGCCGGTGTACACGGCCCGCGGGCTGGCGAGGTTCGGTGCCGACGCCCGGGACGCAGTGTCGTTGCTGCGGCGGTTCTGGCTGTGGACGCCGCACTCGTACGAGCGCGTGGGTTACCTGGAGGCATTGGCGGAGATCGATCCGACGGGCCTGGACGCGGTGTACGTGGAGTGTCTCTGGGACTGCGAGGACGACGCCCGGCTGCTCGGGGTGCGGCACGCGCCGGACGGGCCGGAGGTGCGGGAGCGGCTGGTGTACCTGCGGGACGACGCGATGGAGGAGCCCGAGGTCAGGGCCGCCGCCGGGGAGCGGCTGGCGGCCCCGACCCCGTAGGGCCTACAGGCCGGGGATGCGGCCGTTGCGGTAGAGGTCCACGAAGAGCTGGTGGTCCCGGCGGGTCCGGTCGCCGTACGCGTGGGCGAACTCGACCAGCGCGGCGGTGAAGCCGGCCTCGTCGCGGGCGATCGCGGCGTCGATGGCGTGTTCGGTGGAGAACGGCACCAGGCTGTGGCCGCTGGAGGACTCGTCGGCGGCGGCGTGCATGGTGGCGGTGGCGCGGCCGAGGTACTCGGTGACGGCGAGCAGGTCGGTCAGCTCGTTGAGGTCCGTCCAGTCGAGGTCGGTGGCGTACGGGGAGACCTCGGCGACGAGCTGGCCGCGGCCGCGCAGGGTGGTGTACCCGAGCCACGGATCGCTGTGGGACTGGAGGGCGCGCTGGGAGATGACCGTGCGGTGTCCCTCGTGCTCGAAGTAGCCGGCGATCGCCGGGTCGGTGACGTGGCGCGACACGGCCGGGGTCTGGCCCTGCTTCATGTAGATGATCACGTCGTTCTCGAGCGCGTCGGTGTGCCCCTCCAGCAGCAGGTTGTAGGAGGGCAGGCCGGCGCTGCCGATCCCGATGCCGCGGCGGCCGACCACGTCCTTGACCCGCAGCGACTCGGGCCGGGTGCGGGAGGCGGGCGGCAGGGTGGCGAGGTAGGCCTCGAAGGCGGCCAGCACCTCGGCCCGGGTGGGCTCGTCCAGCTCGATCGCGCCGCCGCCGGTGCGGAAGCGGCGGTCGTAGCCCTCGACCACGGTCTCGGACTCCAGCAGCGCGACCCGGGTCTGCAGCCGGGCCTGGCGCAGGGTGTCCAGGACCGGGCCGGTCGCGGTGTCCAGGGTGAACGGCGCGGCGTCCCCGGCGGAGACGTGGGCGGCGATCTGGGCCCGGTACGCGGTGGCGAAGGCGGTGACCAGCTGGGTGATCGTCTCGTCGGAGAGCGCCTTGGCGTAGCCGATCAGCGCCAGCGAGGCGGCGAGGCGCTGGACGTCCCAGGTGAAGGCGCCGACGTAGGCCTCGTCGAAGTCGTTGACGTTGAAGACCAGGCGGCCCTCGGCGTTGAGGTAGGTGCCGAAGTTCTCGGCGTGCAGGTCGCCGTGGATCCAGACCCGGCTGGTGCGCTCGTCCAGGAAGGCGGCGCCGTACCCGGCGAAGGGGCCGTCGGCGAGGTCGGCGTAGTAGAGCCCGGCGGTGCCCCGGTAGAAGGCGAAGGCGGAGGCGGCCATCTTCCGGAACTTCACCCGGAAGGCCGCCGGGTCCTTGGCGAGCAGGTCGCCGAAGGCCGTGTCGAAGACGCTCAGGATGGTCTCGGCACGGTGGTCGGCGGGGGGCTGCGGGTGAGGCATATGGAGGGTCCTTCGATGCGGGATGAGGTCTGGCCTGGAGGCTAGAGTAGGAGCGTGAACGTGTGACGTGCTGGTCCGGGCCCCTGGTGAAGCGGCTCGGGCCTCATATGTTTCCAGGACCCTTTGTGACCTGCGCGTTCGCCGGCCAACCAGACAGCACAAGCCTCCGGAGGCCCCGCCTTGAGCGATCAGCCGTACGCGCATCTGCACGTCCACACCGAGTACTCGATGCTGGACGGCGCCGCCCGGCTGAAGCAGCTCTTCAAGGAGGTCGAGCGGCTGGGCCAGACCCATGTCGCGATGACCGACCACGGCAACATGTACGGCGCCGCCGAGTTCCACAAGCAGGCCACCGCGGCCGGCATCACCCCGGTGATCGGCATCGAGGCGTACGTCGCTCCCGAGGCGCGTACCAACACCAAGCGCGTCCTCTGGGGCCAGCCGCACCAGAAGAAGGACGACGTCTCGGCGTCCGGTGCCTACACCCACAAGACCATCTGGGCCCGGAACAGGGAGGGCCTGCACAACCTCTTCAAGCTGACCTCGCGCTCGTACGCCGAGGGCTGGCTGGTGAAGTGGCCCCGGATGGACAAGGAGATCATCTCCGAGCACGCGGCCGGCCTGATGGCCACCACCGGCTGCCCCTCCGGCGAGGTGCAGACCCGGCTGCGGCTCGGCCAGTTCGACGAGGCGCTGAAGTCCGCGGCCGAGTACCAGGAGATCTTCGGCAAGGAGAACTACTTCCTGGAGCTGATGGACCACGGCCTCGACATCGAGAAGCGGGTCCGCGACGGGCTGCTGGAGATCAGCAGGAAGCTGAACATCCCGCCGGTGGTCACCAACGACTCGCACTACACGACCGAGTCCGACGCCGGCGCCCACGACCTGCTGCTCTGCGTGCAGACCGGCAAGAACCTCTCCGACCCGGACCGCTTCCGCTTCGACGGCACCGGCTACTACATCAAGTCGGCCGCCGAGATGTACGGGCTGGACTCCTCCGACGCCTGGCAGGAGGGCTGCCGCAACAGCCAGCTGCTGGTGGCGGAGCGGGTCGACACCGCCGGCATGTTCGAGTTCAAGAACCTGATGCCGCGCTTCCCCATCCCGGAGGGCTACGAGTCCGAGGCGGACTTCTTCAAGGCCCAGGTGTGGAAGGGCATGGACTGGCGCTTCCCGAACGGGTACGACGAGGAGCACAAGAAGCTCGCCGAGTACGAGATGGACACCATCATCCAGATGGGGTTCCCGGCGTACTTCCTCGTGGTCGCCGACTTCATCATGTGGGCGAAGAGCCAGGGCATCGCGGTGGGCCCCGGCCGTGGTTCGGCGGCCGGCTCGCTGGTCGCGTACGCGATGGGCATCACCGACCTCGACCCGATCCCGCACGGCCTGATCTTCGAGCGCTTCCTCAACCCCGAGCGCATCTCCATGCCCGATGTCGACATCGACTTCGACGAGCGCAGGCGCGGTGACGTGATCCGGTACGTGACGGAGAAGTGGGGCTCCGACAAGGTCGCCATGATCGTCACGTACGGCACCATCAAGGCGAAGGCCGCCATCAAGGACTCCTCGCGGGTCCTCGGCTACCCGTACGCCATGGGTGACCGGATCACCAAGGCGATGCCGCCGGACGTCATGGGCAAGGGCATCCCGCTCTCCGGCATCACCGACTCCTCGCACCCGCGCTACGGCGAGGCCGGCGAGATCCGCGGGCTCTACGAGAACGACCCGGACGTCCGCAAGGTGATCGACACCGCGCGCGGCATCGAGGGCCTGATCCGTCAGCCCGGTGTGCACGCGGCCGGCGTCATCATGTCCGCCGAGCCGCTGACCGACCACATCCCGGTCTGGACCCGGCACACCGACGGCGTCACCATCACGCAGTTCGACTACCCCACCTGCGAGGGCCTCGGCCTTCTCAAGATGGACTTCCTCGGCCTGCGCAACCTGACGATCATGGACGACGCCGTCAAGGCGATCGAGAGGAACAAGGGCGTCAAGATCAACCTGCTTGATCTGCCCCTGGACGACAAGCCCACCTACGAACTGCTCGCCCGCGGCGACACGCTCGGCGTCTTCCAGCTCGACGGCGGGCCGATGCGCTCGCTGCTGCGCCTGATGAAGCCCGACAACTTCGAGGACATCTCCGCCGTCCTCGCGCTGTACCGACCGGGCCCGATGGGCGTCAACTCGCACACCAACTACGCGCTGCGCAAGAACGGCCAGCAGGAGATCACCCCGATCCACCCGGAGCTGGAGAAGCCCCTGGAGGAGATCCTCAAGCCGACGTACGGTCTGATCGTCTACCAGGAGCAGGTGCAGAAGGCCGCGCAGATCCTGGCCGGCTACTCGCTCGGCCAGGCGGACCTGCTGCGCCGTGCGATGGGCAAGAAGAAGAAGGAGATCCTGGAGGCCGAGTTCGTCCCGTTCCAGCGGGGCTGCCGCGAGCACGGCTACTCGGACGCGGCGATCCAGGCCGTCTGGGACGTCCTCGTCCCCTTCTCCGGCTACGCGTTCAACAAGGCGCACACCGCCGGGTACGGGCTGGTCTCGTACTGGACGGCCTACCTCAAGGCCAACTACCCGGCCGAGTACATGTCCGGCCTGCTCACGTCCGTCAAGGACGACAAGGACAAGTCGGCGGTCTACCTCAACGAGTGCCGCAAGATGGGCATCCAGGTCCTGCCGCCGGACGTCAACGAGTCGGACTCCGACTTCACCCCGCACGGCGACGAGCTGGTGCGGTTCGGCCTCACCGCCATCCGCAACGTCGGCGGGCCGGTGGTGGATTCGATGATCCGCACCCGGAAGTCCAAGGGGAAGTTCGGCTCCTTCCCCGACTTCCTGGAGAAGGTGGAGTCGGTGGTCTGCAACAAGCGGACCGTCGAATCGCTCATCAAGGCGGGCGCGTTCGACTCGCTCGGGCACACCCGCAAGGGGTTGACCGCGCAGTTCGAGCCGATGATCGACAACGTCGTCGGGGTCAAGCGCAAGGAGGCCGAGGGCCAGTTCGACCTCTTCGGGGGCGACGCGGTCAGCGACGAGCCGAGCTTCGGGCTGGACGTGGTCTTCTCCGAGGAGGAGTGGGACAAGGCCTTCCTGCTCACCCAGGAGCGGGAGATGCTCGGCCTCTACGTCTCCTCGCACCCGCTGCACGGCATCGAGCACCTCCTCGCCGACAAGGCGGACTGCGCGGTGGCCGATCTCGCGGAGCGGCCGGACGGCTCCATCGTCACCATCGGCGGCATCATCTCGGGCCTCCAACGGAAGATGACCAAGCAGGGCAACGCCTGGGCGATCGCCACCGTCGAGGACTTGGCCGGCTCGATCGACTGCATGTTCTTCCCGGCCAGCTACCAGCTGGTCTCCTCCCAACTCGTCGAGGACGCCGTGGTGTTCGTCCGCGGCAAGGTGGACAAGCGGGAGGACGTGCCGCGGCTGATGGGCATGGAGCTGTCCGTGCCGGACCTGACGAACGTCGCGACCCAGCTGCCGATCACCCTCACCATCGCCGAGAGCCGGCTCAACCCGGCGGTGGTGACCCGCCTCGGCGAGGTGCTGGCCCACCACAAGGGCAGCACCGAGGTGCACGTCCACCTCCGGCGCGGCAACAGCACCACCGTGCTGCGGCTGGACCGGCACCGGGTGAAGTCCGACCCGGCGCTGTTCGGGGACCTCAAGCAGCTGCTCGGGCCGAGCTGCCTGGCGAACTGAGACCGGATGGGGCCTGTACGGGCCGTGGCTCCGGGGGTCTCAAGCCCTAGGCCGCCGTCCCGCCGAGCCCGGGCGGGACGGCCGTGTGCAGGGCCGAGACGAAGGCCGAGATCGCCGGATGCGAGCCCGCGCCCGCACGGAAGGCGGCGCGGGTGCGGCGGTACATCGGCAGCCGGGTGAGGACGACGCCGGGCGGGGTCTGCGCGGTGCCCAGGTGGGGGACCAGTGCCACGCCCTGGCCGGCCGCCACCAGGGCGAGCACGGTGGCGAAGTCGTCGATCTGGTGCCGGATGCGAGGCGCGAAGCCCGCGCTCTCGCAGGCCCGGACGGCCATGCTGTGGCAGAGCGTCCCGCGCGGCGCCATGATCCACGGCGACGAGCGCTGCTCGGCGACCGTGCCCGCCGTCCGCGCCGCCAGGTACATCGGCTCGGTGAAGACCGGACGGGTCACCGCCAGGCCGGGCTCCGGCTCGGCGGGCACGAGGTCGTACTCGTGCACCAGCGCGACGTCCAGCTCGCCCGCGCGCAGCGCCGCCGCCACGGCCGCCGGGTCCACCTCCGTCACCATCGGCTCCAGCCCGGGGTGCCAGCCGGCCAGCTCGGCGAGGAGCGCGGGGACGATCGCCCGGGCCGCCGACGGGTAGCTGCCGATCCGCAGTGGGCCGGCCAACCCCTCACGGGCGTGGGCGAGTTCGGCGTCCGCCTGTTCCAGCCGCTCCAGCACCGCCTCGGCATGCCGGACCAGATTGCGCCCGGCCGGCGTCAGCGCCACCCGGCGGCCGGTGCGCTCCAGCAGCGGGACGCCGGCCTCCTTCTCCAGGACAGACAGCTGCTGGGAGACCGCCGAAGGGCTGAACGAGAGCGCCTCGGCGACGGCGGCGATGGTGCCGAGATGGGCGAGTTCGCGCAGCAGGCGCAGGCGTCGGACATCGAGCATCGGCTCAGCTTACGAGAAGCGTCACAAATGTGAACTGGACCTGCGGGATCGGGGCCCGCAGGATCGTGGGCATGGAACACACGGTTCTCAAGGGCATCTACGTCCCGCTGGTCACCCCGTTCGCCGCCGACGGCTCGGTGGCGCTGGACGCGCTGGAGAAGCTGGCCGGCTCCGTGGTGGACGACGGCGCGGCCGGGCTGGTCGCACTCGGCACCACCGGGGAGCCGGCCACCCTGAGCGCGGACGAGCGGCGCGCGGTGACCGAGGTCTGCGCGGCCGTCTGCGCCGAGCGCGGTGCACAGCTGGTGGTCGGCTCGGGCGGATCCGGCACCGGGGCGGCCGCCGAGGAACTCGCCGGTCTGGCCGCCCGGGTGCCGGGGGTGGCGGCCGCGCTGGTCACCGTGCCGTCCTTCGTGCGCCCGGGCGAGGCCGGGACGGTCGCACACTTCCGGGCGCTGGCCGCGGCGAGCCCGGTGCCGCTGGTCGCGTACCACATCCCGTACCGGACCGGGCAGCAGCTGACGGTCGGCGCACTGCGTCAACTCGCCGCCGTGCCGGGCGTGGTGGGCGTCAAGTATGCGACCGGCGGGCTGGACCAGGACGCCGTGGAGCTGCTGGCCGACCCGCCCGCGGGGTTCGCCGTCCTGGCGGGGGAGGACGCCTTCCTCGCGCCGATGCTGGCACTCGGCGCGGCCGGCGGCATCCTGGCCTCCGCCCACCTGGCCACCGCGCGGTTCGTCGAACTGGCCGCCGCCTGGGAGCGCGGGGACGTCCCGCGGGCCCGTGCGCTGGGCCACCGGCTCACCGCCCTGGCGGCCGCCGCCTTCGCCGCGCCGAACCCGGCCGTGGTCAAGGGCGTGCTGCACGCCCAGGGCCGGATCCCCACCCCGGACGTCCGGCTGCCGCTGCTGCCGGCCGGCCCGGCGGAGGTGGCCGCCGCGCTGGAACTGGCGACCGGTCTGGACCAGTAGACGAGGCATGGCCTCTCACACCGTGGAATACCAGGTCGCCCTGCCCGAGTGACAAGGCATGATGGGCGGAGTGCGGCTGTGACCAGCAACATCAAGAGGAGTAGTCGGAATGAAGATCGGCATTGTCGGGGCCACCGGCCAGGTCGGCGGCGTGGTCCGCGAGATCCTGGCGGAGCGCGCAGGACTTCCCGGCGGCTTGGGCCCGGTGGAGCAGCTGCGGCTGTTCGCCTCGGCCCGTTCGGCCGGGCGCACGCTGCCCTGGCAGGGCACCGAGATCACCGTCGAGGACGCGGCCACGGCCGACTACACCGGCCTGGACATCGTGATCTTCTCGGCCGGCGGCGCCACCTCCAAGGTCCTCGCCCCGAAGGCCGCCGCGGCCGGCGCCGTGGTGATCGACAACTCCTCCGCCTGGCGCCGCGACCCCGAGGTCCCGCTGGTCGTCTCCGAGGTCAACCCGCAGGCGATCGCCGACCGGCCCAAGGGCATCATCGCCAACCCGAACTGCACCACCATGGCCGCCATGCCGGTGCTGCGCCCGCTGCACGACGAGGCCGGCCTCGCCGCGCTGGTCGTCTCCACCTACCAGGCCGTCTCCGGCAGCGGCGTGGCCGGCGTGGCCGAGCTGCAGGACCAGGCCTCCAAGGTCGTGGACGGCGCCTCGGCGCTCGCCCACGACGGCTCCGCGGTGGAGTTCCCCGAGCCCAAGGTCTACAAGCGCCCGATCGCCTTCAACGTGCTGCCGCTGGCCGGCTCCATCGTCGAGGACGGCTCCAACGAGACCGACGAGGAGCAGAAGCTCCGCCACGAGAGCCGCAAGATCCTCGGCATCCCCGGGCTGAAGGTGGCCGGCACCTGCGTGCGCGTCCCGGTCTTCTCCGGCCACTCGCTGCAGATCAACGCCCGCTTCGAGCGCCCGATCAGCCCCCAGCGCGCGGCCGAGCTGCTCGCCGCTGCCCCCGGCGTCGAGCTGAGCGAGATCCCCACCCCGCTCCAGGCCGCCGGCCGGGACCCGAGCTACGTCGGCCGGATCCGGGCGGACGAGACGGTCGAGAACGGCCTGTCGCTGTTCGTCTCCAACGACAACCTGCGCAAGGGCGCCGCGCTCAACGCCGTCCAGCTGGCCGAGCTGGTGGCCGCCGAGCTGAAGGGCTGACGCCCCGGTCGCACCCGGCGGACCCCCGTCTCCGGACGGGGGTCCGCTGTGCGTTTACGGGGCCCGCGGGGCCGGGCCGCCTGTTGCCGGACCGCGACATCCACCGAGGTTCGCCGAGCGAACCAGGGGTAAAGGTGACCCAACGATCGGGCGGCCACGGGCTCCCCCTCACCCCACGCGGGCCCGAGCGCCGGGCGGACCGCCGCCCACCCGGTACCGCCGGCCGAGGCGGTGCCCGACCCCGAGGGCGAGCGAAAAGAGGTGCGCGATGGACCGCTGCGTCGTCCTGGTGGACGCCGGATACCTGCTGGGCGCCGCCGCCAGCCTGCTCGCCGGGGATCCGTCCCGCTCCAAGGTCACCGTCGACCACACCGCGCTGATCACCGCCCTGCGGGAGCGCGCCGAGGCCGAGACCGGCCTGCCGCTGCTGCGCATCTACTGGTTCGACGCCGCGCCCGACCGCCGTCCGATGCCCGAGCACCGCCGCCTGCGGGTCCTGCCGCGGGTGACCGTCCGGCTCGGCGCCCTCACCCGGGCCGAGGGCCGCTGGGTGCAGAAGGGCGTGGACGCCGCGATGCACGCCGAACTCTCCGAACTCGCCCGCAACCGGGCCTGCGCCGACGTCGTGCTGATCACCGGCGACGGCGACCTGCTGCCAGGCATGATGTCCGCCAAGGAGCACGGCGTCGTCGTCCACCTCTGGGCGCTCCAGGCCGCCGACGGCGACTTCAACCAGTCCGAGGACCTGGTCGGCGAGGCCGACGAGCGGCGGGTGCTGGACCGGGAGTGGATCGAGGGCTCGTTCAGCCTGCGCGACACCTTCACCGTCTTCCCCGCCCCCGGGCCGCGCCACGAGATCGCCAAGATCCTCGCCGCCCCGCCCGCCGCCCCGCCCGGTGTGGTCCCGGCCCCCGGCGTCCGGCCCGCGGCCGGCCCGGTGCCCGCCGCCGTACCGGTGACCAACGGGCGCCCGGCGGCGGCCGCCACCGCGCTCAAGGTCGTCCCCACGCCCAAGGACATCGCCGGGCGCGCCACCGCCCCGCAGCCCGCCTCCGCCCAGCACCCGACCGGCCCGGTACTGCGCTGGTCCTCCGACCGGGGCTGGGTCGAGCGGCCGGCCGCCGAGCAGGCCGTCACCGCCGGCGACAGCCTGCCCACCCTGGCCCAGCTCACCACCGCCGAACAGCGCTGGGCCGACCGGGAGGAGGACATCACCTCCATCGGCGGCGACGCCCACGAGGTCGGCCAGGTCTTCGCCCGCCGCTGGACCGAGCGGCTCGGCGACGTCGAACGCCTCACCGTGCTCTGGCCCGACTACCCGCGCATCCCGCACCGGGTCGACGGCGAGCTGCTCCGCTACGCCGCCCGGTTCGGCCTGCTCGCGCACAAGGACGACCAGATCGACGAGCACGACCGGTACGCGATCCGGGCCGGTTTCTGGAAGGAGCTGGCCGGCCGCGTGCCCGGCGGGGACCTGGTGGTGGAGGACTAGGGTGTGCCGGTTCCCGCCGGGCACGAATCGTCGGACACGCCCCGGGTGGAGGGCCGGGGGAGTGCCTGGTGCGGGGGAACGGGCCCCCTTGTCCGGTTCACGGGTTCCACGGCGTAAAGTCTTCGATCGTGGACGAGACGGCCGGGCGGGCACCCCAGGATTCCTCGCCGTGCTGTGCCGTACGCGACCTGGTCAAGACGTACCGCTCCGGGCGCGGCGGCCCCATCGACCCGATCAGGGCCAACGACGGCATCACCCTGACCGTCCGCCAGGGCGAGATCTTCGGGCTGCTCGGGCCCAACGGGGCCGGCAAGTCCACCCTGGTCCGCCAGCTCACCGGGCTGCTGCGGCCCGACTCCGGCTCCGTCGAGCTCCTCGGCCACGACATCGTGCGCCACCCCGAGCGGGCCGCCCGGCTGCTCGGCTACCTCGGCCAGGAGTCCACCGCGCTGGACGAGCTGACCGTCGCCCTCGCCGCCGAGACCACCGGCCGGCTGCGCGGCCTCGGCCGGGCACAGGCCCGGGCCGCCGCGGACGAGGTGCTCACCGAGCTGGCCCTGGAGCCGCTCGCCCACCGGCCGCTCGCCAAGCTCTCCGGCGGCCAGCGCCGGCTCGCCTGCTTCGCCGCCACCCTGGTCGGGGACCGGCCGCTGCTCGTCCTGGACGAGCCGACCACCGGCATGGACCCGGTCGCCCGCCGCGCCGTCTGGACCGCCGTCGAGCGGCGCCGGGCCGAGCGGCGGACCGCCGTCCTGCTGGTCACCCACAACGTGATCGAGGCGGAGACCGTGCTCGACCGGGTCGCGGTGGTGGACGAGGGCCGGGTGATCGCCTGCGACACACCGGGCGGGCTCAAGGCGCTGGTCGACGGCGACGTCCGGCTCGACCTGGTCTGGCGGGACGAGGCGCCGCTCGCGGTGCCCGCCGTCGCCGCCCTGGCCGAACGGGCCGAGCGCACCGGCCGCCGCTGGACCGTGCGCACCACCCCCGAACAGGCCCGCGAACTGGTCGCCGCCGTCACCACCGGCCCGGCCTTCGCCGCGCTGGACGACTTCACCCTGGCCACCCCGAGCCTTGAGGACGCCTACCTCAAGCTGGGCGGCCGCCATGGAGGACTAGCCAAGTGACGCTGCTCGCCGCGCCGCCGCAGACCGCTCCGGTCGAGGACGCCGGGCCCGCCCCGCTGGCCCCGGCCGCCCGGCTGCTGCCCGCGCTGGCCGCCGTCTACCGGGCGCAGCTGGCCCGGGCCAAGGTGGCCCGCATCCCGCTGCTATTCGTGGCCACCTTCCAGTCGCTCGGCATCCTGGTGATGATGCGGGGCGTCGTCGACCCCGGGCAGACCGCGGCCGCGCGCTCGGTGGTGGCCGGCTCCAGCGTGCTGGTGGTCGCCTTCGTCGCGCTCAACCTGCTCGCCCAGTACTTCGGCCGGCTGCGGGCCACCGGCGGCCTCGACCACTACGCCACGCTGCCCGTCCCCGCCGCCTCGGTGGTGCTCGGCGCGGCCGCCGCGTACGCCTCGTTCACGCTGCCCGGCGCGCTGGTGACGGCCGCCGCGGGGGCCGTGATGTTCGGGCTGCCGCTGGGGCAGCTCTGGGTGCTGCTCGCCGTGGTGCCGCTGGCCGGTGCGGCGCTCTCCGGGCTCGGTGCGGCCTTCGGGCTGCTCGCTCCCCGGCAGGAGATCGCGACCATGCTGGGGCAGCTCGGCATGTCGGCGGCGCTGCTGCTGGGCGTGCTCCCGGTGGACCACCTGCCGCAGCCGGTGCTCTGGCTGCGCGACCTGCTGCCCTCCACCTACGGGGTCGAGGCCTTCGCCCGGACCTTCGCGGCCGACCCGGACTGGGCGGCGGTGGCGGGGAACCTCGCGGTCTGCGCGGGGGTGGGCGCGGTGTCGCTGGCCGTCGCCACCTGGGCGTACCGGCGGGCCACCACCCGGTAGGGCTTGCCCAGCGGTGTCGTGGGGCCGGTGTCCGCGGTGCGGGTGGCGGGGCCGTTCGGGCGGCCGTCGTGAAACGATGGGCCCGTGACCGTACCGAACACACCTCCGGATCCCCTGCGCGCGGCTGCGGGCACCGACGCGGACACCGCCGGCCAGGGCCCGGCCGCCGCCCCGAACCCGTACGCGCCGCCGCCGGCCCCGGGCACCGCGGGCATCCCGCCCCTGCCGGCCGGCGTGCTCGCCGGCCCGGAGCGGCAGCCGGCGCTGGAGCGGCTGCGGCCCGAGCTGAAGGTCGGCGCGATCACGCTGCTGGTCTGCCTGGTGCTCGGCGTGGCGATGGCCGGGCTCTGGGCGTGGCTGGCGCCGAAGGTGCCCCTGGTGGTCGACGGCAACAAGATCCTCTACGGCGACCCGGAGGGCGAGCAGCGGGCCGGCGCCGACAGCGTCTTCGTGCTGATCGGGCTGGGCATGGGCATCCTGACCGCGCTCGGGGCCTTCCTGGTCACCCGGCGCCGCGGCGGCGGGATCGCGGTCGCGGTCGGACTCGCCGTCGGCGGCCTGCTGGCCTCGGTGGGCGCGTGGTCGCTGGGCCGCCGGCTCGGTCCGAGCAGCGACCTGGTCGCGGAGGCCCGGCGGGTCGGCAACGGCGGGCACTTCAACGCCGACATCGACCTGGGGGCGTACGGGGCGCTGCTGGCCTGGCCGATGGCGGCGATGGTGCTGCTGCTGGCGCTGTCGGCCGCGTTCGGCAAGCGCGAGGAGGACCCGCCGCCGTACTGGGCCGGGCCGTACGGCGCGCTGCAGCCCGTGGACGCGCAGCCGGGCGTACAGCCGGGTGTGCCGCCGGGCGCGGTGGGGCAGCCGCAGGACGCGCTGCCGCAGGAGGATCAGAAGCCCTGACGCCGCGCGCCGGCCCACCGCACCGGGGTCAGCGGCCGATGGGGGCCGTCAGGGCGCCGGTGAGGGTGACCAGGTCGGCGGGGGCGAGTTCGACCTCCAGGCCGCGGCGGCCTGCCGAGACGTAGACCGTGGGGTGGGCGAGGGCGCTGTCGTCGACCACGGTGCGCAGCGGGCGGCGCTGGCCGAGCGGGGAGATGCCGCCGCGGACGTAGCCGCTGCTGCGCTCGGCGGCGGCCGGGTCGGCCATCGCGGCCCGCTTGCCGCCGACCGCCGCGGCGAGCGCCTTGAGGTCGAGCTGGCCGGCCACCGGGACGACGCCCACGGTCAGGACACCGTCGACGTCGGCGACCAGCGTCTTGAACACCCGGTCGGCGCGGACGCCGAGCGCCTCGGCGGCCTCGCCGCCGTAGGAGGCGGCGGCCGGGTCGTGCTCGTAGGCGTGCACGGTGAACGCGACGGCGGCGTGCTCCAGGGCGACCGTGGCGGGGGTGCCCTGACCGCCCTTCTTCGGCTTCTTGGCCATGGTGGAGGTCTCCGGGGACGGGAGGCAGGCCCGGGGAGCGGGCTCAGTTCGGGCTGAACGACTGGCGGGTGAGGTCGACCGCCGGGAGCGAGGGCAGCCAGCTGAGCACGGCCGTCTCACGGCGCAGCAGCTCCAGCTCGCTGCGCAGTCGCTGGGCGGTGTCGGGGCAGGCGAGCAGCCCCTGCTTGACCGGGGTCTCGAACACCGAGGCGGCGGCCACCAGGTAGGAGAGCACCTGCGGGTCGTCCGGCAGCTCCTGGTGGCCGACCGTGCTGGCCTCGCGGGCGCCGGCCAGCCGCTTCTGGTAGGCACGGAAGGCCCGTTCGACGCCGGCGGCGAGGACGTTCGCGCCCTCGCCGGGCTCCTCCTCCATCGGCTCGATCTCGCCGGTCAGGTACGGCCCGCCGGTGTCCACCGAGCGGAGCCGGAACCGGGTGGTGCCGGTGACCAGCAGTTCGTACCGGCCGTCGGGCTGTTCCTGGGCGGAGGCGACGTCGGCGATGCAGCCGACGTGGTGCAGGGCCTCCAGCGGGTCGCCGGTGGCGGTACCGAGGCCGTCGAGAGGTCCGGCCGGGCCGTCGTCGGGGCGGACCGGCGCGACCTCGCGGCCGTCCTTGATGGCGAGCACGCCGAACCGGCGCGGCTCGTCCTCGGGGAGGGCGAGCAGGTCGGCCAGCAGACGGCGGTAGCGCTCCTCGAAGACGTTCAGGGGCAGCACCAGGCCCGGGTAGAGCACGGTGTTCAGCGGGAAGAGCGGCAGCCGTTCTGTCACGGCGGACAGCGTAGTTCCCCGAGCGGTGGAAACGCCCAGGGGTTATCCCCGCTGGAGCATCCGGGTGGCTCCGGCGGCGACGGTGGTGGCGAGGATCCAGCCGACGATCACCAGGCCGGAGGCGACCCACTGGTCGGCGCCGCCGGGGTTCCAGCCCTGCTGGCCGAGGTCGACGACGGGCAGCAGCTGGCCGAGCGCGTACAGCACCGGGTCCCAGTGCGGTCGCTCGTCGGCCTTGAGCGGCTGCAGGTGATGGGTGGCGAAGTAGATGCTGCCGAGGGCCCAGGCGAGCAGCAGCCAGAGCGCGGCCCGGCCGGGGCGGAAGCCGTAGCCGACGGTGACGTCCTGGATCCGGCCCCAGACCCGGGCGGGCAGCGGCAGGGTCTGCCGGCGGCGGCGCTGCTTGGCGTAGAGCACCTCGCGGGCGTCGTCGTCGGCGCCGTCGCGGCGCAGGGCGGCGGCCAGCTGCTCGTAGGACTCGGGCTGGAAGTCCACCGAGGAGCCCTCCAGCCAGGCGATCCGCTGCCGGATGGTGAACGGGACGGCCGGGCGCAGGCACTCGTAGGTGAAGCCGGTCAGGCCGAGGTGCTTGCCCCGGGGCCAGGAGCCGGGGGCGTCGACCAGGTTGCCGACCTTGGCGCGGGAGAGCGAGACGGCGCCGCCGTCCGGGAAGCGGCAGGTGAACCGCAGCTCGGGGGTGTGGATGCGGCGCAGGGCCAGCTCGTCGTCCGGGCCGAGGCGGAACTCGGCGTCGGAGAGCAGGCAGGCGGCCTCGAACCGGCCGTCGGAGAGCCGGACCCGCCCGTGGGCCCGGAACGGGGTGCTGGGGGCGCCGGCCGGCGGTATCTCGCCGTAGCCGGAGCCGTAGTAGGTCTGCGAGCCGTACCAGCCGCCGTCCACCGAGCCGCTGAGGTACAGGGTGTGGCCGACGGTGATCCGGACCAGGTTCAGTGCGGTGTGGTTCTCCGGGACGGCGTGCAGCTGGGCGCCGCGCAGTGAGAGCCGGCCGCCGATCCGGGCGGTGCGCAGGCTGACCTCGCCGCGGGACTCCATCCGGTCGGCCTCGAAGTCCTGGTTGACGGCCATGCCGTCGGCGGAGAGCGCCCGGCCGAACCGGTCGCCGCCCAGCACGGCCTGGTTGAGCAGCAGGTCGGTGCCGATCCGGGCGTCGGTGAGCCGGACACCCTCGGGTATTCGGCAGCGGGCCAGGTGCAGGTCGCCGGAGGTGGCGAGACGGGAGGCCTCCAGGCGGGGGATCAGACAGTTGACGAAGCGCAGCGTGCCGGTCTCGGCCTCGGAGATCAGGATCTTCTGCTCGAAGCGGCAGTCGTGCACCTCGACGTAGTGGCCGATGGTGGCGCCGGCCAGCCGCAGCGGGCCGGTGACGCGGATGCCGGTGAGCTTGAGCGAGGCGACCCGCCCGGGGGCGGCGGTCGGCCCGGCCAGCAGCAGCCGGGAGAGCACCTCGGCGCGGACGGTGCGTTCCGGGCCCCAGGCGGCGCCGCCGAACGGGTCGTCCTGTCCGGCGTCGCCCGTGCGCAGGTCGTAGACCCCGCCCTGCCGGAACGCCTCCCACAAGCCCTGCTCCACCGGCGTCCAGCCGTCCGGTGCCCGCTCCGCCATCGTTCCCCCGTCTCCCCAGGTCGTCTCGCCTTTCGTATCACGGACTGAAATGCGGGGCCGTCGGTTCCGGCCACTCCTTACACTGGGTTGCGTGATCTCTCGAATCGACCTGCGCGGATCCCTCGACGACCCGCGCGACCTGCTGCCCCGTGCCGACTTCGACGTCGCGGCCGCCCTGGAGAAGGTGCGGCCGATCGCCGAGGACGTGCACCATCGCGGGGTCGCGGCGCTGATCGAGATCACCGAGCGGTTCGACGGTGTGCGGCTGGAGTCCACGCGGGTGCCCGCCGGGCAGATCGCCGAGGCCCTGGAGACGCTGGACCCGAAGGTGCGCGCCGCACTGGAGGAGTCGATCCGCCGCGCCCGCCTCGTCCACGCCGACCAGCGCCGCACCGACCACACCACGCGGGTGGTGCCGGGCGGCACGGTCACCCAGCGCTGGGTGCCGGTGGACCGGGTCGGCCTGTACGTGCCGGGCGGCCTGGCCGTCTACCCGTCCTCCGTGGTGATGAACGTGGTGCCGGCCCAGGAGGCGGGCGTCCGGGGCATCGCCGTGACCTCGCCGCCGCAGAAGGCCTTCGGCGGCCGGGTGCACCCGACCATCCTGGCGGCCTGCGCGCTGCTCGGCGTCACCGAGGTGTACGCGGTCGGCGGCGCCCAGGCGGTCGCCATGTTCGCGCTCGGCACCGAGGAGTGCGAGCCGGTCAACATGGTCACCGGCCCGGGCAACATCTACGTGGCCGCCGCCAAGCGCTACTTCGCCGGCCGGATCGGCATCGACTCCGAGGCCGGCCCGACGGAGATCGCCGTCCTCGCCGACGACAGCGCCGACCCGGTGGACGTCGCCGCCGACCTGATCAGCCAGGCCGAGCACGGCCCGACGTCCGGCTCGGTGCTGGTCACCGACTCGGCCGAGCTGGCCGACGCGGTGGAGGCCGAGCTGAAGACGCAGGTCGCCCGGACCAAGCACAGCGAGCGGGTGGCCGAGGCGCTGGGCGGCCGGCAGTCCGGCATCATCCTGGTCGACTCCCTGGAGCAGGGCCTTCAGGTCGTCAACGCGTACGCCGCCGAGCACCTGGAGATCCAGACCCGGGACGCGCACGCCGTTGCCGCGAGGGTCCGCAACGCGGGCGCGATCTTCATCGGCCGGTGGACGCCGGTCTCGCTGGGCGACTACGCGGCCGGCTCCAACCACGTGCTGCCGACCGGCGGCTGCGCCTGCCACTCGTCCGGGCTCTCCGTGCAGACCTTCCTGCGCGGCGTCCAGGTCGTCGAGTACGACCGTGAGGCGCTGGCCGGCATCGCCGCGCACGTCGTCAACCTCGCCGACGCCGAGGACCTGCCCGGTCACGGTGACGCGATCAAGGCCCGATTCGACTGGAGTGTGCCGGGCGCGTGAAGATCGACGACCTCCCCATCCGCGACGAGCTGCGCGGACAGACCCCGTACGGTGCGCCGCAGCTCGACGTGCCCGTCCAGCTGAACACCAACGAGAACCCGTACCAGCTCCCCGAGGAGCTGGTGGCCCGGATCGCCGAGCGCGTCGCCGAGGCCGCCCGCAACCTCAACCGCTACCCCGACCGGGACGCGGTCGAGCTGCGCGAGGGCCTGGCCGCCTACCTGACCAGGACCACCGGCTTCGCCCGCACCCGCGAGCAGGTCTGGGCCGCCAACGGCTCCAACGAGATCCTCCAGCAGCTGCTGCAGACCTTCGGCGGCCCCGGCCGCACCGCGATCGGCTTCGAGCCCTCGTACTCGATGCACGCCCTGATCTCCCGGGGCACCGGCACCGACTGGATCTCCGGCCCGCGCAACGAGGACTTCACCATCGACGTGGAGGCCGCCGTCGCGGCCATCGCCGACCGCCGGCCCGACGTCGTGTTCGTCTGCTCGCCGAACAACCCGACCGGCACCGCCGTCGCCGCCGACACCGTGCTGCGGCTCTACGAGGCGGCGCAGGCCGCCCGGCCCAGCCTGGTGATCGTGGACGAGGCGTACGTCGAGTTCTCGCACCGCGCCTCGCTGCTGCCGCTGTTGGAGGGCCGCCCCAACCTGGTGGTCACCCGCACCATGTCCAAGGCCTTCGGCGCGGCCGGCCTGCGCCTGGGCTACCTGGCCGCCGACGCGGCCGTGGTGGACGCGGTGCAGCTGGTCCGCCTGCCGTACCACCTGTCGGCCGTCACCCAGGCCACCGCGCTGGCCTGCCTGGAGCACACCGACACCCTGCTCGGCTACGTCGGCCGGCTCAAGGCCGAGCGCGACCGGCTGGTCGACGCGCTGCGCGCACTGGGTCTGGAGGTGACCGACTCGGACGCCAACTTCGTCCAGTTCGGCCGCTTCGCGGACACCCACGCCGTCTGGCAGGCGATCCTCGACCGCGGCGTCCTCGTCCGGGACAACGGTGTCCCCGGGTGGCTGCGTGTCACCGCCGGCACCCCCGCCGAGAACGACGCCTTCCTGGACGCCGTCGCCAATGCCCTCCCTCCCTCCTTGCCCGCCATCGGGCAGGAGGGGCCCAGGCCCACCCCCACCCTTGATAGTGCGCGCTCCGCGCGCGCAGCCAGTCAGGAGCTGTAACCCCGCATGACCCGCATCGGACGCGTCGAACGCACCACCAAGGAGACCTCGGTCCTGGTCGAGATAGACCTCGACGGCACCGGCAAGACCGACATCTCCACGGGCGTCGGGTTCTACGACCACATGCTCGACCAGCTCGGCCGCCACGGCCTCTTCGACCTCACCGTGAAGACCGACGGCGACCTGCACATCGACACCCACCACACCATCGAGGACACCGCCCTCGCGCTGGGCGCCGCCTTCAAGCAGGCGCTCGGCGACAAGGTGGGCATCTACCGCTTCGGCAACTGCACCGTGCCGCTGGACGAGTCGCTCGCCCAGGTCACCGTGGACCTCTCCGGCCGCCCCTACCTGGTGCACACCGAGCCGGAGAACATGGCGCCGATGATCGGCAGCTACGACACCACCATGACCCGGCACATCCTGGAGTCCTTCGTGGCCCAGGCGCAGGTCGCCCTGCACGTCCACGTACCCTACGGACGCAACGCCCACCACATCGTGGAGTGCCAGTTCAAGGCGCTGGCCCGGGCGCTGCGCTACGCCGCCGAGCGCGACCCGCGCGCGGCCGGCATCCTCCCCTCGACCAAGGGTGCGCTGTGAGCAAGTCCGCTGTCGTCCTCATCTTCGCCGGACTCTTCCTGGCGGGCGGGGTGATCTCGTTCTGGAAGCAGAAGATTCCGAAGGGCGTCATCGTCGTGCTCGCCATAGGCTCGGTGCTCTGCCTGGCCTCCGGCGTCATGCGCCTCTGACGCGGCCGTACGGAGCCGCTTCGGAACCCGCCGAGTAGCCGCCACGACCGCGCAGTCCCCGAGGCTGTGCGGTCGCCGAGAAGATGGACACCTGAACATGGGCAAGAACGTCGTCGTACTCGACTACGGGTCGGGGAATCTCCGCTCGGCCCAGCGCGCCGTCGAGCGCACCGGCGCGACCGTCACCGTCACCTCCGACTTCCAGACCGCCATGGACGCGGACGGCCTGCTCGTCCCCGGCGTCGGCGCCTTCGAGGCCTGCATGCGCGGGCTGAAGGCCGTCCGCGGTGACTGGATCATCGGCCGCCGCCTCGCCGGGGGCCGCCCGGTCATGGGCATCTGCGTCGGTATGCAGATCCTCTTCGAGAAGGGGGTCGAGCACGGCGTGGAGACGGCCGGCTGCGACGAGTGGCCGGGCACCGTCGAGCCGCTGGACGCGCCGGTCGTCCCGCACATGGGCTGGAACACCGTGGACGCCCCCGAGGGCAGCCGGATGTTCGCCGGCATGGACGCCGACACCCGCTTCTACTTCGTGCACTCCTACGGGGTGCGCAACTGGGAGCTGGAGGTGCACAGCGCGCGGATCAACCCCCCGCTCGTCACCTGGTCCACCCACGGGCAGCCGTTCGTCGCCGCCGTCGAGAACGGTCCGCTCTGGGCCACCCAGTTCCACCCCGAGAAGTCCGGCGACGCCGGCGCCGCCCTGCTGACCAACTGGGTCAACACCCTCTGACGATCTGAGAGTTGTCAACACCATGAGCCGCCTCGAACTGCTCCCCGCCGTCGACGTCCGGGACGGCCAGGCCGTCCGCCTGGTCAAGGGCGCCTCCGGCACCGAGACCTCCTTCGGCGAGCCGCTCGCCGCCGCCCTCGCCTGGCAGAACGCCGGCGCCGAGTGGCTCCACCTGGTCGACCTGGACGCCGCCTTCGGAACGGGCAGCAACCGCGACCTGCTCCGCGAGGTCACCGGCGCGCTGGACATCAAGGTCGAGCTCTCCGGCGGCATCCGCGACGACGAGTCGCTGGCCGCCGCCCTCGCCACCGGCTGCACCCGGGTCAACCTGGGCACCGCCGCGCTGGAGAGCCCCGAGTGGGTCGCCAAGGTCATCGCCGAGCACGGCGACAAGATCGCCGTCGGCCTCGACGTGGTCGGCACCACCCTGCGCGGCCGCGGCTGGACCCGCGACGGCGGCCAGCTCTTCGACGTGCTGGCCCGCCTGGACGCCGAGGGCTGCGCCCGCTACGTCGTCACCGACGTCAACCGGGACGGCACCCTGACCGGCCCCAACCTCCAGCTGCTGCGCGACGTCTGCGCCGCCACCGACAAGCCGGTCGTCGCCTCCGGCGGCGTCTCCTCGCTGGACGACCTGCGCGCCATCGCCACGCTGGTCGGCGAGGGAGTCGAGGGCGCCATCGTGGGCAAGGCACTCTACGAGCAGAAGTTCACCCTCGAAGAGGCCCTGGAGGCGGTTTCAGGATGACGGAACGTCAGATCGTACGCGGCCGGGTCGCCGGATTCTCCCCCTGGGAGGGGGAGTTCGGCTACTCGCGGGCGGTGGCGGCCGGGGACCACGTGCACGTGGCCGGCTCCACCGCCTGGGTCGACGGGAAGATCGAGCACGAGGGCGACCCGTACGGGCAGACCCTCGCCGCCTTCGGCGTCGGCCTCCAGGCCCTGGCCGCGTACGGCCTGACCGCGGACGACGTGGTCCGCACCCGGATGTACATCACCCACGTCCGCGACGCCGACGAGGTGGGCCGCGCCCACCGCGCCCTCTTCGAGGCCGCCCGCCCGGTCGCCACCATGGTGGTGGTCGCCGGACTGATCGACACCCGGATGATGGTCGAGGTCGAGATCGACGCCTACCGCGCCGGGCTCGCAAGCACCATGGAAGCTCTGGAAGGCAAACAGCCGTGACCCTCGCAGTACGAGTCATCCCCTGCCTGGACGTCGACGCCGGCCGAGTGGTCAAGGGCGTCAACTTCCAGAACCTGCGCGACGCCGGCGACCCGGTCGAGATGGCCAAGCTCTACGACGCCGAGGGCGCCGACGAGCTCACCTTCCTCGACATCACCGCCTCCTCGGGGGACCGCGAGACCACCTACGACGTGGTGCGCCGCACCGCCGAGCAGGTCTTCATCCCGCTCACCGTCGGCGGTGGCATCCGCGCCGTCGAGGACGTCGACAAGCTGCTGCGGGCCGGCGCCGACAAGGTCGGCGTCAACACCGCGGCGATCGCCCGCCCGGAGCTGATCCGCGAGATCGCGCAGCGCTTCGGCCGCCAGGTGCTGGTGCTGTCGGTGGACGCCCGGCGCTGCCCGGAGGGCACCGAGACGCCGTCCGGCTTCGAGGTCACCACCCACGGCGGGCGCAAGGGCACCGGCCTGGACGCCGTCGAGTGGGCCGGCCGGGCCGCCGAGCTGGGCGCGGGCGAGATCCTGCTCAACTCGATGGACGCGGACGGCACCAAGGACGGCTACGACCTGGAGATGATCCGGGCCGTCCGCAAGACCGTCTCCGTCCCGGTGATCGCCTCCGGCGGTGCCGGCAAGTCGGCCGACTTCGCCCCGGCGGTGGAGGCCGGCGCGGACGCGGTGCTGGCCGCCAGCGTCTTCCACTTCGGAGACCTGCGGATCAGCGAGGTCAAGAACGCGCTGCGCGAGGCCGGCCACCCCGTACGGTGAGGCGGGCCCCTCCGCTGACGCATCGGGCCCGCCCACGGTCGTGGGCGGGCCATCCGCGTGCTCAGGACTCCTTCGGCGGTTCACCCTTGATCAGGGCGAACGGCGCGCCGAACGGGTCCGCCAGCCAGGCGATCCGGCCGACGTCCGGGACCTGCTCCGGGCCCATCAGCACGGTGCCGCCGGCCGACCGCCCCCGCTCGACCAGCTCGTCCACCACCTCGGTGGCGAAGTACGGCGTCCAGGACGGCGGCTGGCCCTCGCCCATCACCGGGGCGACGCCGCCGAAGCTGGTGGCCCGCTGGTCGCCCTGGGCGGTGGAGAGCACCAGGTACTCCATCCCCGGCGCCGGGAACTTCTCCGAGCGCCAGCCGAAGAGCGTCCGGTAGAACTCGAAGCCGGCGCCCTGGTCGGTGGTGTGCAGCTCCGCCCAGACCAGCGCGTTGTCGGTGGACACCGCGTCCAGGCCCTGGGTGGTGCCCGCCTGCCAGATCGCGAACCGGGCGCCCTGCGGGTCGGTGAGCTGGGCCATCCGCCCGGCCTCCATGACGTCGAACGGCGCGACCCGGACGGTGCCGCCGGCCTGCTCGACGGTCTTGGCAGTGGCGTCGGCGTCCGGCGTCTTGAAGTACGTCGTCCAGGCGGACTGCGCACCCTCCTCGGTGAGCGGCCCGATGGCGGCCACGGTCTTGCCGTCGGCCTGCAGGAAGCCGTAGCCGCCGGCCTCCGGGCCGAGGGCCTGGAACGTCCAGCCGAACACCGCGCCGTAGAAGGCCGCGGCCGCGGCGGGGTCCGGGCTGCCGAGGTCGATCCAGCAGGGCGCTCCGGTGGGAAAGTCGGTGGTGAGCATGGGGTGGTGCTCCTTCGACGGGAAAGGACGGCCGGGCGGGTTCGTGGGGGCGCGGACGCACCCCACCCCGGCCATCTGCGAGTCTGCACCCCACCACCGGCATCCGCAGCCGGGACGCCGCCGACGCGCCGGAGGCCTCCGACCCCGCGCGGGATCTACGGCTACGCGCCGGCCGCGCGCCCGGCGGGCGGCAGCGGGAGCACGTGCCGCAGGGCGGTGACGACGTCCGGCGGGCCGTCCACCGACAGCTCCGTCCGCTCGCCGCGGCCGTAGACGAACAGCAGCAGCTCACCGGGCTCGCCGGTGATCCGCACGGTCGGCGCGCCCGCGGGGCCGACGGTCACGCTCCGCCCGTCCGGGCGGCGCAGCTTCAGCCGGGCGGGGGAGCGGCGGCCCGCCTCCAGCCGCGCCAGCAGCGGCAGCCGGCGCCAGAGCGCCTCGGCCCGCCCCGGCGGCACCGCCTGCGGCTGCCACTGCGGGCCCGCCCGGCGGACGTCCTCGGCGTGGACGAAGTACTCGACGGTGTTGGCGGCCTCGTCGGCGCCGGGCAGGGCGAACAGCGAGAGCAGCGGCGGGCCGGACCGGAACCGCCGCACCAACTCCTCGTATGAGCGCCCGGCGTACCCGCTCTGCACCCGGTGGGTCCAGCCGGCCAGCGGGCCGAGGCGGATGCCCGCCGCGGCGTCCGGCCGGCCCTCCCGGATCACCAGGTGGGCGGCGAGGTCCCGGGTGGACCACCCGGCACAGAGGGTGGGCGCGTCCGGCCCGGCGGCGGCCAGCAGTTCGGCCAGCCGGTGGCGCTCGGCGAGGGCATGGTTCGACATGGCCAAAGCGTAGGTGTTTTACCGGTGAGCCCTGTCACCAACCTCCGTGGTCAGTACACCTGGGCGCTACTTCAGGTGCCCCGTGAGCCTCGTGCCGCCCGGGTGGTTGCTGGCCGTCAGGGTGCAGGTGTAGTCACGCCAGCCCTGCTGGTAGAAGGTCATCGACGGGCCGAACGGGTAGCCGTAGTACGGCCCGCCGCCGCCCTGGCGGGCGTCGGCCGCGGCCTGCGCCTCCTTGCAGCCGTCCCGCATCGCCTTGCTGATCTGGCTGTCGCCGGTCAGCCCGTCCGGCAGCTGCGGGTTGCCGATCGCCTCGCCGTCGTGCTCGCCCTCGCAGGGGCGTGCCTCAGGCTTGGTGACCGACTTGTTGAGCTGCGGGTGGTCGAGGCAGGAGCCGGCCGTGAAGAAGGTGTACGGCACCGCCTTGGTGGGCGTCGGGGTCGGGGTCGGCGTGGGGGTGGGCGTCCGCGTCGGGCTCGGCGTGGTGGCGCTGGGGGCCGGCGGGGGCGGCAGTGCGGCCGGCTTCTTCTCCGGCCAGAGCAGCACGGTGGCCACCACCGCGAGCAGCGCGGCCAGCACGGCCGCGACGGCGAGGACCAGGCCCCGCGACGGACGGGCGGCGCCGGCGTCGGCCGGCTGCCCGGGGGGCGGCTGCTCGGAGGTCATGGCCACGAGGATGGCCCAAGCCGGGGCCGCCCGGCAGGAGGTTGACACAACTCGTACGAGCAGACCGGCTCTGTGTTCGGGTCGGCTAGGCTTCCCCGCGGCACGACACGATCCCAGGAGTAGGCGGATGCGCGTCGGAATCACCGGTCACCGGGGCCTGTCGGGGGGCATCACCGAGATGCTGGTCCGCGGGGACCTCTGGAAGCTGGTCACCACCTTCGGCCCGTACGAACTGGTCGGCGTCACCTGCGCCGACGAGGGCCCGGAGACCTGGTTCGCCAACTCCGTGCTGGAGCACGGCGGCAAGCTGGAGGTCATCGTCCCGGCGGGGGCACCCGTCGTCGGCCGCGCCGACGACGCGCACCGGGGCACCCGGCTGCGGCTGCTGAACGAGGCCAACGCCGTCCACCGGCTGGCCGCCGCCGAGCACGGCGGCCTCGGCGACGACACCGGTCGGGCCATGGTCGGCATGATCGACGAGCTGATCGCGGTCTGGGACGGCGGACCGGGCAGCGAGCCCGCGCGGCTCGCCGAACTGGCCCAGCGGGCCGGGCTGTTCGTGCACCGGATCTGGCCGGCCGGCTGCGAACGGCCGAGCTGAGCGGCCGGGTCGCGCGCCGGCGGGGCGACTCCCCGGCGGTGGCGGCCCGCGGGCCCGGCCGGGATCCGGACGGGGGACCGGCCGGCCGGGCCGGGCTGACACAATGGCCCCATGTCCACCCCCACCACACCCGCCACCCCCGGCTCCACCGCCCTGGACCCCGCGATCGCCGCCCGGCTCAAGCGCACCGACGACGGCCTGCTCCCGGCCATCGCGCAGCAGTACGACACCGGTGAGGTGCTGATGCTGGGCTGGATGGACG
The DNA here is from genome assembly GCF_055588525.1 of Kitasatospora sp. NPDC041988. Classification (NCBI taxonomy): domain Bacteria; kingdom Bacillati; phylum Actinomycetota; class Actinomycetes; order Kitasatosporales; family Streptomycetaceae; genus Kitasatospora; species Kitasatospora sp. NPDC041988. Next base: position 255,690 of record NZ_JBVJCO010000002.1, read on the forward strand.
ACGAGGCGCTGCACCGCACCCTCACCACCGGCCGCTGCACCTACTGGAGCCGCAGCCGCCGCGAGTACTGGGTCAAGGGCGACACCTCGGGCCACGTCCAGCAGGTCAGGTCGGTCGCGCTGGACTGCGACGGCGACACCCTGCTGGTCAGGGTCGACCAGACCGGCGCCGCCTGCCACACCGGCGACCGCACCTGCTTCGACGCCGACGTGCTCCCGCTTTCCTGACCCCTCCTACCCCGTAAGGTGCCGCCCGCCATGGACCTCGAAGCCTTCCGCAAGCTCGCCGTCGACACCCGGGTCATCCCGGTCACCCGCAGGCTTCTCGCGGACGGCCTCACCCCGATCGGCCTCTACCGCAGCCTCGCCGCCGAGCGCCCCGGCACCTTCCTGCTGGAGTCCGCCGAGCAGGGCCGCAGCTGGTCCCGGTACTCCTTCGTCGGCGTCCGCAGCGCCGCCGTGCTCACCGTCGGCGAGGACGGCGACGCCCGCTGGCACGGCGCCCCGCCGGTCGGCATCCCCACCACCGGCGACCCGCTCCAGGTGCTGCGCGCCGCGCTGGAGGCACTGCACACCCCACGGCGCACCGACGACGGCCTGCCCCCGCTCACCGGCGGCCTGGTCGGCTACCTCGGGTACGACATCGTCCGCCGGCTGGAGAAGCTGCCCGACCTCAACCCGGACGACCTGCTGCTCCCCGAGCTGACCATGCTGCTGGCCACCGACCTCGCCGTGCTCGACCACGTCGACGGCACGGTGCTGCTGATCGCCAACGCGGTCAACCACAACGACCTGGCCACCGGTGTCGACGAGGCCTACGTGGACGCGGTGGCCCGGCTCGACGCGATGGAGGCCGACCTGCGGGGCCCGGTCGACCCGGGCCTGGCCACCTTCACCCCGTCCGGCCCCGGCGAGGTCCGCTCGCCGTTCGGCGGTGCGCCGTACCGGGCCGCCGTCGAGGAGGTCAAGGAGCGGATCCGGGCCGGCGAGGCGTTCCAGGTGGTGCCCTCGCAGCGGTTCGAAGCGCCCTGCCCGGCCTCCGCGCTGGACGTCTACCGCGTCCTGCGCACCACCAACCCCAGCCCGTACATGTACCTGTTCCGCTTCCCCGGTCCGGACGGCGGCGCCGAGGGCGGCTTCGACGTGGTCGGCTCCAGCCCGGAGGCGCTGGTCAAGGTGACCGAGGGCGAGGCGATGCTGCACCCGATCGCCGGCACCCGGCACCGCGGCGCCACTCCGCACGAGGACGCCGAGCTGGCCGCCGAGCTGCTCGCCGACCCCAAGGAGCGGGCCGAGCACCTGATGCTGGTCGACCTCGGCCGCAACGACCTCGGGCGGGTCTGCGAACCGGGCACCGTCGAGGTGGTCGACTTCATGCAGATCGAGCGGTACAGCCACGTCATGCACATCGTCTCCACGGTGACCGGCAAGGTCGCCCCCGGGCGGACCGCCTTCGACGTGCTGACCGCCTGCTTCCCGGCCGGCACCCTCTCCGGCGCGCCGAAGCCGCGCGCGATGCGCATCATCGAGGAGCTGGAGCCCACCCGCCGGGGCCTGTACGGCGGCTGCGTCGGCTACCTGGACTTCGCCGGGGACTCCGACACCGCGATCGCCATCCGCACCGCCGTCCTGCGCGGCGGCACCGCGTACGTCCAGGCGGGCGCGGGTGTGGTCGCCGACTCGGACCCGCACGGCGAGGACACCGAGTGCCGCAACAAGGCCGCCGCCGTCCTGCGCGCCGTGGCCACTGCGAATACGCTGCGCACGCCGCTATCGTGAGGACGGCGTCGAGCTGCTGAGGGAGGCGGCGAGGATGACCGCGATGACTACGGCGAGTGCCTGGGACGCCCTTGAGGGCGTGAACCTTCCGAAGGGTTACCGGGTGGAGATCACGGATGGAAGGATCATCATGACGCCGCAGGGGGAGAGCCGGTGGGAGGTGATCCTCAGCGCATCGCCCCAGATCAAGAAGCAACTCGCGGGGCACGGGCGAATCTTGTCGGACGTCATGATCGACTTCCCGTCCACGCTCTTCGGCTATGCCCCCGACTTGGCGGTGATCGCTCCGGGGGCCGAGCACAACAGTCGAGGGCGTTACGAGTGGCACGATGTCGAGGCCGTGCTCGAAGTGGTCTCGCCGTCGAGTCAGGACAAGGACTACGTCACGAAGGTGCGGGTCTATGCGGAGTGCGGGATTCCGATCTACGTGGTGATCGATCCGGCGGACGGGAACTGTACGGTACACACAGCTCCATCCCGCAGTGGGGCGTACCGGGAGGCGGAACGGGTGCCGTTCGGAAACGACCTTTTTCTGCCGCTTGGTGATCGGACGCTCGTGGTGGAGACCGATGAGTTCCCGATCGAGCGGCCCACCCCGGTTGGGGCGTGAGACATCAGTCGGGGGATAGTGGACGGGTGAGCGTTCCTGACCAGTCCCGTGCCGAGACCGAACCCACCCCTGCCGAGGCGAGGCCCGGGCGGCGCACGCTCGGCCTGATGCTGCTGCTGACCGTGCTGGGCGCGGTGCTGGTGCTGACCGCCGTCGGCCGGGTCTGGGCCGAGGGCGTGGCCGGCACCCTGGAGGTGTCCGTCACCGGCGGGAAGATCTCCGAACTGCCCGGCGGGCTGGCGCTGGTGGCGCTGGCGGCGGCGGTCGCGGTGTTCGCGGTGCGAGGCGCCGGCCGGATCGCGGTCGGCCTGCTGACGCTGCTGGCCGGCCTCGGGGCGGCGGCCGCAGCCGCGGCGGGGGCCGGCGACACCGCCGCGCTGGACACCGAGGCGGCCCGCAAGCTCGCCCTCTCCGGCACCACCGCGACCGAGGTCGCCCACACTACCTGGCCCTGGGTGGCCCTGCTCGGTGGGCTGCTGCTGGCGCTGGCCGGGCTGCTCACCGCCCGGTACGGGCGCGGCTGGCCGGCCATGGGCAGCCGCTACGAGGCGCCCACCCGCAAGGCGCCGGCGAAGGCGGCGGAGTCCCCGGCCGACCTCTGGAAGGCGCTGGACCGCGGCGAGGACCCGACCGCGGTCTGAGGCGACGCACCGCGCCGTGCGGCGCCGCACCGGGCGGTGAGGCGCCGTGCCGGGGTGTGACCCGATAGACGAGCACCCGCTTTGGGGTGCCGGTGTGTGGCCCGGCACAATGGAACACGTCAACCCGCCAGGGGCCGGCAGGCCCGGCCGGGCCCCGGAGAGCCAAGGAGCACCATCAGATGGCAGCAGCAGCACACGGTCACACCCCCGCCGCCTGGACCGGCGTGACCATCGCCTTCGTCGGTTTCGCGATCGCGGGCGTCGCGATGATCCTCCCGTCGGTGCTGCTGGTCTGGGCAGGCCTCGCGGTCGTCCTGCTCGGTGGCGTGGTCGGCAAGGCCATGTCGATGGCGGGCATGGGCAGGCAGCCCAGCACCATGGTCTACACCCACGAGGAGCAGGCCGCGCTGGCCACCGCCTGATCTCCCGGCACCTTGTGAACGGCGGGCGTCAACGCCCGCCGTTTTCGTTCCTCCGGTCGGTGTCACGGTGCCCGCCGGGCGTGCCGGGCGGGCAGAATCAGGGGCGTGACCGCCTCTTCCACCGCCTCCGCCCGGCCGCCCGTACTGCGCCGGCTGGGCGCGCCGCTGACCGCCCTGGCCGCGGTGACCGTCCCCACCGTGTTCGTCGCCGTGGTGGACCCGAACGCCCCCGGGCACTACCCGACCTGCCCGTTCCTGGCGTTCACCGGCTGGTGGTGCCCGGGCTGCGGCGGGCTGCGCTGCGTCCACGCGCTCACCCACGGCGACCTCAGCGGCGCGCTGCACGACAACGCGCCCGCGGTGCTGCTGTTCGCCGTCCTGGCGGTGCTCTGGGTGCGCTGGGTGTGGGCGGCGGTGAGCGGCGGTCCGGCGCCGCGGCTCGCGCTCGGCGCGCGGCGCTGGGTGCTGGTGGCGCTGCTCCTGCTGGTGTTCACGGTGGTGCGCAACCTGCCGATCGGGGCCGGGCTGGCACCGCCGCTGGTCTGATCCCGGCCATCGGTGTGAGTACGGTGAAATCGCAGCTCGGAGGGGCCCCGGGGGCGTCCGTACCGCGAGACGCGCGCCGGGTGGATGCGCTGCGCGCCCCCCTTGCCGATACCATCGAAGGGCCGGGGCCCACTGGCCGTCCGGCTCCTCGCTAGCTCAACTAGCAGACATGATGGGGGCGCTTGCGTGAGTGTGCTCGACTCGATCATCGAAGGGGTCCGCGAGGACCTCGCCGAGCGGCAGGCCCGGGTCTCCCTGGACGAGCTCAAGGAGCTCGCCGCCAAGGCTCCGGACGCCAAGGACGGCGTCGCCGCCCTCAGGGGCGACGGCGTGCGGGTGATCTGCGAGGTCAAGCGCTCCAGCCCGTCCAAGGGCGCACTGGCCGCGATCGCCGATCCGGCCGCCCTGGCGTCCGACTACGCGGCCGGCGGCGCCGCCGCGATCAGCGTCCTGACCGAGCAGCGCCGCTTCGGTGGGTCGCTCGCCGACCTGGACGCCGTCCGCGCCGCGGTGGACACCCCGCTGCTGCGCAAGGACTTCATCGTCACCGCCTACCAGCTCTGGGAGGCCCGCGCCCACGGTGCCGACCTCGCGCTGCTGATCGTCGCCGCCCTCGACCAGCCGGCCCTGGTGTCGCTGATCGAGCGCGCCGAGTCGATCGGCCTCACCCCGCTGGTCGAGGTGCACGACGAGGAGGAGATCGCCCGCGCGGTGGACGCAGGCGCGAAGATCATCGGCGTCAACGCCCGCAACCTCAAGACCCTTGAGGTGGACCGCAACACCTTCGGCAACGTCGTCCACGCGATCCCGGACAGCATCGTCAAGGTCGCCGAGTCCGGGGTGCGCGGCCCGCTGGACGTGATCTCTTACGCCAACCTGGGCGCCGACGCGGTGCTGGTCGGCGAGTCCCTGGTGACCGGCAAGGACCCGCGCGCCGCCGTGGCCGACCTGGTCGCGGCCGGTGCCCACCCCGCCCTGCGGCACAAGGACTGACCCCGCCGCCATGAAACTCGCCTCCCGTCTCGCCCCCGGTTGCCGCCCGCGCGGCTGCCGCGCGCCCGCACGCCGGGTGCTGGGCAGGCGGGTGCGCTATGTGATCGGCTGCGAGCCCGGGCAGGTGCAGGGCCGGCGATGGCGCAGGACGCACGGCTGACCAGCCGTTCCGACGTCACTGTCGTCATCTTCCAGAAGGACTTCACCATGTCCGAGAAGGACTACCTGCCCGGCGCCGAGGTGCCGGACGCCCGCGGTTACTTCGGCGCTTACGGGGGCCGCTTCATCCCGGAGGCGCTGGTCGCCGCCGTGGAGCAGGTCGCCGAGGAGTACGAGAAGGCCAAGGCCGACCCGGCGTTCGTCGCCGAGCTGGACGGGCTGCTCAAGGACTACACCGGCCGCCCCAGCCCGCTCACCGATGTGCACCGCTTCTCCGCGGAGGCGGGCGGCGCGCGCATCCTGCTCAAGCGCGAGGACCTCAACCACACCGGCTCGCACAAGATCAACAATGTGCTGGGCCAGGCGCTGCTCACCCGCCGGATGGGTAAGACCCGGATCATCGCCGAGACCGGCGCCGGCCAGCACGGCGTGGCCACCGCCACCGCCTGCGCGCTGTTCGGCTTCGACTGCACCATCTACATGGGCGAGGTCGACACCCGGCGCCAGGCGCTGAACGTCGCCCGGATGCGGATGCTCGGCGCCGAGGTGGTGGCCGTCAAGTCCGGCAGCCGCACCCTCAAGGACGCCATCAACGAGGCGTTCCGCGACTGGGTCGCCAACGTGGACTCCACCCACTACCTGTTCGGCACGGTGGCCGGCCCGCACCCGTTCCCGATGATGGTCCGCGACTTCCACCGGGTCATCGGCATCGAGGCCCGTCAGCAGGTCCTGGACCGGACCGGCCGGCTGCCGGACGCCGTCGTCGCCTGCGTCGGCGGCGGCTCCAACGCGATGGGCATCTTCCACGAGTTCATCCCGGACGCGGGCGTGCGCCTGATCGGCTGCGAGGCGGCCGGCGAGGGCGCCGAGACCCCCAAGCACGCCGCCACCCTCACCAAGGGCGACCCCGGCGTGCTGCACGGCTCCCGCACCTACGTCCTGCAGGACGAGGACGGCCAGACCATCGAGTCGCACTCCATCTCGGCCGGACTGGACTACCCGGGCGTCGGCCCGGAGCACGCCTGGCTGAAGGACACCGGCCGGGCCGAGTACCGCCCGGTCACCGACGACGCCGCCATGCAGGCGCTGCGGCTGCTGTCCCGCACCGAGGGCATCATCCCGGCCATCGAGAGCGCCCACGCGCTGGCCGGCGCTCTGGAGCTGGGCCGCGAGCTCGGGCCCGAGGCCACCATCCTGGTCTCGCTCTCCGGGCGCGGCGACAAGGACATGCACACCGCGGCCGAGTACTTCGGCCTGTACGACGAGGCCGGCGGCAACGCGGCCGCCGACAACGAGGCCGCCGACAACGAGGCTGCCGGTAACGCGGCCGACGGCGCCGGCAACGGGGGTAAGTGACCATGGCTTCGAAGCTCAGCGGCATCCTGGCCGCCGCCAAGGCGGAGAACCGCGCCGCGCTGATCGGTTACCTGCCGGCCGGCTTCCCGAGCGTGGACGGCGGCGTGCGCGCCGTCAACGCGCTGGTCGAGGGCGGCTGCGACATCGTCGAGGTCGGCCTGCCGCACTCCGACCCGGTGCTGGACGGCCCGACCATCCAGACCGCGGACGACATCGCGCTGCGGGCCGGCGTGCGGATCAAGGACGTGCTGCGCACCGTGCAGGAGGTGGCCGGCGCCCACCCCGGGGCGGCGGTGCTGGTGATGACCTACTGGAACCCGGTCGAGCGCTACGGCACCGCGCGGTTCGCCGCCGACCTGGCCGCCGCCGGCGGCGCCGGCTGCATCCTGCCGGACCTGCCGGTGGAGGAGTCCGAGGAGTGGCGCAAGGCGGCGGACGAGCACGGGCTCGACACCGTCTTCGTGGTCGCCCCGAGCAGCAAGGACAAGCGCCTCGCCGAGGTCACCGCGGCGGGCTCCGGCTTCGTCTACGCGGCCGCGGTGATGGGCGTGACCGGCTCCCGCGCCCAGGTCGGCGACCTCGCCGAGGACCTGGTCGCCCGTACCCGGGCCACCACCGCGCTGCCGGTCTGCGTCGGCCTCGGCGTCTCGACCGCCGACCAGGCCGCCCAGGTGGCCGGCTTCGCCGACGGCGTGATCGTCGGCTCGGCCTTCGTCCAGCGGATCCTGGACGCCGACGGTGACGAGCAGGCCGCGCTGGCGGCCGTCCGCACCCTGGCCGGCGAGCTGGCGGAGGGCGTCCGCCGCCGGTAGGCGCACCCGCTCCTGACGGCCCGCCGCCCCCTTCACCGGGGGCGGCGGGCCGTCGGCGTTCCCCGGTGGAACCCGAACGGGTGAACAGTGGCGCTCTGACGCATCAGCGGGGGTTGACCGGCGTTGAGTGGAGGGACGAGTGCACGAACGACGTGCGCGGGGGCGTGAAACGAACGGAAGGGGTCCACCGGTGCCGGGTCTCCAGCGAGCGGTCCTGCTGCGGGCGGCCGCGGCCGTGCTGGCGCTGGGTGCCGCGGTCGGGGCGGACCACACCGTGGTGGGGGAGGCGCTGGCCAAGCGGGGTGCGGAGCGGGCCGAGCGGGAGGCGTACGTGTGCGCGCAGGCGGCCCGGGCGGACGCGGTGGCCAGGGCCGCGCGGTCGCGTCTGCAGGGGCGACCGGCGCTGGGCGACCCGGGTCGCCCGCCCGGCTGCGGCACCGGCAACCGCTAGTGCGGATTCGGACAGAACCTTATAAGCCGTCACTCTTTCGGCTTAATTCCTGAATATGGAGGAACCGCCCTTCATCCCTTACGGTTCATCAGGAAGTGAAGGTGTTTCCCGAGGGGGTTACCTCTATGGCGGCCGGCCCGGCGGTGCGGCGCAGCAGCGTGGAGTGGACGGAGTGGGTCGGCACGGCGGTGCGACTGGGCCTCGCCTTGGTCTGGGGCTGGGCCGGTCTGGCCAAGATCTCCGACCCGGCAGCGGCCGCCCAGGCCGTGCGCGCGTACGAGATCCTGCCCGAGTCGCTGGTCAAACCGGTGGGGTACGCGTTGCCGTTCCTGGAGCTGGCGCTCGCGGCGCTGCTGGTGATCGGGCTGGGGGTGCGGCTGGTGGCCGCGGTCTCCGCGCTGTTGCTGCTCGCCTTCATCGGCGGGATCGCCTCCGCCTGGGCCCGCGGCATCTCGATCGACTGCGGCTGTTTCGGCGGCGGCGGGGCGGTGGACGCCTCGCAGACGGAGTACCTCCAGGAGATCCTGCGCGACACCGGCTTCCTGCTGCTGGCCGGCTGGCTGCTCTGGCGGCCCCGCACCAAGTTCTCCGTGGACGGCTGGCTGGCGACCTGACCGGCAGGCACCCCGCACCCACCCCCGACCCTGGCCCTCCCCCCGATTGTGGATGTCAAGGCAGATGAGCGAGAAGAACCGAGAAGGCAAGCGCACCGCCCGCGAGCGGATGCAGGCGGCGCGGGCGGCCGACGAGGCCCGCGCCCGGCGGAAGAAGAAGCTGCTGGTGGGCGGGGCGGTGCTGGCGGTGATCGCCGCCGCCGTGATCACCGGCGTCGTGGTGCAGAACGAGCGCTCCAAGCCGGAGACCCCGACCGCCGCCCCGGCCGGCACGATCGGGGACAAGAACCTGGTCGTCCCGGTCGGCGCGGCCGACGCCCCGTCCGTCCTCACCGTCTACGAGGACCCGCGCTGCCCCGCCTGCGGCATCTTCGAGCGTGAGTTCTCGCCGACCATCGACCAGCTGGAGGACGCCGGCAAGATCTACACCAACTACCACGTCGTGTCGTTCATCGACCGGGCCGTGCCGGGCAAGGGCTCCAAGTACGGGGCCAACGCGCTGGCCTGCGCCCAGGACGCCGGACACTTCCGCGACTACCACGACGTGCTCTACCGCAACCAGCCGGACGAGACCAACGACGCCTTCGGCGACAAGGCCGTCCTGATCAGCCTGGCCAAGCAGGTCGACGGCCTGGACACGCCCGCCTTCGAGGCCTGCGTCAACGACAACAAGTACGGCGGCTGGGTCTCCGCCGTCCAGCAGGACTTCGACAAGTCCAGCTACAAGTCGACGCCGACGGTGCTGCTCAACGGCCAGCCGATCTACCCGAAGAACGGTACCGAGGAGATCACCCCGCAGAACCTGGTGAAGTGGGTGGACGCCGCCAACCAGGGCAAGCCGCTGGGCACGACCGGCTCGCACGGCCAGTCCCCGGCGCCGACCAGCACCGCCTCGGAGAGCAACAACCCTTCGCCGAAGGCCGGCTGAGAACCGGCCCGGCCGGGCCGCCCGCCGCCGCCCCCTCCCCGTCCGGAGGGGGCGGCGCGCCGCCGCGCACCCTGTTGTTCGGGATCTGTGACCCCTGGGGTGCCCGGGGCGGGCCGCCGACCCTGTAGCGTCGGAGCTGCCATGGATATCGCCTACATTCCCAGCCCGTCGCGGGGTGTCCTCTATCTCGGACCGATCCCGCTGCGCGCCTACGCCTTCTGCATCATCCTCGGTGTCGTCGTGGCCGTCTGGCTCGGCAGCAAGCGCTGGGTCGCCCGGGGCGGTGGCAAGCACACGGTCGGCGACATCGCCGTCTGGGCTGTGCCCTTCGGCCTGGTCGGCGGCCGGCTCTACCACGTGATCACCGACCACCAGCTGTATTTCGGCGAGGGCAAGAACCCCTGGAACGCCTTCAAGATCTGGGAGGGCGGCCTCGGGATCTGGGGCGCGATCGCGCTGGGCGCGGTCGGCGCCTGGATCGGCGCCCGCCGCCGGGGCGTGCCGCTGCCCGCCTACGCCGACGCCATCGCGCCGGGCATCGCGCTCGCGCAGGCGATGGGCCGCTGGGGCAACTGGTTCAACCAGGAGCTGTACGGCCGGGAGACCACGCTGCCGTGGGGCCTGGAGATCGACAAGACGCTGCCCAACGGTGAGGTGGTCACGGGGATCTACCACCCGACCTTCCTCTACGAGTCGCTCTGGTGCGTCGGTGTCGCGCTGCTGGTGATCTGGGCGGACCGCCGGTTCACCCTCGGCCACGGGCGGGCCTTCGCGCTGTACGTGGCCGCGTACACGGTCGGCCGGTTCTGGACCGAGTGGCTGCGCATCGACGAGGCGCACGTGATCCTGGGCCTGCGGCTCAACGACTGGGTGGCGATCGCGGTGTTCCTGTCCGCCGTCGCCTACTTCGTGATCGTCGGGAAGAAGCGGCCCGGCCGGGAGGACCCGGCGAGCATCGACCCGACGGCGACCGACTCGGCGACCGTCCCGGCGACCGACCCGTCCGGTGCCTCCGAGGCGGCGGATGCCTCGGACGGGAGCCCCGCGCCGTCTCGCCCCTCGGACAAAAAGGTGGACGCCGCCCCGGCCGGCGCCGTCCCCGACAGTGCCGACAAGGACGCCAAGAACCTCACCTGACCAGCGATTTCCGTCGCCACCGGCCGCTCTCCCGCGCTTCGCGGAGGGCGGCCGGAGCGCTGTTCGGACAGCCTTACTTTGCTGGAAATGCCCAGCTCCGGCGGACTACGTTCGATTCATCAGACGATCGGACGGAGGCCCGAGAACCGTGAGCGCGACCACCCTTGACCCCGAGGCCGGGCACCACCCCCGCATACCCGCCGCCGGGCACCACCGCGATGTGAACGGCGGCTGGCTGCGGCCGGCCGTGTTCGGTGCGATGGACGGGCTGGTCTCCAACTTCGCGCTGATGACCGGCGTGGTGGGCGGCGCGGTCTCCAGCGGCACGGTGGTGCTGACCGGCCTGGCCGGGCTGGCGGCGGGTGCCTGCTCGATGGCGGCGGGGGAGTACACCTCGGTGGCCTCCCAGCGTGAGCTGGTGCAGGCCGAGATCGAGGCCGAGCGGCTGGAGCTGAGCCGCAACCCGCACGGCGAGCTGGCCGAGCTGGCCGAGCTGTACGTGGCGCGCGGGGTGGAGCCGGCGCTGGCCCACGAGGTGGCCCGCCAGCTCTCGGCCGACCCGCACCGGACGCTGGAGGTGCACGTCCGGGAGGAGCTGGGCGTCGACCCCAACGACCTGCCCTCGCCGTGGGTCGCGGCCGGCTCCTCGTTCGTCTGCTTCGCGGTCGGCGCGCTGCTGCCGCTGCTGCCGTACCTGCTGGGCGCGACCTCGCTGGTGCCGGCGCTGCTGCTCTCCGTGGCCGGTCTCTTCGCGTGCGGTGCGGTGGTGGCCCGGGTGACGGCGCGCACCTGGTGGTTCAGCGGGCTGCGGCAGCTGCTGCTGGGCGGGGCGGCGGCCGGGGTGACGTACCTGCTGGGCTGGCTGATCGGCGGCCACGTCGGGTGAGCGGCCCGGCGCCGGGGTGGTGGGATGCGGGTCGTGGGATGGTACAGCGACCTGCATGATTATGCGACGGATCGCGTGACGTTCCGCACATGGAGGGCGGATGCCGCCTGGCCTAGTCTCATCATTCGGGCCCAGGAGCCGCGGATTCGCATCCTCGGGCCGACTCCGGGAATGGATTCGCAGGCGACCTTGATCGGCTTCTGTAGCCGGGGGATTTCGCCCCTGTTTCGACCGGCCTACCGCCGGGCACAATCGTCGGGACGTGCGCTGTGGCACGTCCCCCCATTGCGCCCTTGACCTGCGCATCCGTCCGCGATGTGGACGCGATATTCCGCTTCCCGGGATCTTGGGCATCATGTAACTTGCACGAAATCGCATCAGGGCCAACGTCGTCCCTACTGCACCAGCTCCCCCGGCCATCGGCCGGGAGGTGCCCCCAACGAATGACGACGACGGGAGAGCCGATGCTGTCTGCATCCATGCACTCCGCCAACGAGCCCCAGGCCGGCGCAGCGCGCCCGCCGTACGCGCTCGTTCCGGATGCGCGACCTGCTGCCCAGGGCCTGTACGACCCGCGAAACGAGCACGACGCCTGTGGCGTCGGCTTCGTCGCCACGCTGACCGGCATCGCCGACCACAAGATCGTCGAGCAGGCGCTGACCGTCCTGCGCAACCTGGAGCACCGCGGCGCCACCGGTGCCGAGCCGGACTCCGGTGACGGCGCGGGCATCCTGACGCAGGTCCCGGACGCATTCCTGCGCTCCAAGGTCTCCTTCGAGCTGCCCGCCGCCGGCGCGTACGCGGTCGGCATCGCCTTCCTGCCGGACGACGACGAGGCCGCAGCGGCCGCCGGCAGCAGGATCGAGGCCATCGCCGCCGAGGAGGGCCTGACCGTCCTCGGCTGGCGCGACGTCCCGGTCACCCCGGACCTGCTGGGCGCCACCGCCCGCAGCGTGATGCCGCGCTTCCGCCAGGTCTTCCTGTCGCAGGGTGAGACGAGCGGCATCGCGCTGGACCGGATCGCCTTCGTCGTCCGCAAGCGCTCCGAGCGCGAGGTCGGTGTCTACTTCCCGTCGCTCTCCGCACGCACCATCGTCTACAAGGGCATGCTGACCACCGGCCAGCTGGAGCCGTTCTTCCCCGACCTGTCGGACCGGCTCTACGCCTCCGCGCTCGGCCTGGTGCACTCGCGGTTCTCCACCAACACCTTCCCGAGCTGGCCGCTCGCCCACCCGTACCGTTTCGTCGCGCACAACGGCGAGATCAACACGGTCAAGGGCAACCGGAACTGGATGACCGCCCGCGAGTCCCAGCTCGCCACCGACCTCATCCCCGGTGACCTGAGCCGGATCTTCCCCGTCTGCACCCCGGACCACTCCGACTCGGCCTCCTTCGACGAGGTCCTGGAGCTGCTCCACCTCGGCGGCCGCTCGCTGCCGCACTCGGTGCTGATGATGATCCCGGAGGCGTGGGAGAACCACGCCACCATGGACCCGGCCCGCCGCGCGTTCTACCAGTACCACTCCAACCTGATGGAGCCCTGGGACGGCCCGGCCTGCGTCACCTTCACCGACGGCACCCAGATCGGCGCCGTGCTGGACCGCAACGGCCTGCGCCCGGCCCGCTACTGGATCACCGAGGACGGCCTGGTCGTCCTCTCCTCCGAGGTCGGCGTGCTCGACATCGAGCAGGAGAAGGTCGCCAGGAAGGGCCGCCTGCAGCCCGGCAAGATGTTCCTCATCGACACCGCGGAGCACCGCATCGTCGAGGACGAGGAGATCAAGTCGGCGCTGGCCTCCGAGCACCCCTACGAGGAGTGGGTCGCGGGCGGCCAGATCCAGCTCGCCAAGCTGCCCGAGCGCGAGCACATCGCGCACACCCACGCGTCGGTCACCCGCCGCCAGCAGACCTTCGGCTACACCGAGGAGGAGCTGCGGGTCATCCTGGCGCCGATGGCGAAGACCGGCGGCGAGGCGCTCGGCTCGATGGGCACCGACAGCCCGATCGCCGCGCTCTCCGAGAAGCCGCGTCTGCTGTTCGACTACTTCGTGCAGCTCTTCGCGCAGGTCACCAACCCGCCGCTGGACGCCATCCGCGAGGAGCTCGTCACCTCGCTGCTGTCCAACCTCGGCCCCGAGGGCAACCTGCTGGCCGCCGAGGCCGCCGCCTGCCGTTCCGTCGGCATCACCTTCCCGGTGATCGACAACGACGAGCTGGCCAAGCTGGTCCACATCAACGCCGACGGCGACCAGCCCGGGCTCAAGGCCGTCACCCTGTCCGGCCTCTACAAGGTCGCCACCGGTGGCGAGGGCCTGGCCGCCCGCCTGGCCGAGATCGCCGCCGAGGCCGACGCCGCGATCGCCGACGGCGCCCGCATCGTCGTGCTCTCCGACCGGCACTCCGACGCCGAGCACGCCCCGATCCCCTCGCTGCTGCTCACCTCCGCGATCCACCACCACCTCATCCGCACCAAGCAGCGCACCCAGGTGTCGCTGCTGGTCGAGGCCGGTGACGTCCGCGAGGTGCACCACGTCGCGCTGCTGATCGGCTACGGCGCCGGCGCGGTCAACCCGTACCTGGCCATGGAGTCCGTCGAGGACCTCGTCGCCCAGGGCACGTTCTTGAATCGTGGGGGCATCGACGGCGTCGAGCCCGAGAAGGCCATCAAGAACCTGATCAAGGCGCTCGGCAAGGGCGTACTCAAGGTCATGTCCAAGATGGGCATCTCCACCGTCGCCTCCTACCGCGGCGCGCAGGTCTTCGAGGCGATCGGCCTCTCCCGGGAGCTGGTCGGCGCCTACTTCGCCGGCACCACCACCAAGCTCGGCGGCATCGGCCTGGACGAGATCGCCAAGGAGGTGGCCGCCCGCCACGCCAAGGCGTACCCGGCCTCCGGCATCCCCGCCGCGCACCGCGCGCTGGACATCGGCGGCGAGTACCAGTGGCGCCGCGAGGGCGAGCCGCACCTGTTCGACCCGGACACCGTCTTCCGCCTCCAGCACTCCACCCGCAACCGCCGGTACGACATCTTCAAGCAGTACACGGACCGGGTGAACGAGCAGTCCGAGCGGCTGATGACGCTGCGCGGCCTGTTCCAGCTGGACGGGCTCGGCCGCGCCCCGATCTCCGTCGACGAGGTCGAGCCGGTCTCCGAGATCGTCAAGCGCTTCTCCACTGGCGCCATGTCGTACGGCTCGATCTCCCGCGAGGCGCACGAGACCCTGGCCATCGCGATGAACCGCCTCGGCGGCAAGTCCAACACCGGTGAGGGCGGCGAGGACCCGGACCGCCTGTACGACCCGGAGCGCCGCTCGGCGATCAAGCAGGTCGCCTCCGGCCGGTTCGGCGTCACCTCCGAGTACCTGGTCAACGCGGACGACATCCAGATCAAGATGGCCCAGGGCGCCAAGCCCGGCGAGGGCGGCCAGCTGCCCGGCCACAAGGTGTACCCGTGGGTCGCCAAGACCCGGCACTCCACCCCGGGTGTCGGCCTGATCTCCCCGCCGCCGCACCACGACATCTACTCCATCGAGGACCTCGCCCAGCTGATCCACGACCTGAAGAACGCCAACCCGGCGGCCCGCATCCACGTGAAGCTGGTCTCCGAGGTCGGTGTCGGCACGGTCGCCGCGGGTGTCTCCAAGGCGCACGCGGACGTGGTCCTGGTCTCCGGCCACGACGGCGGCACCGGCGCCTCGCCGCTGACCTCGCTCAAGCACGCGGGCGGCCCCTGGGAGCTCGGCCTCGCCGAGACCCAGCAGACCCTGCTGCTCAACGGCCTGCGCGACCGCATCGTCGTCCAGACCGACGGCCAGCTGAAGACCGGCCGCGACGTGGTCATCGCCGCGCTGCTGGGCGCCGAGGAGTTCGGCTTCGCGACCGCCCCGCTGGTCGTCTCCGGCTGCATCATGATGCGCGTCTGCCACCTGGACACCTGCCCGGTCGGCGTCGCCACCCAGAACCCGGTGCTGCGCGACCGCTTCTCCGGCAAGCCCGAGTTCGTGGTCAACTTCTTCGAGTTCATCGCCGAGGAGGTCCGGGAGATCCTGGCCGAGCTGGGCTTCCGCTCGATCGAGGAGGCCGTCGGCCACGCCGAGCACATCAACGCCCAGGCCGCGATCGACCACTGGAAGGCCGCCGGGCTCGACCTGACCCCGCTCTTCCACGTGCCCGAGCTGCCCGAGGGCGCGGCCCTGCACTGCACCACCACGCAGGACCACGCGCTCGACAAGGCCCTGGACAACCAGCTGATCGACCTGGCCCAGGACGCCCTGGAGCGCGGCGACGCCGTCCGCATCCAGCTGCCGATCCGCAACGTCAACCGCACGGTCGGCACCATGCTCGGCCACGAGGTGACCAAGCGGTACCGCGGCGAGGGCCTGCCCGAGGGCACCATCGACGTCACCTTCACCGGCTCGGCCGGCCAGTCGTTCGGCGCCTTCGTGCCGAAGGGCGTCACGCTGCGGCTGGAGGGCGACGCCAACGACTACGTCGGCAAGGGCCTCTCCGGCGGTGTGGTCATCGTCCGCCCGGCCCGCGACGCCGCCGCGATCGGCGCCGACGCGCAGAACCACGTCATCGCCGGCAACACCATCGGCTACGGCGCCACCGGCGGCCGCGTCCACCTGCGCGGCAAGGCCGGCGAGCGGTTCGCCGTCCGCAACTCCGGTGCGACCCTGGTCGTCGAGGGCGTGGGCGACCACGGCCTGGAGTACATGACCGGCGGCCGGGTCGTCATCCTCGGCGAGACCGGGCGCAACCTGGCGGCGGGCATGTCCGGCGGTGTCGCCTACGTGCTGGACCTGCGCCCCGCCAACGTGAACGACGGCATGGTGGGCATCGAGGCCCCGACCGCCGCCGACCGCGACTGGCTGCGCGAGACCGTGCAGCAGCACTACGAGGAGACCGGCTCCACCGTGGCCGCCGAGCTCCTGGCCGACTGGGGCGGCGGGGTCTCCCGCTTCTCCAAGATCATGCCGACCGACTACAAGGCTGTGCTCGCCGCCAAGGACGCCGCTGAGCGCGATGGACTCTCCGAGTCCGAGACCACTCGCAAGATGATGGAGGCGGCACGTGGCTGACCCCAAGGGCTTCCTGACCACCGGCAAGCAGCTGGCCGAGCGCCGGCCCGTGGACGTCCGTCTGCGGGACTGGAACGAGGTCTACGTCGAGCGCAGCCTCCTGCCGATCATCACCAAGCAGGCCGGCCGCTGCATGGACTGCGGCATCCCGTTCTGCCACAACGGCTGCCCGCTCGGGAACCTCATCCCCGAGTGGAACGACCTCGCCTACCGCGACGACTTCGTCGGCGCGATCGAGCGGCTCCACGCGACCAACAACTTCCCGGAGTTCACCGGGCGGCTCTGCCCGGCTCCCTGTGAGTCCGCGTGCGTGCTGGGCATCAACCAGGACGCGGTGACCATCAAGAACGTCGAGGTCACCATCATCGACAAGGCCTGGGACCGCGGCGGCGTCACCCCGCAGATCCCGGAGCGGCTGTCCGGCAAGACCGTCGCCGTCGTCGGCTCCGGCCCCGCCGGCCTGGCCGTCGCCCAGCAGCTCACCCGGGCCGGGCACACCGTGGTGGTGTACGAGCGCGCCGACCGCATCGGCGGCCTGCTGCGCTACGGCATCCCCGAGTTCAAGATGGAGAAGCGCCACATCAACCGCCGCATCGAGCAGATGCGCGCGGAGGGCACCCGGTTCCGCACCGGCGTCCACGTCGGCGAGGACATCACCGGGCAGCAGCTGCGCGAGCGCTTCGACGCGGTCGTCGTCGCCGCCGGCGCCACCACCGCCCGCGACCTGCCGGTGCCCGGGCGCGAGCTCAAGGGCATCCACCAGGCCATGGAGTACCTGCCGCTGGCCAACAAGGTGCAGGAGGGCGACTTCGTCGAGCCGCCGATCAGCGCCAAGGGCAAGCACGTCGTCGTCATCGGCGGCGGCGACACCGGCGCCGACTGCCTCGGCACCGCGCTGCGGCAGGGGGCGGCCTCGGTCACCCAGCTGGAGATCATGCCGCGGCCCGGCGACGAGCGCCCCGGCCACCAGCCCTGGCCGACCATGCCGATGACCTACAAGGTCACCTCGGCCCACGAGGAGGCCATCTACGTCCGAGAGACGAAGACGGTGGGCAACCAGGCAGAGGGACCCTCCTCGCCGGAGGCGGGCAAGGAGGGACGCGTCTACGCGGTCAACACCACCCACTTCACCGGCGACGAGGACGGCAACGTCCAGGAACTGCACCTCGTCGAGGTCGAGTTCAAGGACGGCCGGTTCGAGCCGGTGCCCGGCACCGAGCGCGCCATCCCGGCGCAGCTGGTCACCCTGGCCATGGGCTTCACCGGCACGGACGTCCGGAACGGCCTGGTCGAGCAGCTCGGCGTCGAGCTGGACGCCCGCGGCAACGTCGCGCGCGACGGCAGTTTCGCCACCAACGTGGACGGCGTGTACGTCTGCGGTGACGCCGGCCGCGGCCAGTCGCTGATCGTCTGGGCCATCGCGGAGGGCCGCTCGGCCGCCGCCGCTGTGGACAAGTACCTGGGCGGCAAGACCCCGCTGCCCGCCCCGATCCGGCCCACGGACCGCCCGCTGGTGGTCTGACGCCCCGCCCGACCCGCCGGCGGCCCCACCGCCGGCGGGACCGGGCCACCCCCGAACGCCCGGCGCCGCATCGCCGGGAGTACGAGCCGCTGCCCCCGCCAGCGTCGCCGGGCCTACGCGGTGCCCAGGCGCCTGCCCTCTCCCCGACCAGTGGAGGGCGGGCGCCTCTTCGCGTTCCGGACCACCTGCGCGGGATCAACCGCGCAGCAGGAGTTCGGCCGCCTCGGTGCGGGCGTACAGCACCGTACGGCCGGTGCGGTGGCGGGCGGTCAGGCCCGCCCCGCGCAGCGCGGTCAGGTGGTGCGAGACGTTGGCGGCGGACAGGCCGGTGCGGGCGGCGAGTTCGGTGGTCGAGGCGGGCGCGTCGAGCTCGGCGAGCAGCCGGGCGCGGGTACGGCCGATCACGTTGGCCAGGCCCTCCGGCACCGCGGCACCGGACGTCTCCCAGAGCGTGGCCACCCCGCGCGGCGGGTACACCAGGCCGGGCTGCCACGGCGGGTTCTGCTGGGAGTAGACGCCCGGCCAGGCGAAGACGGTGGGGGCGAGGACCAGACCGCGCTCGCCGTCCAGCCGCCGCTGCACGTCCACCAGGCGGTGGGCGATCCGCAGGGTGTCACGCTCCCAGCTCACCTGGGGGTGCAGGTCGGCGAAGAGCGCGGCAGGTCCGCCCACCGACATCTGTCGGGCCCGCCGCAGGATCTCGCCCTCGGTGAGCCGCTGGATGCGCGGCCAGTGCGGGGCGATCGCGGCCGTCCAGTACGCCTGGATCTCGGCCGCCAGCCGGGCCAGCCCCGATTCGGGGTCGGCCCACAACTCGGCGACCAGTGGCGGGAGTTCTCCGTCGATCCGATCGAGGTCGCGGCGGATCACCGTCGGGTCGGTGGTGGCCAGCTCGGCCACCGCCTGCTCGATGGTGAGCGTGGAGTGCACCGGCAACGGGGTCAGGAAGTCGGGCACGTACACCGTGGGCAGCGGGATCAGCTGGGAGAGCAGCTCCCAGCGGACGCCGGCCAGCTGCCGCCGGGCCTGCCGCACCCAGGGCAGGTGGACGCCGTGCCGGCCCGGCTCCTTCAGTACCTCGACGCTGGTGACGACCTCGGACAGCGGTGAGGCCGCGAAGCGCGTCCGGGCGAGGTCCTGGGCCGAGAACTCCCAGACGAGCATGGCGGCCTCCGTCGAGGATTCGATCAGGATGGAATCTCTGTGCAGGGATGATCATGCCCGGGAAGCTCGTGCCATGACCACCGCAACGCTCTCCCCGCTCCGAGACCGTCTCGGTCTGCCCGACACCTCCGGCCGCACCCGGCTGGTCGGCGCCCACCTGATCGACAGCCTCGGCACCGGACTGATCCTCGCCTTCACCCTCGTCTACTTCGCCCGCACCACCGGCCTGGCCGTCGCCGCCGTCGGCGCCGCCGTCACCGCCGCCCGGCTGCTCGCCCTGCCCACCGCGATCGGCGTCGGCCCGCTGATCGACCGGTACGGCGCCCGCGTGGTGGCCGCCGGCGGCAACGCGCTCTCCGCGGTCGCGTTCGGAGGCTTCCTGCTCGCCCAGCAGATCTGGCAGATCGTGCTGGTCTGCCTGCTCGCGCAGATCGGCCACGTCGCGTACTGGACCTCCAGCACCGGCCTGGTGGTGCTCGCCTCCGCCGAGGGGGAGCGCACCCGCTGGTTCGCGCTGGTGCAGACGCTGCGCAACACCGGGATGGGCCTCGGCGGGGCGCTCGGCGCCGTCCTGGTGGCCGGCGACGGCACCGGGGGGCTGCGGCTGCTGGTGGTGCTCAACGCGGCCAGCTACGTCATCGCGACGGCCCTGCTCGTCACCTGGCGGCCCGCGCCCGCACCCGCGCCGCCGCGGGGCGAGGAGCGGACGAAGGAGACCGGCGGCTACCGCGTGGTGCTGCGCGACCGCCGGTACCTGCTGCTGGTCGCCGTCAACCTCACCTTCGTCTTCGGCTCGATGATCCTCAGCATGCTGCTCGCCGTCTACCTCACCGAGGGCCTGCACCGCGAAGCCTGGGTGGCCGGCTCGCTGCTGGTGCTCAACGGCGTCCAGGTCGTGCTCACCGGGAACGTCGTGGCCGGGCGGCTGGAGCGGTTCCGGCCGACCAGGGTGCTCGCCGCCGCCTCGCTCCTCAACGCCCTCGCCTTCGGGGCCTTCGCCCTCGTCGCCGCCGCCCCCGGCTGGGCCGTCCTCGCCGGGCTCTACGTCGCGATGTTCCTCTACAACATCGCCGAGACCATGGCCACCCCCTTCCGCGAGGAGCTCAGCGTCTCGCTCGCCGACCCCGCCCGGCGCGGCCGCTACCTCGCCGTCTACCAACTCTCCTGGAACCTCGGCCAGGCCGTCGCCCCCGCCCTGCTCACCCTCCTCCTCGGCCGCGGCGCCGCCTGGCCCTGGCTGTTCCTGCTGGTGCTGAGCCTGGCCGCGGTGCCCGGACTGCTGCGCCTGGAACGCCTCCGCTGACGGACTGTTGTTTGTCGGTGCCAAGTGGCAGACTGCGCCCGACGGCCGGGGGGCTGCGCGAGGTGCGGAGGTTGACGGGATGAGCATGACTCAGGCAGGCGGGGGTGCCACGGTGCGGCGCCTGCTGCTGGGCTCCCAGTTGCGCAGGCTGCGGGAGGCCAGGGGCGTCAGCCGGGAGGAGGCCGGCTACTCGATCCGCGCCTCGGAGTCGAAGATCAGCCGCATGGAGCTCGGCCGGGTCGGCTTCAAGGAGCGCGACGTCGCCGACCTGCTCACCCTGTACGGCGTCGAGGCCGAACAGGAGCGGGCCTCCGTCCTCGGCCTCGTCCGCGACGCCAACGCGACGTCCTGGTGGCACGCGTACGGCGACGTGCTGCCCGGCTGGTTCCAGACCTACCTCGGGCTGGAGGAGGCCGCCTCCGACATCCGCAGCTACGAGGTCCAGTTCGTCCACGGGCTGCTGCAGACCGCCGACTACGCGCGGGCCGTGATCACGCACGGCGGGCACGTCACCGAGCCGGGCGAGGTCGAGCGGCGGGTCGAGGTCCGGCTGAGGCGCCAGCAGGTGCTCACCGCCGAGCGGGCACCGCGGCTGCTCGCCGTCCTGGACGAGGCCGCGCTGCGCCGCCCCTGGGGCGGGCCGGAGTTGATGCGGGCCCAGATCGACCGCCTGCTGGAGCTGACCGACCTGCCCAACGTGGTGGTCCAGGTGATGCCGCTGGGGTTTGGGGGGCTGCGGGCGGAGGGCGGCGCCTTCTCCGTGCTCAGCTTCGCCGAGCCGGAGCTCGCGGACGTCGTCTACCTGGAGCAGTTCACCACCGCGCTGTACCTGGACAAGCCCGCCGAGGTGGCCGAGTACGCGGGCGCGATGGGCGGCCTCGCGGCGGACGGACTCTCCCCCGATCGGACACGGGAACTTCTCCGCTCCGTACGCCAAGAGCTTTGAAGCATAAGTACGATGAGGCCCGATCAGATCTGATCGAGGAAGGCCCGCGTCTTCCCGAATCGGCATGAGAGGGACCAGATGTCGTACCTTTCCGACTTGGCGCTGCAGTACATCGACGGCGAGTGGCGGGCCGGCAGCGGCTCCTGGGACATCGTCGACGTCGACCCCTACACCGGCGACAAGCTCGCCGGCATCACCGTCGCCACCGTCGAGGAGGTCGACCAGGCCTACCGGGCCGCCGAGCGGGCGCAGAAGGAGTGGGCCGCCACCAACCCCTACACCCGCCGGCTGGTCTTCGAACGCGCACTGCGCATCATCGAGGAGCGCGAGCAGGAGATCACCGAGGCGATCACGGCCGAGCTGGGCGGCACCGCCCTCAAGGCCGGGTTCGAACTCGCCCTCACCAAGGACATGCTGCGCGAGTCGATGCAGCTCTCGCTGCGCGCCGAGGGCCGGCTGCTGCCCTCGCCGGTGGAGGGCAAGGAGAACCGCCTCTACCGCCTGCCGGTCGGCGTGGTCGGCGTGATCAGCCCGTTCAATTTCCCGCTGTTCCTGTCGCTGAAGGCCGTCGCCCCGGCGCTGGCGCTCGGCAACGGCGTCGTGCTCAAGCCGCACCAGGAGACCCCGATCGTCGGCGGCACCCTCATCGCCAAGATCTTCGAGGAGGCGGGCCTGCCCGCGGGCCTGCTCAACGTCGTCGTCACCGACATCGCCGAGATCGGCGACGCCTTCATCGAACACCCGGTGCCCAAGGTGATCTCCTTCACCGGCTCCGACAAGGTCGGCCGGCACGTCGCCACCGTCGCCGCCTCGCACTTCAAGCGGACCGTGCTCGAACTCGGCGGCAACAGTGCACTGATCGTCCTCGACGACGCCGACCTCGACTACGCCGTGGACGCCGCCGTGTTCAGCCGCTTCGCCCACCAGGGCCAGGTCTGCATGGCCGCCAACCGGGTGCTGGTCGACCGCAGCGTGGCCGACGAGTTCACCGAGAAGTTCGTCGCCAAGGTCGCCACCCTGCGGGTCGGCGACCCCAGGGACCCGGCCACCCAGATCGGCCCGCTGATCAACCCCGTCCAGGCCGACGCCATCACCGCCCAGGTCGACCAGGCGATCGCCGCCGGCGCCACCGCCCTGCTGCGCGGCGAGACCGACGGCAGCCTGATGGCCCCCGTCGTGCTCGGCGACCTGCCGGCCGGCGCGCCTATCCTCCAGCGCGAACTCTTCGGCCCCGTCGTCCTGGTGGTGCCCTTCGACGGTGAGGACGAGGCCGTCCGGCTCGCCAACGACACCCCCTTCGGCCTCAGCGGCGCCGTCCACACCGCGGACGTCGAGCGCGGCGTGCGGGTGGCGCAGCGGATCGAGACCGGCATGGTCCACGTCAACGACGGCACCATTGCCGACGAGCCCGTCGTGCCCTTCGGCGGCGAGAAGAACTCCGGCGTGGGCCGGCTGAACGGCGACGCCACGGTGGACGCCTTCACCACGGTGAAGTGGATCTCCATCCAGCACGGGCGCAGCCGCTTCCCGTTCTGACGCCTCGACGCGGCGGAGCCCCCGGTACGGCGGAGCCCTCCAGCGCGGCGGAGCCCCCTGCCGTCTGCCGGGGGCTCCGCCGCCGTCTGCCGCGGTGTGCGTCGCAGCGCCGGCTCAGGCGGCCGGGCAGCGGATCAGGTCCTCGGTGGCGAGGTCGAAGGCGAAAGGCGCCGGAATCGGCACCCGGTCGCCGAACCTGCCGGTCCACCTCGGCGCGTACGCCAGCAGCCGGGCGTGCCGTTCGGAGCCACGGGACCCGGTCATGCCGCCATCCTCTCACCGCCGGGGTCGTTCTCCCGGGGTCCGGCCGGACGACGGCAGCCCCGGACCGCCGATGCGGTCCGGGGCTGCCGTCGTGCTCAGCGGGCTCAGAACACCGGCTGGCCGGCGCGGACGAGCCGCCACGACTCGCCGGCGAAGTCGGCCGGGTCGATGACGCCCTTGGCCTTCACCCAGGCGATCATCGCGTTGCGGATCTCGTCGGAGTTGGCCCACACCATCTGGGCCTTCGCGACGTGCGGGAAGTTGCCGCCGCCGTTGGCGCGGTAGTTGTTGACGGCCAGCACGAACTGGGCGGCCGGGTCGATCGGCTTGCCGTCGAACGACAGGTTGACGATCCGCGAGCCGACCGGCTGCGAGATGTCGATGTCGTACGAGACGCCGTACACCGCGTCGTAGTTGTAGTCCGGCGTGGTCTGCGCGTTGGTCAGGGCGTCCTTGTCGATCGGCGCGCCGGGGGCGACCTGGGCGTAGTACTTCGCCGAGTACTCCAGGTAGTCCTTGATCTGGGCGCCCGTCAGGATGCGGGCCTCCAGGGTGTTCTCGTAGATGTACAGCCCCGCGGCGTCCCGCAGCTTGACCTGCCCGGCCGGGATCAGGGCGGTGCGGTTGAACGGCGCGGCCTGCGCCAGCACCGGAAGCTTGGCGTACTGGCCGCCGGACAGCGCCTCCCGCACGACGTCGGCCTGGACACGGCCGATCAGGTCGATGATCGGGGTGTCCCTGAACCGGGCCTCGGCGATCGACAGCTCGGCCTTGCACGTGCCGATCGGCTGGTTGACGTACGCGACGACCTTCTTGTGCTGGTCCGCCAGCGCGTTCGCGATCTCCGGGTCCTCCGGCACCGTGTTGGAGTTCAGCACCCGGGAGGAGAGCGAGACCAGCTTCCACGCGCCCCGGTCGAACTCCACCTCGAAGTCGAAGCAGGTCAGCCGCTGGCCCCAGCAGAGCGGCTCGGAGAGCACCACCGTCTTGCCGGTCTGCTTGTTGACGATCAGCCGCTGCGCCACCTCCTTGTGGGTGTGGCCCACCAGCACCGCGTCGATGTCCGGGACGGTCTCGGCCATCTCGCCCGAGGCGTCCTCCGGCCAGGGCAGCTGGTCGCCGTACGTGGTCGGCTCGTCGATGCCGGAGTGGGCGGACACCACGATGATGTCGGCGCCCGCGGCCTTCATCCGGGGGACGTACTTCTTCGCCATCTCCACGATGCCGGGGAAGACCATCTTGCCGGCGACGTTGGCCTTGTCCCAGATCGCGATGCCGGGGTTGGTCAGACCGAGGATGCCCACCTTCAGGGGCCGCCCGCCGCCCAGGTGCAGCTCCTTGATGACGAACGGCTTGAAGGCGGGCTTCTCGTCCTTCGCGTGCAGCGCGTTGGCACCCAGCAGCGGGAAGTCCAACTGCTCCTCGAAAGCCCGCAGGGTGGGGATGCCGTAGTTGAACTCGTGGTTGCCGAGCGCTGCCGCGTCGTACTCCATGAGGTTCATGGCGAGCGCCATCGGGTGCTCGGGGGCGGTGTCCGCGTCGGTGGCGATCGGCTCCACGCGGGCGAAGTAGTAGGTCAGCTGGGTGCCCTGGATGATGTCGCCCGCGTCGATGAGCAGGCAGCGGTCCCAGCCCTTCTCCTCACGGACCTGCTTGGCCAGGCTGGAGATCTTGGCGAGGCCGACCTCGTTGTGCGCCTTGTCGGCGTACACCGCGTCGGTGAAGTAGTCCCAGTTCAGCACCCGGCCGTGCAGGTCGGTGGTGCCCATGACGGTGAAGGCCTGCTTCTTGGCCGGCTTGCCCTTGGCGCGGGCGTCGTCCGGACCGGCCGCCGCGGCGGGGGAGGCGGCGGCGAGCGTGACGCCACCGGCGAGGGCGGCGCCGGCGGCGGTGGCGGCGGACCGGGTGACGAAGTCACGGCGGTTCAGGGGCATGGACGACTCTCCCGGGTGGGGACTGCGGACGGACCGTCAATAGTGTGGTGACGCGCGTAGAGGTACGCGCGTAGAAGTTTGCCGCGCGGCCTCGCGGATTGATAGCCCCGGGACGTTTCCAGCAGGTGAGATCTTGGCGACTCGTTCGTGACACGGCCGGGCGGATGCCGCAGGGTACGGCCGGACCCGAAGAGCGCGGCCGGGCGGGCGCCGCAGGGTACGGCCGGACCGGAAGAGCGGCGCCGCGGGGTACGGAAGTGCTCGCCCGGAAAACACGCCACCCGCCACGCCGTGCGGGCACGGCGGGCGGGTGGAATGGCTGCCCGAAAGGAGAGGACCAGCGTCCTAGATGTAGCCCTCGCGCACGGCGTGGGCGACGGCGTGCGCCCGGTTGCGCAACTGCAGCCGGGTGGTCAGGCCGTGCAGCACGTTCTTGACGGTGCGCTCGGAGTACGACAACCGGGCCGCGATCTCCCCGGTGTCCCAGCCCTCGGCGACCAGCCGCAGCACATCCGACTCGCGCTCCGACAGCCCCGCCGGCGCGTGCCCCGGCATCCCCTGGACGCTCCGCTGCAACCGGCCCACCTGGCTGATCAGCCGGCCCAGCAGGTCGGCCGGCAGATCACCGTCGCCGCGCGCCGCGGCGAGCACCGCCCGCCCCAGCCGCTCGGCGGTCGCCTCCCGCCGCCAGAGGATCGCGGCCACCCCGCACTCCACCGCCTCCAGCAGCTCGGCCTCGCGCATCCGCTCGACGACCAGCACCACCTTCTGGTCGGCGCCGCGCACCAGCCGGCGCAGCGTCGCCACCACGGCGGCGTCCGCCGACTCGGCGAGCAGCACGGTGACGGCGCCGGGCGCCCCCGCGTCGTCCGCCACCAGCTCCAGGCCCGGGTGGCGGCGCAGCTGCGCCTCCGCACCGGCCCGCGAGATCGGGTCCGCGGCCCGCACCACCACGCCGGTACGGACGCCGCCGGCCGGGGAGGCGGCGGGCGCGGGGGCGTGGCGGGCGGGCGCGGGGCGCTGGGACGGGACGGTGCGCGGCATCGTCGTCGCGGGCACCCGCCGGGCCGTGCCGCGGTGGTCGGGCTCGGTGTGCAGGACAGTCAATCTGGCCCCCTCCTGGAGAATCCCGGCCCGCCACCCGGACGACCGGTATGCGGCGCCTGAGGGCGTTGCATGGACTCGACCGGACGGGGGGCCGTGCGGTGACGCGTCCCGGGGCAGCGGTGCCCCCGGGTACCCGGAGCGGCGTGCCCGAGTTGACTCCCATGCTTTCCCGCCGTGGGCGGCCCCGGCCATCGTGGTCCACCACGAGATCGGGCCGCCCGGCGGCCCCGGCACCTCGGCACGGCACCCCGGCGCCATCCGCGCAGCAGGGCACCACCGCCCCGGCACCACCGCCCCGGCACGATGGCAACGCCCCTGGCGGCGGGCCGGAGGTAGGGTGCGGAGCGGTACCGGACGGCCGGTTGGACGGACAAGGTTGTACGGACAACCAGGGGCCGCGCCGGGCCCGGGGCGGGCCCCGCCGTACCCGCCCGGACGGGGTGCGACGAGAATCACATCACTAGCCCAGGCGTTGACACACCGTCAAGCCGTTTCCCCGGATGAGGGCGAAGAGTGCCCGACCGGCCACGCCGGAAGGAACCACGGGGAGGGGAAGCAGATGAGGACCGTCAGGATCCGCCGACCGCAGCAGGCCGCCCGCGCGCCCCTCACGGCCCGCGACCCCCAGCTGGACCGGATCGCCGCCCTCGCCGACCGCGCCCGGACCGGCGCCGGAGGCGTCCTGCTGCTCACCGGCGCCGCCGGCACCGGCCGCAGCACCCTGCTCGCCGAGGCCGCCCGCCGCGCGGCCGCCGAGGGCACCACCGTGCTCTGGGCCCGCTGCTCGGCCGACGAGGCCGGCACCCCGTACGCGGCCGCCCGCCAGCTGTTCGAGACCGGCCCCGAGGCCGGCCCGGTCCGCGCCGAACGCCTCGACCGCGCCGACCGTTCCGACCCGTCCGGATGGGCCGGACAGACCATCAGGACAGGCCGGACGGACCAGCCCGACCGGCCCGAAGAGCCCGCAGCCGCCGACCTCTGGGCCCTGCTGCGCCTGCACGCCGCCCACAGCCCCGTCCTGCTCGCCGTCGACGACATCCACCACGCCGACCGCCCCTCCCGCGACTGGCTGCTCCAGGTCGCCCGCCGGATCGACCGCCTGCCCGTCCTCCTCCTCGCCACCGAACGCCGCCAGTCCGTCCTCGGCACGCCGCACACCCGCTTCGTCCGCGACCTGCCCCCCGGACTGGCCGAGACCGCCCCGCTCGGCCCCCTCGACACCTCCGCCACCACCCGGCTCGCCGAACACCACCTCGGCCCCGGCACCCCCACCGCCCTCACCGCCGACTGCGTCCGCGCCACCGGCGGCAACCCCCTGCTCCTCACCGCCCTCCTCACCGACCTGCACCACCACCCCGACCGACCCGCCCCGCCGGCCCTCCCCGACACCTGCGCCCGGCTGCCCGGCGACGCCTTCCCCGAAGCCGTCGAGGCCTGGCTGCGCAGCGGCGGCGACCGCGCCCTCAGCGCCGCCCGCGTCATCGCCCGGATGCACGAACACCCCGCCGCCCGCACCGCACCACTGCCCGGCGCCGGCCACAGCGACCCCACGCCCATGCTCGCCGAACTCGCCGACGCCGACCCCGACCAGCTCGCCGGCTGGCTCGCCGACCTCACCACCCAGGGCCTGCTCGACGACCCCGGCCCCGGCCACTGGCCCCGATTCACCCACCCGCTGCTGGCCGACGCCGTCCTCACCGGACACGAACCCGGCCACCGCGCCCACGTCCACCGCGCCGCCGCCGCCTTCCTGCACCGCGCCGGCGCCCCCGACGAACGCGTCGCCGGACACCTGCTCTTCACCCCCGCCCCCGGCCCCCGCTGGGCCGCCGACACCCTGCGCTGCGCCGCCCGCAAAGCCGCCGACGCCGACCGCCCCGCCGACGCCGTCACCCTGCTGCGCCGCGTCCTCGCCGAACCGCTCGGCGACCGCCGGCGCGGCCTGGTCCTCACCGAACTCGGCAGCCTGGAGGTGACCCTCGGCCCGGACGAGCGCACCGCCGGCGTCCGCCACCTCGCCGAGGCCGTCCACCTCCAGCAGTCCGACGAGGGCGTCTTCCGCACCGCCAACACGCTCGGCGCCGTCCTCGCCGCCCGCGGCGACACCCCCGCCGCGCTGGAGCTGATGGAGGAACTGGCCGAGCGCTTCGCCGACCGGGACGACCTCGTCCACGCCGTGCAGGCCGCCGCCGCCCTGATCGCCGCGCACGACGGGAAGAGCTGGCTCCAGATCGTCGAGGGCGTCCGACGGTTCGCCGCCCGCAGCACCCAGCGGCCCGCGCCGCCCGCGTACGCGCTGCTCACCGAGTTCGACTCGACCAGCGGGGTGCTGGCCGCCACCGAGGTCGCCGGGCGGATCCGGGAGCTGCTCGACGCCCCGGTCGACCCGCTCTGCCGCTCCTACGTCCTGGTCTCCGCGGCCACCCTGGCCCAGTGGGCCGACCTGCTCCCCGAGGCAGACCGGCTGGTGGAGCGCGGCCTCGCCGCGTACCGAGGGCCCTCGCTGGACCCGGGCTACCAGTGCCTGCTGAGCGTCCGAGCCGAGGCGCGGGTGATGCGGGGGGAGTACCAGGCGCTGCTGGACGACCTCGCCCTCACCGGCCCGGCGCCGTCCGGGGGCGCGCACCCCGGGGCGCGCGAGCTCGGTGAGGCCGTCGGCCGGACGCCGCAGGTCAGGCCGGAGTGGCCCGAGTGGCCGGAGCGGTCGGAGCGGTCGGAGCGGCCGGAGCGCCAGGAGCGGTCGGTCTGGTCCTGGTGGTGCGGCACCCCACCGGAGAACGGGCCCGCCACCGGCCCCGACGGCCACGGGCCGGACCGGCACGCACACGACCCCCACCGACAGCACCGGCACGGAACGGACGGAGCCGCCGGCACCGAGGCCGCCCGCGCCCGCTACGCCGGACTGCTCGGCCAGCAGAACGCCCACCTGGTCGCCCAGGCCGTCCTCGCCCTCACCGAGACCGGCCGGTACTGGCAGGCCCATGGCCTGGCCCGCGCCGTCGCCGCCGACCGCGCCCAGGGCTCCTGGGAGTGGAACGAGTACCTGTACGCCCGCGGCATGCTCCGCCTCGCCACCGGCGAGCCCGCCGAGGCCCTCGCCGACCTGATGGAATGCGGACGCCGACAGGACGAACGGCAGGTCCTGAGCCCGATCGTCACCCCCTGGCGGTCCGCCGCCGCCGACTGCCACACCCTACTCGGCGAACCCGGCCCCGCCGTCGCCCTCGCCGAGGAGGAGCTGCGGCTCGCCCGCGTCTGGGGCACCCCGCGCACCGTCGGCCGCGCCCTGCGCGCCCTCGCCGCCGCCACCGGCGGCCGACACGGGCTCGACCTCGCCGCCGAGTCCGTCGAACTCCTGCGCGGCGCCGAGATCGAGACCGAACTGATCCCCGCGCTGATCACCTACGGCCGGCTGCTCGCCGACGGCGGCCGGCGCGGCGCCGGCCGCCGGGCCCTGCGCGAGGCCGCCGTCCGCGCCGAACAACTCGGCGCCGTCCGGCTGCGGACGGTCGCGGTGGAGTCGCTGCGCGCCTCCGGCGCCCGGCTCGGCCGCGGCGAGCACGCCGGGGCCGAGGCACTGACCGACAGCGAGCTGCGGATCTGCCGGCTGGCGGCCGCCGGGAACTCCAACGCGGAGATCGCCGCGATGCTGCACCTCGCGCTGCGGACGGTGGAGACGCACCTGACCAACAGCTTCCGCAAGCTCGGCGTCCGGCGCCGGGCGGAGCTGGCGGGGGTGCTGGAGGGCTGAGACGGGCCCGCAGGCTCCACGCCCCGGCTCAGGCCCGCCCCGGGCTCCACACCCCGGCCGATCAGCCGGTCAGGCCCGCCGCCATCAGCTCGACCTCGTGGGCGAGTTCCGCCCCCGCGTCGCCCGCATCCGTCCGCCACGGCTCCCACGTCCGGGCCCGCAGGTAGCCGTCCACCGCCACCGGCAGCCGCCGGCCGACCACCAGCTCGGTGGACGGCCGCGGCCCGAGCTCCGCCAGCCGGTCCAGCAGCCCCTCCAGCACCGCGTCCAGCTTCGCCCGGTCCTGCGGCCGAGGCACGCCCCGCAGGTAGACCCGCAGCTCGTCCAGCTCCTCCCAGCCCCGCGGGGGCTGCGGCCGGCCCGGACCGCCCGCACCGGCCTGCCCGCCGGTGCCGCCCTGCCCGCCCGACGTGCCCGTGCCGCCCCGTCCACCCTGCCTGCCCTGTCCGCCCTGTCCGCCCGGCCCTCCCGGCCAGAGCAGCACCCCCGCGCCGTACAACGCGGCCACGATCCCCGGCCACCACGCACCGCCCAGCCCCGCGAAGTGCAGCCCCAGCCCGCCCGCACCGGCCGCGCAACCGACCAGGTTCCGGGTCGACTCCAGGTACCCCAGCACCCGCCGCCCGCCCGAACCCCCGCCACCCCCACGGCCGTTGGAACCGCCAGGCCCATCAGCCCCACCGGGACCGGGACCAGGACCAGGACCAGGACCAGGACCGGGGCCGATGGGACCGGGGCCGGTACCGCTACTGGTACCCACGGATCTCCTCGAACGCCCCGTCCAGAGAACCCGTCCCGTCGAACAACTTGCCCCCGGTCAGATCCGCGATCCCCTGCAACTGCCCCTTCGCCGCATCACCGAACAGGATCGGGAACACCGGCACCGCCTTCTGCGACGACGAGAGCCCGTTGTAGAAGTCCTTGAAATCCCGGTCCGACGCACCCTCGTTGCTCTCGCCGTCCGTCATCACCACGATCGACGTGAACCGGTCATCCTTGGCATCGGCCTGCTGCCGCTCGATCAGCTTGTACGCCTCCTCCACCGAGCTGTACACCGCCGTACCGCCATCCGCCGACAGCGCCTGCACATCCGCGTTGATCGACGCAAGCTCCTGCTGCGAATCGGTCGCCGGCACCGCATGCGTCTTCGCCGACTTCACCTTCGATGCGAAAGACATCAGCGTCACCTCCTCACGGTTGCGGAACCGCCGCACCCCCCGCGTGTCATCCACCCCCGTCAACCGCCCCAACGCCTTCTTCAACGACGCCAACCGGTCACCCGCCATCGAACCCGACGTGTCCAGCACATACACCGTCCGCGACGGGCGCCGTAGCTCGTTCTGGTACGACGCGAGCAGCCCATCCGCCACCGACTTCGAACCAGGGAACGGCAGTTCACGCCGCCGGTCGGCCGGCAACGACGACGCAGGCGCCGCACCCGCCGCCACCGGACGGCGCAACGTCAGCTCCGAAATCCGCTTCTGCACATCATCCTTCAGCAGATACGCCGTCAACCGCTGGAACGAATCCCGCTCACGCTGCGCCGACGAACCGAGCAGCGTCAACGGATAGTCCGCCGACACCACCCCATCCGTCGGCCGCACCACCGTCAACCGCTGCCCCTCCGACAGCGTCCTGTTCATCGACAACAGCACCGACTCGTAGTTCACCAGCGCCCCCACCCGGCCCTGCTCCGCCCGGCTGTACGCCTGCGCCAGCCAGCCCGACGAACCCGACGTCAGCTTCTGCCCGGTGAAGAACTTCTTCAGCGACGGCGTCGCCTTCTGCACATCCGCATCGGTGAGCGCCGACTCCGCCCCCGAGAACGCCGACGCCACCGCGACCAGCGCCGAGAAACCCGAATTCGACCGCGACGGATCCGCCATCCCGTACGCCAGCTTGCCGGCCGAGGCCGCGTCCGCCACCTGCGCCCAGCTCACCTTCGAACCGTCGCCCCAGCCGAGCTCGCCGAGCGTCGCCGAACGCACCCCCACCGCCACCGGCGACACCATCACCGGCGTCTCCGACAGCAGCTTCGACCGGCCCGAATCGTCCAACCGCAGATAGTGGTTGGACGGGAACCACACCGCGTCGTACTTGCCGTCCGCCCGCCCCGAGGAGACCGCGTCCGCACCGTCCAGCGAACCCGTCCAGGCGAACTGCACCGTCACCCCGGTCGCCTTCTGCGCCTCCTCCAACACCGGTGCCATGTCCTGAAGTTCACTGCCGGCCAGAATCCGCAGCACACCCGCCTGCGCGGTCGGCGCAGGCGCGTCCGTCGGCCGGGGGGCCGGAGACGAGCCCGATGAGGAGGTGCACGCCGTCGCCACCAGCAGAGCCAGCCCCGCCGCGAGCACCCGGCCGCCGCGCCTGGCCGCGGTCTTCACACGCATCGCCGTCGCCATCCCCCGTCACTTCCCCTTGGCCGCGTTGATCAGTTTGTTCAGGACCGCCACCGTCGGCACCTGCGCCTGCTGCACGCCCGCCGCCGCCAGATCGGGCGCGTAGGCCGGGCCCGGCTTGTTGCGGACGGCCTTGCTGAGCGCCAGCGGGTCGGCCTGCGGACGGAAGCCGTACTTGGCCTCCAGATCACGCAACACCTGGTCGTCCCGCAGCAGTTCGGCGAGCTTCTCGGCCCCCGGCTTCAACGCCACCAGCGTGTGGTCGCTGAACACCGTGGTGTCCGGATAGAGCACCACCAGATCGCCCGCCGAACCACCGGGCGTGGACACGCCCTTCGCGGTCAGCGCCGCCACCTGCGACTCGTACGCCAGCACCGGCCCGTTGCCCACCCCGGACAGGAAGTCCTTGAACGGGCCGTCACTGCTGGTCTTCTGGTCACCCTGCACCGACGTCACCTGTCGGACCACGTCCTTGACCAGGCCCACCCCGGCATCGTCCGACACCACCTGGTGGCCGTTGGCCAGGTACGAGATCGTCGCCAGGTACAGCGCCCCGGAGGAGGAGGTGGACGGGTCGGTGGTGGTGAGGAAGAGCAGGCCCTTCAACTCGTTGTGGCTGCTCGCCCCCTTGAGGTCCTGCCACTTCCGGCCCTCCTGGACGGCCTTCAGATAGGCGTCCATCCTGAGCGTCCAGACCTTGGGATCCGACTCGCTCTGGGCGGCCAGACCGTTGTCCTTGAGGACCTCCGCCATCGACTGGTGGGCCAGCGCCACCAGCGGCGAGTAGAACGGCCGCACCGGCTCGCTCTTGATCTGCCGCTGCTTGCGGATCTCCTCCGCGGGCGACAGGCTGGCCGGGAAGGCGAAGTCGTACCGCGCGAGATCACTCTCCCCCATCAGCCACGAGCCGGTGGTGTCGGTGATGACCTTGAGGCCCTGCTTCTGCAGCTCCGCGATGACATCCGGGTCGGCGAAGAACTCCCGTTTCTCCGAGCCGATCAGACCGGAGATGGTGACGACCTTGCCCGAACCGGGAGGATCGTCATCCGACCAGAGCAGCGCGACCCCCACCCCGGCAAGCAGCGCCAGCGCCGCCAGTACCCCGAACACACGCCTCATGCCGGACGATTCCCCCTCGTCGGATCCCTGCCCGGGCTCCCACCCGGGTGACGAGCGTCCCGCCGGGCCGCGAGCGGCGGCGGAAGTCACGGTGAACCGGGGGTGAACACCCCTTCACGGAATCGCATCGGCGAACGGCTGCCGGCCG
This sequence comes from Kitasatospora sp. NPDC041988, assembly GCF_055588525.1. Classification (NCBI taxonomy): domain Bacteria; kingdom Bacillati; phylum Actinomycetota; class Actinomycetes; order Kitasatosporales; family Streptomycetaceae; genus Kitasatospora; species Kitasatospora sp. NPDC041988. The sequence continues at coordinate 289,300 of NZ_JBVJCO010000002.1, forward strand.
CCCGCGCGCACATCTGTCCGAGCATGTGTCAGATTGTTCAACTCGCCTTCCGGCAAAGGTCATCCCCCTGTCCGGACGCACGTCGATGTTACGCGCCGGTAATGCCTACGCTCAGGGGTATGCGCCGAGCAAAAATCGTCTGTACCCTCGGGCCCGCCACCGACTCGTACGACCAGATCAAGTCCCTGGTCGACGCCGGGATGGACATCGCCCGATTCAACCTGAGCCACGGCTCCCACATCGAGCACGAGGAGCGCTACCGCCGGGTCCGCAAGGCCGCGGACGAGACCGGCCGCAGCGTCGGCGTGCTCGCCGACCTTCAAGGCCCGAAGATCCGACTCGACACCTTCGCCGACGGGCCGGTACTTCTCGAACGCGGCGACGAGTTCACCATCTCCACCGACAAGGACGTCGTCGGAGACCAGAACATCTGCGGCACCACCTACGCCGGCCTCGCCGCCGACGTCACCCAGGGCGAGCGGATCCTCGTCGACGACGGCCGGGTCACCCTGGAGGTCGTGAAGGTCGACGGGCCCCTCGTCCGCTGCACCGTGATCGAAGGCGGCCTCGTCTCCGACCACAAGGGCCTCAACCTCCCCGGCGTCGCCGTCTCCGTGCCCGCGCTCAGCGACAAGGACGTCGCCGACCTGCGGTGGGCCCTGCGGACCGGCGCCGACCTCATCGCCCTCTCCTTCGTCCGCAGCGGCCGCGACATCGAGGACGTCCACCGGGTCATGGCGGAGGAAGGACGCTTCGTCCCCGTCATCGCCAAGATCGAGAAGCCGCAGGCGGTCGAGAACCTCGACTCCATCGTCGACGCCTTCGACGGCATCATGGTGGCCCGCGGAGACCTGGGCGTGGAGATGCCCCTCGAACAGGTCCCGATGGTCCAGAAGCGCGCGATCAAACTGGCCAGGCGCAACGCCAAACCCGTCATCGTCGCCACCCAGATGCTCGACTCGATGATCAACGCCTCCCGCCCCACCCGCGCCGAGGCCTCCGACGTCGCCAACGCCGTCCTCGACGGGACGGACGCCGTGATGCTCTCCGGCGAGACCTCCGTCGGCAAGTACCCCGTCGAGACGGTCAAGACCATGGGCCGCATCATCGAGGCGGCCGAAGCGGACATCCTCGCCGCCGGCCTGCCGCCGCTCACGGCCTCCAACAAGCCCCGCACCCAGGGCGGCGCCGTAGCCCGCGCCGCCGCCGAGATCGGCGACTTCCTCGGCGCCAAGTACCTCGTCGCCTTCACCCAGTCCGGCGACACCGCCCGCCGCCTCACCCGCTACCGCTCGCCCATCCCCGTCCTCGCCTTCACCTACGAACCCGCCGTCCGCAGCCAACTCGCCCTCACCTGGGGCGTCGAGACCTTCCTCGGCCCCTTCGCGGCCACCACGGACGAGATGGTCGAACAGGTCGACGCCGCGCTGCTCTCCCTCGGCCGCTGCCGCAAGGGCGACATCGTCGTCATCACCGCCGGCTCCCCGCCCGGCCTCGCCGGCTCCACCAACCTCGTCCGCGTCCACCACGTGGGCACGCTGGACGACTGACACCGCTCCCTGATGGCGGCACGCTCATGGAGCGTGCCGCCATCAGTACTTGGGGCCGATGTGGGTGTCCATGAGGGCGACGGACTCCTTGCGGGCGACGGAGACGTTCACCTGGCCGGTGGGACGGGGGATCGACGCCTTCCACTGGACGCCGACGGCGTCGAGGGTGCTGGTGAAGAGGCGCGTGATGTCGGTGGAGGTGTTGGTGAAGAAGTAGCGCGGGTACTCATAGCGCTTTTTGACGCCGCCGACCGTGCGGGTCGCCCAGTTGGTGATGCGGCAGCCGTCGGAGTGGATGAGGCCCCGGAGGAACTCCCAGGGGTGGGCGTCGACGATCTCCTGCTGCCAGGGTTCCAGGGCTATGAGGCGCTCATGTTTCTTGCCGGGGCCATGCTGGGGGAAGTGGCAGGTCAGGTGATTCGAGTAGACCTTGACGTCGTGGCAGCCGGTACGCCTCACGCGGCAGGGTTTGTTGTTGGGGAGGACCTGGCGGATGGCACGTTCGACGGAGTCGGTGATTCCGGGCCAGTGGTCGTCGCAGGTGATCTGAAGGCTCTGGGTTCTGCGGTAATCGTTGGGAAGCAGGATGTGGCCGTCGCCGAGGTAGAGGCCGAGCAGGTAGGCGTAGGCGGGACGGTCCAGCTCGTCGCCGTAGCAGTGCATGCAGGCGGAGCGCTTGCGGCCGGGGAGCTTGCCGTGTCTGGCGAGATCCTCGTGCTTCCACCAGGAGACCGTGCCGGGAGGGACGCCGAGGCGCCTGGCTACTTCGGCATTGCGGACGCCGCGGCGCAGGAGGTGGACGGCTTGTTCGCGCACAGATGGGGTGGTCATGTGCGCCAGCATGGGAGCCGAGCGGCCGGGCAATGGATGGTTCGCGCATGGACCATCAGATGTGATGAACTTCCCATCACCTGGGAATAAGAGGGAAAATCTGGTGCCGAGTGTGGGATTCGAACCCACACGCCCTTTCGAGCAATCGCTTTTGAGGCGATCGTGTCTGCCCTTCCACCAACCCGGCAAGTTCGCGCCCGTGAAGGATACCCTGCGCACGTTGTCCGGCGCAGCTAGGTACCCTCGTGCATGCAGTACCCCGCCGGAATGAGGAGCCCCGTGAGCACCGCCGACGAGCAGGCCGAGCCGCTTGAGACCGATATGCCCCAGATCACCCGGATTGTGATCGCCGAGGACGAGGCGTTGATCCGTCTCGATCTGAAGGAGATGCTCGAAGAGGAGGGGTACACCGTCGTCGGCGAGGCCGGGGACGGGGCGACGGCGCTCAAGCTGGTCGAGGAGCTGCGGCCGGATCTGGCGATCCTGGACGTGAAGATGCCCGTCCTGGACGGGCTCTCCGCCGCCGAGCAGATCCACGAGGCGCACTTGGCGCCCGTCCTGATGCTGACCGCGTTCTCGCAGCGCGAGCTGGTGGACCGGGCGCGGGACGCGGGCGCGATGGCGTACATCGTGAAGCCGTTCTCCAAGAGCGACCTGGTGCCGGCGATCGAGATGGCCGTCTCCCGGTACACGGAGATGCGGACGCTGGAGGAGGAGATCGCCGATCTCACCCAGCGGCTGGAGACCCGGAAGCTGGTGGACCGGGCGAAGAGTGTCCTGCAGACCAAGTTCGGGTTGAACGAGCCGGCCGCGTTCCGGTGGATCCAGAAGACCTCGATGGACCGTCGCATGACGATGGCCGCGGTTGCGGAGGCCGTGATCGAGGAAGGCGAGGCCCAGGACAAGAAGAAGGCCGACGAGGGCAAGGCCGAGGGCTGAGAAGCACGAGAGGGGCCCCGTCCGGTCGGACGGGGCCCCTCGCCGTGTGCGGGTCGGTCAGTCCTCGCCGAGGTACGCCTTGCGCACGGACTCGTCGTGGAGCAGGTCGGCGCCGGTGCCCTGGAGGACGATCCGGCCGGTCTCCATCACGTATCCCTGGTCGGAGAGCGACAGCGCCGCCTGGGCGTTCTGCTCGACCAGCAGGATCGTCGTGCCGGAGGACTTCAGCTCGACGATGGTCGCCATGATCTTCTGCATCATCAGCGGCGAGAGGCCCATCGACGGCTCGTCCAGCATGAGCAGCTTGGGCTGGGACATCAGTGCCCGTCCCATCGCGAGCATCTGCTGCTCGCCGCCGGACAGCGTGCCCGCGGCCTGCTTCCGGCGCTCGCCGAGGATGGGGAAGAGGCCGTAGGCCCGTTCCACGTCGGCGGCGATGCCGGCGGTGTCGCTGCGCAGGAAGGCGCCGAGGAGCAGGTTCTCCTCGATGGTCATGCGGGGGAAGATGTGCCGGCCTTCGGGGGAGTGGGCGAGGCCGAGGGCGACGATCTTGTGGGCGGGGACGGTGTTCAGCGGCTGCCCGTCGAACACCACCGTCCCGCTGGTGGGCTTGAGGAGCCCGGAGAGGGTGCGCAGGGTGGTGGTCTTGCCGGCGCCGTTGGTGCCGATGAGGGTGGTGACCTCGCCCTGGTTGACGGTGAAGCTGATGCCCTTGACGGCTTCGATCTTGCCGTAGGAGACGCGGAGGTCCTCGACCTCAAGGAGCGCGGTCACTGGTTGTCCTCCGAAGCGGTGGTGCCTTCGAGCGGGGCGCCGAGGTAGGCGGTGATGACGCGTTCGTCGTTCTGGACGGTTTCGCGGTCGCCTTCGACGATCTTCTGGCCCTGGACGAGGACGGCGGTGCGGTCGCAGAGGTTGAAGATGAACCGCATGTCGTGCTCGATGACGAGGATGGAGACGCCGCGGTCGCGGATGGCGAAGACGAGTTCCTCGGCGGCCCTGGTCTCCTGGGGGTTCATGCCGGCGGTGGGCTCGTCGAGGAGGAGCAGGCCGGGGTCGGAGGCGAGGGCGCGGGCGATTTCGAGCTTGCGCTGCTCGCCGTAGGGGAGGTTGCGGGCGAGGTGCTCGGCCTTGTCGGCGAGCCCGGTGAACTCGAGGAGTTCCATGGCGCGGGCGCGGCTCTCGGCTTCGGCGCGGTGGTAGCCGGGGCCGCGGAGGATGGCGGAGAAGAGGCCTTCCTTGGTGCGGCTGTGGCGGCCGACGAGGACGTTTTCCAGGACGGTCATGTTGGCGAAGAGCCGGATGTTCTGGAAGGTGCGGGCGATGCCGGCCTGGGTGACGAGGTGCGGCTTCGGGGGGAGCACGGTGCCCTGGTAGGCGACGCGTCCTTCGGTGGGGACGTAGAGCCCGGTGAGGCAGTTGAAGAAGGTGGTCTTGCCGGCGCCGTTGGGGCCGATGAGACCGATGATCTCGCCTTCGCCGACGGTGAGGGAGACGTTGTTGACGGCGGTGAGGCCGCCGAACCGCATGGTGACGCCGGAGACCTCGAGGAGGGGCTTGGCGACGGCGGGGGTGCTGGGGGCGTCGGTGGTGGTCATCTGGCTGTTCACGCCCCTGCCTTGGTGAGTGCGGTGGCGTCGCCGGTGGGCTGTGCCGGGATCGAGGCCTCGTGGAACTCCAGTTGGCGGCGCCGGTTGGGGATGAGCCCTTCGGGGCGGACGCGCATCAGCACGATGAGGGCGATGCCGAAGGCGAGCAGCTGGTAGTTGGAGAGGAATTCGAGCTTCTTCGGGACGAGGAAGAGGAGGGTGGCGCCGGCCAGCGGTCCGCTGATGGTGCCCATGCCGCCGAGGATGACGGCGGCGAGCAGGAAGGCGGAGTTGGGCGGCAGGGCCTCGGCGAAGGTGTACTGGTCGGGGGTGACGGTGTAGCTGACGTGGGCCTGGACGGTGCCGGCGAGGCCGGCGAGGCAGGCGCCGAGGGCGAAGGCGAGGAGCTTGAGGCGGAAGCCGTTGATGCCCATGGCTTCGGCGGCGGTCTCGTCCTCGCGGATGGCGACCCAGGCGCGGCCGATCCGGGAGTTGCCGACGCGGGCGAAGACCAGTACCACGAGGGCGGTGACCAGCAGCATCAGCAGGTAGTAGTTGGAGAAGCGGCCGAGTTCGATGCCGAAGATCGTGGTGGGCTTGCCGAGGTCCCAGCCGAGGATGTTGAGGTCGGGGATCCGCGGGATGCCGTTCGACCCGTTGGTGATCTTGGGGCCGGTGGTGCCGTTGAGGTTGAGCATGGTGATGCGGAAGATCTCGCCGAAGCCGAGGGTGACGATGGCGAGGTAGTCGCCGCGCAGTCGCAGGGTGGGGGCGCCGATGAGGACGCCGAAGACCATGGAGACGACGGCGCCGGTCAGCATCGCGGCCCAGAACGGGAACTGGACGTGGATCGGCGAGGCGGGGGAGCCGGAGACCAGGGCGGCGGCGTAGGCGCCGACGCCGAGGAAGGCGACGTACCCGAGGTCGAGCAGGCCGGCGAGGCCGACGACGATGTTGAGGCCGAGGGCGACGGTGGCGAAGATCAGGATGTTGGCGGCGACCGAGGTGTACTGGTCGCTGGTCTGGGTGAACGGGAAGCTGGCGGCGGCGGCGAACGCGGCGCCGGTGGTGACCGAGCGGTACTTGACGGTCAGGGCGCGCAGCCGGGGCAGCAGACCGGACCTGGTGATCGCGGGGACGACGGTGGCGGCGAGCAGCAGGTAGCCGATGAAGAGCTCGCCGTACTCGGTGTCGATGCCGAAGGTGATCGCGAACAGGCCGATGGCGAAGGCCACGACGATGAGCAGGACCTCGGCCCAGGAGGGGAGTTCGCGGGCGGCGGGGAGCGGCCGGGCGATGGTGCCCAGGCGCAGCCAGTGGTGGGCGAGGTGGCCGAGCTGGATGAGCAGGACGGCGGCTGCGGCGATGACCACGCCGTTGGCGAGGGCGGTCATGACGGGGGCGACGGGCTTGCTCTCGGGGATCGCGTTGGCGCCGAGGTAGGCGATCAGGGCGATCGGGACGAGGAGGAAGAGCCGCCGGTCGAGGATGCGCAGTTTGACGTCGGTGCGCCGGTCGAGGGGGAGGCCGAGGGCGCCGGCGAGGGTGAGCAGTGAGCCGGCGCCGAGGATCCAGCCGCCGGGTTCGAGGTTGGCGAGGCCGCCGAGGTCGACGGCGATGGCGGTGATGGAGAACCAGGCGACGGCGGCGGCGCCGGCGGCGGCGAGGAGGACGGCGTTGTTGCTGCGGGTGGGGGCGGCCCAGCGCAGGCCGGGGACGCCCTGGGTGGCGAGCAGCAGGACGAGGGTGAGGAGTCCGGCGGTGAGGGCGAGCCACTGGAGGCCGGCGGGGGAGCCGAAGTAGGTGAGGTCGCCGGGGAATTCGGAGGTCCAGGTCCAGGACATCAGGGCGGAGCCGGCGGTGGCGGCGGCGCCGAGGCCGGTGAGGAGGGCGGCGGCGCGGGCGGGCAGCGGGATGACCGGGGTGGTCTCGGTGTTGGGGGTGGTGGTCATGGTGCTCACGCCCTGTCCGCGACGCGCTCGCCGAGCAGGCCTTGGGGCCGGACGAGCAGCACGACGATGAGGAGTACGAAGGCCCAGACGTCCTTCCAGGCGCCGCCTCCGAAGAGGTGCATGCCGGGGAGGTGCTGGATGTACCCGGTGGCGAGGGCTTCGGCGAGGCCGAGGGCGACGCCGCCGAGCATGGCGCCGTAGATGTTGCCGATGCCGCCGAGGACGGCGGCGGTGAAGGCCTTGAGTCCGAGGATGAAGCCCATTCGGAAGTCGACCTGGCCGCTGCGCAGGCCGTAGGCGACGGCGGCGACGGCGGCGAAGGCGGCGCCGATGGCGAAGGCCATGACGATGATCCGGTCGGTGTCGATGCCCATGAGCTTGGCGGTGTCGGGGTCCTGGCTGGTGGCCTGCATGGCGCGGCCGGAGCGGGTGCGGGTGACGAACCAGCCGAGGGCGAGCATGCAGAGCGGGGCGGCGATGATCAGGAAGATGTCGCTGCGCTGGATGGTGACGGAGCCGAGCTCGAAGGGGTCGCCGGGGATCTTCGGGAAGACGCGGGCCTTCTTGGCGTCGGGGTAGAAGGAGAAGACCAGCTGCTGGAGGACGATCGACAGGCCGATCGCGGTGATCAGGGGGGCGAGCCGGGGGGCGGTGCGCAGCGGCCGGTAGGCGAAGCGCTCGGCGGCGACGGCGGTGAGGGTGGAGACCAGGATGCCGGCGATCAGCATCAGCGGTAGGGCCAGCCAGAGTGTGGTGCCGCCGGGGAGGGCGAGGTAGGCGGTCAGGGCGCCGAAGCCGCCGACCATGACGATCTCGCCGTGGGCGAAGTTGATGAGCTGGACGATGCCGTAGACCATCGTGTAGCCGATCGCGACGAGCCCGTAGAGGGCGCCGAGGATCAGGCCGTTGGCCAGCTGCTGCGGTAGGTCGTGCACCGCTGGGCCTCCGTTGTGCGTGGGGTGGGTCCGCGTGGGTGGTGGATGTGAGGCGCGCGGGGGCACTCGTGGCGCCCCCGCGCGGGTAACTCCGACGTGCTGTGGTTCTGCTGACGCTGGGTCAGGTTCAGCCGTTGAAGGTGCCGGACTTCTCCACGGCCCACTTGCCGTCCTTGACGGCGTAGACGGTGAGCTGCTTGTTGGTGGTGTCGCCGAACTCGTCGAAGGAGACCTTGCCGGTGACGCCGTCGAAGGAGACCTTCTGGACGGCCTCGACGACCTTGGCGCGCGGGTTGTCGGGGAGCTTGCCGTTGTTGGCCGTCACGACGGCCTTGACGGCCTGGATGATGGCCCAGCCGCTGTCGTAGGAGTAGCCGCCGTAGGTCTCGTAGGCGTCCTTGTAGCCGGCGGCCTTGTAGTCGGCGATGAACTTGGCGGCGGTGGGGAGCTGCTCGACGGGCAGGCCGACGGCGGTGGCGTAGTCGCCCTGGCTCTTGGGGTTGAGCTTGATGAAGTCGCCGCTCTGGATGCCGTCGCCGCCCATCAGCGGGATGTTGACGCCGGCGTCCTTGAGCTGGAGGGAGAGCGGGCCGGCGGCGGGGTACTCGCCGCCGTAGTAGACGGCCTCGGCGCCGGAGGTCTTGACCTTGGTGACGACGGCGGAGAAGTCGCGGTCGTCGGGGTTGACGTGCTCCTCGCCGACGATGTTGCCGCCCTGCTTGGTGAACTCGCCCTTGAAGGTGGCGGCGAGGCCGGCGCCGTAGGTCTTCTGGTCGTCGATGAGGAAGACCTTGGTCTTCTTGGCGTCCTTGGCCAGGAACTGGGCGGCGAAGGGGCCCTGGACGGCGTCGGTGGTGGCGGTGCGGAAGTAGGACTTGAAGGGGCGGGCCTTGGTGCCGCTGGCCCACTTCTCGCCCTGGCTGAGGGCGACGCCGGTGTTGGCGGGGGAGATCTGGACGAGGTTGGCGTCGTTGAAGATCTGCTGCATGGACTGGGCGACGCTGGAGTTGAGCGGGCCGACGACGCCGATGACGTCCTTGTCGGCGACCAGCTGGGTGGCGTTCTGCTGGCCGGGGGCGGGCTTGGCGGTGTCGTCCAGGGCCTTGATCTGGAACTTGACGCCGGGCACCTCGTTCTTCTCGTTGGCCTGCTTGACCGCGAGCTCGACGGAGTTGCGGATGCCGAGGCCGAGGGCGGAGAGGTCGCCGGTGAGCGGGGCGTCGACGCCGATGGTGACGGTGGTGCTGGACCCGGCGTTGTTGCCGTCCCCGGACTTCTTCTCGTCGCGGGAGCCGCAGGCGCTGAGGCTCAGGGCGCCGATCACGGCAATGCTCACGACAACTGCTGAACGGTGACGCACGAGGGTCCCCTTCGGTTCGGGAGGGCGCCGCGCCGCGATGGCGGGAACCGGATGCGCGGTGGGTCTGGCCCGATCCGGTGGCGCGGTGACTGGCCGTGACTCTAGATGCCGTTCGGCGCCCCGGGCAGGGGTGTGGCGAGGCTGTGATTCTCTTGTTATGAGCACACGGAGCGCCCGTCTCACTATGTGGTCGTTTCGGTTCGATCGATCCTGTACTACCGGGCATCTACTCGCTGGTAGGTGGATGTAAGGCCCAGAAATGCGGGTCACTCCTGGCCTCTCCGATAATCGGACGCGACCGTTCGCGGTGCTGGTTTCGGGCGTGTGCGTCCGAATAACGGACGATGGAGAGGCTGACGCCGGAATCCCGGGTCGACACGGGGTCCGGGAGGTGCGGAATGCTCGGATTTCCTAGCTGTTACGCAGTGTTACATTCTGAAAGTCTGCCAACATGACAACGCCCCCTTGTATAGACCAACGCCTGCCCAGGGCAGTCGAAGGTCAAACAAGGGGGCGGACAAGGGAATTGACGGTCGGCCGGACCGTCCGGGGAGGGCCGGCCGGCCGACGGCGCGTCAGAGGTCGCGGAGCATGCAGGTCAGCCGGCAGCTGGTGACCCGCCGGCCGGTGTCGTCGGTGATCGCGATCTCGTAGGTGGCGGCGGTGCGCCCCTTGAACACGGCGGTCGCCACCCCGGTGACCAGCCCGGAGGTGGCCGAGCGGTGGTGGGTGGCGTTGAGGTCCACGCCCACCGCGTACCGGCCCGGGCCGGCGTGCAGCATCGCGCCGACCGAGCCGAGGGTCTCGGCCAGCGCCGCCGAGGCGCCGCCGTGCAGCAGCCCGTACGGCTGCTGGTTGCCCTCGACCGGCATGGTGCCGACCACACGGTCGCCCGAGGCCTCGACGATCCGGATGCCGAGCTTCTCGCCGAGGTGGCCGCCGGAGAAGGTCGCCGGGTCGACGCCGAGCTTGGCGAAGTGGTCCAGCACCTCCTGCGGGACCTTCAGGACGGGGGCCGCGTCGGGGGCAGCTTCGGTCATGGGGGAGCTCCTGCCGCTTGGGGTCACGTCATCGTGCTGCCAGTGATCGTACGACCGTCCTACTCGGCGGTAGCGGTCGCCTCGGGGGGCTGGCGCGTCGGTGCCCGGCCCGGCGGGCGGCCGGTGTGGGCGGGGGGTGGGTGCGGGCGGCGGTGCGGGCGGCGGGCACCGGCTCCGGCGCGCCCCTTTTGTCGGTGCCGGGCCATAGGATCGGTGACCGGCAGTGGAATCGGCAGGAACGGACGTTGACGTGGCTACGCAGAGTACGGACAAGAGCGCGGCGGGTGGCGGCGGGGCCCGGCCCCGGCTGATGCTGCTCGACGGGCACTCGATGGCCTACCGGGCGTTCTACGCGCTGCCCGTGGAGAACTTCAACACCTCCACCGGCCAGCCCACCAACGCGGTGTACGGCTTCGCCTCGATGCTCGCCAACACCGTCCGGGACGAGCAGCCCACCCACCTCGCGGTGGCCTTCGACCTCTCCCGGCAGACCTTCCGCTCCGCCGAGTTCCCCGACTACAAGGCCAACCGGGCCAAGACGCCGGACGAGTTCCGCAGCCAGGTCCCCCTGATCGGTGAACTCCTCGACGCCATGCGCGTCCCGCGGATGACCGTCGAGGGCTTCGAGGCCGACGACATCATCGCCACCCTGGCCACCGCCGCCGAGGCGGCCGGCTTCGACGTCGACATCGTCACCGGCGACCGGGACTCGCTCCAGCTGGTCACCGAGCACGTCACCGTCCTCTACCCGACCAAGGGCGTCTCCGAACTCACCCGCTACACCCCGGAGAAGGTCGCCGAGAAGTACGGCGTCACCCCCCGCCAGTACCCCGACCTCGCGGCGCTGCGCGGCGACCCGTCCGACAACCTGCCCGGCATCCCCGGCGTCGGCGAGAAGACCGCCGCCAAGTGGGTCAACCAGTTCGGCTCCTTCGACGAACTCGTCACCCGCGCCGACGAGGTGAAGGGCAAGATCGGCGAGAAGCTGCGCGAGCACCTCGACTCGGTCAAGCGCAACCGCATCCTCACCGAACTGGTCCGCGACGTCGAACTCCCGCTCGGCATCGACGACCTGGGCCGCGCCGCGTTCGACCGCGAGGCCGTCGGCACCCTGATGGAGTCGCTGGAGTTCCGCAACGCCAACTTCCGCGACCGCGTCTATGGCATCGACCCGGCCGCCGCCGAGCCCGAGGCCGCCGCCGAGCTCGCCCCCGGCGTTGAGGTCGACGGCGAGCTGCTCACCGACCCGGGCACGCTCGCCGCCTGGATCCGGCAGCACGCCACCGGCAAGGCGCCCGTCGCGCTCGCCGCCGTCTACCAGTGGGCGCTCGGCGCTGGCGAGGTCACCGAGGTGGCGCTCGCCGCCGGAGAGGCCGCCGCCTGGTTCGACCCGGCGCTGCTCGCCGAGGAGGACGAACGCGCCTTCGCCGACTGGCTGGCCGACCCGGCCGCCCCCAAGGCCCTGCACATCGCCAAGCAGGTCATGCGCGCCTTCGCCGAACGCGGCTGGCGGATCGAGGGCGTCGTCGCCGACACCGCCCTCGCCGCCTACCTGGAGAAGCCGGGCCGCCGCACCTTCACCCTGGAGGTGCTCGCCGAGGAGTACCTGGCCCGCTCGCTCGCCCCGGCCCCCGCCGCCGAATCCGGCCAGCTCGCCTTCGACGCCCCCGACGAGGACGCGTCGGCCGCCGCCCAGGCGCTGATGCTCCAGGCCCGCGCCGTGCTCGACCTCGCCGCGCTCTTCGACACCCGCCTCGCCGAGGTCGGCGCCACCGAGCTGCTGCGCGACATGGAGCTGCCGATCGCCGCCCTGCTGGCCCGGATGGAGCGCACCGGCATCGCCGCCGACCGCCCCTGGCTCACGAGCCTGGAGAACCAGTTCGCCGCCGAGATCCAGCGCGTGGTGGAGGAGGCGCACGCCGCGGCCGGCCACGAGTTCAACCTCGGCTCGCCCAAGCAGCTCCAGGAGATCCTCTTCGGCGAGCTGGCCCTGCCCAAGACCAAGAAGATCAAGACCGGCTACACGACCGACGCCGACGCGCTCACCTGGCTCGCCACCCAGACCGACAACGAGCTGCCGGTCATCCTGCTGCGCCACCGCGACCAGGCCAAGCTGCGCACCACCGTCGAGGGCCTGCTCAAGACGGTCTCCCCGGCCGGGCGGATCCACACCACCTTCAACCAGATGGTCGCCGCCACCGGCCGGCTCTCCTCGCAGGACCCGAACCTGCAGAACATCCCCGTCCGCACCGAGGAGGGCCGGATGATCCGCCGCGCCTTCGTCGTCGGCGAGGGCTACGAGACGCTGCTGACCGCCGACTACTCGCAGATCGAGCTGCGCATCATGGCCCACCTCTCCGAGGACGAGGCCCTGATCGAGGCCTTCGCCACCGGCGAGGACCTCCACACCACCGTCGCCTCCCAGGTCTTCGAGGTCCCCGGGGACGCGGTCGACGCCGAGATGCGCCGGAAGATCAAGGCGATGTCCTACGGCCTGGCCTACGGGCTCTCCGCCTACGGGCTCTCCCAGCAGCTCGGCATCAAGCCCGCCGAGGCCCAGGGCCTGATGGACACCTACTTCGAGCGGTTCGGCGGCGTCCGCGACTACCTGCGCCGGGTCGTCGACGAGGCCCGCGCCACCGGCTACACCGAGACCCTGCTCGGCCGCCGCCGCTACCTGCCGGACCTCAACAGCGACAACCGCCAGCGCCGCGAGATGGCCGAGCGGATGGCCCTCAACGCCCCGATCCAGGGCTCGGCCGCCGACATCGTCAAGATCGCCATGCTGCGGGTCGACGAGGCGCTGACCGCCGCCGGCCTCACCTCCCGGATGCTGCTCCAGGTGCACGACGAAATCGTGCTGGAGCTGGCCCCCGGCGAGCGCGAGCGGGTCGAGGCGATCGTCCGCGAGCAGATGGCCGGTGCCTACCCGCTGCGCGCCCCACTCGACGTGTCCGTCGGCGTCGGCGCCAACTGGGAGGTCGCCGCGCACTGACGCGCTGTCAAGGAGTCGCGGGCGCAAGCCGGTTCCCGGATCCGCCCGCGGCTCCTACCCTGGTCCCATGGGGATTGCGGGGGTGCTGCGGAGCGGGCCGGAGTCGGCGGCCCTGGTGCTCCGGGAGGGCGGCGGGACGCGGCGCCGGGCGCTCGCGCACTGCCTGACCGCGTTCGGGACGGCGCTGGGCGCGCCGCTGGTCCTGGCCGTGCCGACCCTGCTGGTCGCGTTCTTCATGCTGCTCGCCGGAGCGACCGCCGCCACCATCGGCCGGGTGGCCGGTGGGATCGCCGGCGTCGAGTACCTGTTGGCCGTCCCGCTCCTGGCCCGGCTGGCGTACACCACCGTCCACCGGCTGGAGTTCGCCCCGGCGGCGGCCCCGGACAGGTTCCGGCTGGTCCGGGCCGGACACCCCGGCGCCTGGCAGCCGCTCGCCGGGCTCTGCGGCATCCGGTTGGAGCACAAGGTCACCGAACCCCACCCGGGCGATCCGCAGCCGGCCGAGGAGCAGCTCCTCGTCCGCCTGGACCTCGCCGGCGACGATCTCCGGTGGACCCCGCCCGCCGGCACCGACCCGGAGCAGCTGCACCGGGCCCTGACCGCACTGCTCGGCCCCGGCGGCGTGCGGGTCGAGCTGTTCACCGAGCGCACCGTCCGGTCCCGCCCGACGCGCGGGCCCGGCCGGACCACCGGCGGCTCGGCCTCCGCCAACTCCGGCGGCTTCTCGGGTGGCGGCTGAGCCGGCCCGGCCCCTCGTGAGGCCCTACCTGCGGGCGTTGGTGCGCTTGGTCGGCTCGGCGGTGGTCGGGTCCTCCGGCCACGGGTGGCGGGGGTAGCGGCCGCGCAGGTCGGCGCGGACGGCCCGGTAGCCGTCGCGCCAGAACGAGGCGAGGTCGCCGGTGACGGCGGCCGGGCGCCCGGCGGGGGAGAGCAGGTGGACGGTGAGCGGCACCCGCCCGCCGGCCAGCGCGGGTGCCGCGGCCCAGCCGAACAGCTCCTGCAACTTCACTGCCAGCACCGGGCGTTCGCCGCTGTAGTCGAGCCGGATCCGGGAGCCGGACGGCACCGTGATCCGCTCCGGCGCCAGCTCGTCCAGCCGCCCGGCCTCGCCGGTGGCCCAGGGGAGCAGGCGTTGGAGGGCGGCGGTGGTGTCGATGCGGGCGAGGTCGGAGCGGCGGCGGGCGCGGGAGAGTTCGGGATCCAGCCATTCTTCGGCGCGTTCGAGGAGCGCGGCGTCGCTGACGTCGGGCCAGGGGTCGCCGATCGCGGCATGCAGGAAGGCCAGGCGTTCGCGCAAGCCGGGGGAGGGCCAGCTCAGCAGCGCGCCCACGCCCTCGCGGTCCAGCCCCTCCAGCAGCGCGGCGCGCACCAGCGCCGGTTCGGGCCGGTCCAGCTTGGCCGAGGCCAGTTCGACGGCGCCCAGCGACTCCACCCGCCGGGCGGTCACCTCACCGTGCCGGGTGGACCAGTGGACCTCCTCCCGGGCGGCCAGCAGCGGCGCACCCGCCAGCCGGGCGGTGGCCTCGTCCAGCGCGGCCGCGTGCAGCACCCGTGCGGAGGGCGAGCCCGCGGCGCGATCGGCGACGGCGACGGCCAGCCACGGGAGGGCGCCCAGCGTGGTGCCGGGGGTCAGCTCGGCGGCCGTCCCGGAGGCCATCAGGTACGGGCTGCGCTCGCCGGGCTCGGGCCGCTCCACCCGGGCCCGGGCGATCCGCTCGGGGAAGGCCAGCGCCACGACGAGGCCGACGGCCGCGGCGTCCGGCAGGGCGGTGGTGGGGGTGTCGTCGACGCCGCGCCGCAGCCGGCGGACCTCCTCGCGCCAGCGGCCCGCGTAGGGGTCGCGGGAGTCCCGGACGGTGCGCCACACCGCGCCCAGGTCGTCCCCGAGGGCGCGCGGGGGCTCCTCGGAGAGCAGCGCGACCACTTCGGCGGCCCGGCGCGCGCCGACCGCCGGCCCGCCGTCCACCAGGGCGCGGGCGAGGCGCGGGTGCAGCCCGGTGCGGGCGAGTCGGATGCCGCGCGGGGTGGCCCGGCCGTCCTCCTCCACCGCGCCGAGTGCCCGCAGGGTCTGCCGGGCGGCGGCCATCGCGCCGGCCGGGGGCCGGTCGGGCAGGGCGAGGCCGGTGGCGTCCGGGTCACCCCAGCAGGCGGCCTGGAGGGCGAACGGGGTGAGGTCGGCGAGCGCGATCTCGGGGGTGGGGTAGCGGGCGGCGAGGGCGTCCTCGGCCTCGGCCCAGCAGCGGTAGACGGTGCCGGGGGCCTCACGGCCGGCGCGGCCGGCGCGCTGGCGGGCGGCGGCCAGCGAGGCGCGGACGGTGACCAGGCCGGCCAGGCCGCGGGCGTGGTCGGTGCGCGGCTCGCGGGCCAGCCCGGCGTCGACCACGACCCGCACGCCCGGCACGGTGAGCGAGGACTCGGCGACGGCGGTGGCCAGCACCACCCGCCGCCCCTCGCCCGCGGCCAGCGCCGCGTCCTGCACCGCCTGTGGTGCGCGGCCGTGCAGTTGGAGGACGTCGGCGGGTGCCCCGGCGAGCAGCCCGGCGACCCGGGTGATCTCGCCGACGCCGGGCAGGAAGCAGAGCACGTCTCCGTCGCGCTCGCCGAGGGCCCGCCGGACGGTGGCGGCGACGTGTTCGAGCAGCGCCGGGTCGACCCGGGTGCCGTGCGCGGGGCGGACGGCGCGCGGCGGTGGCGCCCAGACCGTCTCGACCGGGTGGGCGACCCCGTGCGCCTCCACCACCTCGGCGCCGCCGAGCAGTTCGGCCCAGGCCGCGGTGTCGGAGGTGGCCGAGGCGCAGACGATGCCCAGCTCGGGCCGGAGCGCGGCCCGGACGTCGAGCAGGAAGGCGAGCGCGGTGTCCGCGTCGAGGTGGCGTTCGTGGCACTCGTCCAGTACGACGAGGTCGACGCCGGGCAGCTCCTGGTCGCGCTGGAGCCGCTGGAGCAGCACGCCGGTGGTGACCACCTCGACCACGGTCCGCGGTCCGGTCCTGCGCTCGCCGCGCACGGTGTAGCCGACCTGGCCCCCGACGGCGGAGCCGAGCAGCCAGGCCATCCGCCGGGCCGCGGCCCGGACGGCGAGCCGGCGCGGTTCGGCGACCAGCACCCGGCGGACGGGGCGGCCGTCCCCGAGGAGGCCGGCCAGGGCGAGCGGCACCAGCGTGGTCTTGCCGGTGCCGGGCGGCGCCGCCAGCACGGCCACCCCGTGAACGTCGAGCGCGCGGTGCAGGGCGGGCAGGGCGGTACGGACGGGCAGCTCGCGCCAGGCAGGGTTCACCCGCACAGTCTCCCCGATGGCCCCGGTGCCCCGGCGACGCTGAGACCCCGGCGGGCCCGGCACCCGACGGCCGCGAGGCCCCGGTGCCCCGGGCCCGCCCGGCTCAGTCGCGCTCGGCGACGAAGATCGCCGTTCCCGGGATCAGCCGCCCGCGCAGCGGCGACCAGCCGCCCCACTCCTGCTCGTGCCCTTCCGGCCACTCCGGCTCGACCAGGTCCACCAGCCGGAACCCGGCGCCGACCAGCTCACGCACCCGGTCCCCGACGGTGCGGTGGTGCTCGACGTAGGTGGCGTGCCCGTGCTCGTCCTGCTCGACGTACGGGGTGCGGTCGAAGTAGGAGGCGACGGCGGTCAGCCCCTCGACGCCGGGCTCGTCGGGGAAGGCCCAGCGGATCGGGTGGGTCACCGAGAACACCCAGCGCCCGCCGGGCCGCAGCACCCGGCGCACCTCGCGCATCAGCGCGTCGGTGTCGGCGCTGAACGGCACCGCGCCGTACGCGGAGCAGGCGAGGTCGAAGGAGCCGTCGGCGAACGGCAGCACGGCCGCGTCGGCCTGGACGACCGCCACCGGCGGGGTGTCGCGGGCGAGGTCGATCCGGACGGAGTGCTGGAGCTGGCGGAAGGAGATGTCCAGGGCGACCGGCCGGGCGCCCTGGCGGGCGAGCCAGCGCGAGCACTGGGCGGCGCCGGCGCCGATCTCCAGCACGGTCAGGCCCTCGACCTCGCCGAGCAGCCGGGCGTCGGCCTCGTCGAGGCCCTCGGGGCACCAGGTGAACCGGTCGTCGCCGAGGAACTCGCCGTGCTCGTCCTGGTATTCGTCGGCGTTGCGGTCCCACCAGTGGCGGCTGGCCCGGCTGCTCTCGCCGGCCTGGGCGTCGCGCCTTACCGCGTCGTCGCCGTCGTCGTCAAGATCATGGACGTCGGACTGGGGGGTGGTGGCCACGGTGATAATGCCCATCGCGTAGGGTGTGGTCTGCGGAAGCGCCGCTGCCGCGAACCGGCCCGCAAGGGTCCGGGTCCTGGCGGTGGCATCCGGGGAAAGGCTTCCTGCGGCCGCCACTGTGAGGTGCGCAATCGGAGGATATGGCCTGATCCATACCGGCCTCCACCGTCTTGGCGCCCTTGGCGTTGACCGTGCCTGGCCGTCCCCGTATGCTACAAGTTGCGCTGCGGGCCTGCGCGCCTCGGACGGAGCAGGTCGCGCTCGCATCTGTCGAAGACCCCACGGTCGCAAGACGGACACCGATTTCTCGCTGTTTGCGGGAATTCTGGTGAGCCGTGTTCTTGGCTGTCCGGCTTTCGGTGGGAGCGATACGGGCCCTCCGCGTGGCATTACCTACGACTTCATGTCCGTACCGGAGCCCTTTTCCTAATGACGAGCCCCACCGACTCCTCCACCAGCACCACCCCGCAGGTCGCGGTCAACGACATCGGCGACGCTGAGGCCTTCCTCGCCGCCATCGACGAGACCATCAAGTACTTCAACGATGGCGACATCGTCGAGGGCGTCATCGTGAAGGTCGACCGTGACGAGGTGCTCCTCGACATCGGTTACAAGACCGAGGGCGTCATCCCGTCCCGTGAGCTCTCGATCAAGCACGACGTTGACCCGCACGAGGTCGTCTCCGTCGGTGACAACATCGAGGCCCTGGTTCTCCAGAAGGAGGACAAGGAGGGTCGTCTCATCCTGTCCAAGAAGCGCGCTCAGTACGAGCGTGCCTGGGGCACGATCGAGAAGATCAAGGAAGAGGACGGCATCGTCACCGGTACCGTCATCGAGGTCGTCAAGGGTGGTCTCATCCTCGACATCGGCCTCCGTGGCTTCCTGCCGGCCTCGCTCGTCGAGATGCGTCGTGTTCGCGACCTCCAGCCCTACGTGGGCAAGGAGCTCGAGGCCAAGATCATCGAGCTGGACAAGAACCGCAACAACGTGGTCCTGTCCCGCCGTGCCTGGCTGGAGCAGACCCAGAGCGAGGTCCGCCAGACCTTCCTCACCACCCTGCAGAAGGGTCAGGTGCGCTCCGGCGTCGTTTCCTCGATCGTCAACTTCGGTGCGTTCGTGGACCTCGGCGGCGTCGACGGTCTGGTTCACGTCTCCGAGCTGTCCTGGAAGCACATCGACCACCCGTCCGAGGTTGTCGAGGTCGGCCAGGAGGTCACCGTCGAGGTTCTCGACGTTGACATGGACCGCGAGCGCGTCTCCCTGTCGCTGAAGGCGACCCAGGAGGACCCGTGGCAGCAGTTCGCCCGTACCCACCAGATCGGCCAGGTCGTTCCGGGTAAGGTCACCAAGCTGGTTCCGTTCGGTGCGTTCGTCCGCGTGGACGAGGGCATCGAGGGTCTGGTCCACATCTCCGAGCTGGCCGAGCGCCACGTCGAGATCCCGGAGCAGGTCGTCCAGGTCGGCGACGAGATCTTCGTCAAGGTCATCGACATCGACCTCGAGCGTCGTCGCATCAGCCTCTCGCTGAAGCAGGCCAACGAGGCCCTCGGTGCCAACCCGGCCGAGGTCGAGTTCGACCCGACCCTGTACGGCATGGCCGCTTCGTACGACGACCAGGGCAACTACATCTACCCGGAGGGCTTCGACCCCGAGGCGAACGACTGGCTGCCCGGCTTCGAGAAGCAGCGTGAGGAGTGGGAGCGCCAGTACGCCGAGGCGCAGTCCCGCTTCGAGCAGCACCAGGCCCAGGTCATCAAGAGCCGTGAGGCCGACGCCGAGGCCGCTGCCGAGGGTGGCGACGCTGTTGCCGCCGCCGCCGGTGGCTCGTACTCCTCCAGCAGCGACGAGGGCTCCGGCGCTCTCGCTTCGGACGAGGCCCTGGCTGCCCTGCGCGAGAAGCTGGCGGGTGGCCAGAGCTGAGGCTCTGACCCTGCTGGTGCTCGGCGCATAGCGCCATAGCGTCACCGATGAACCCCACCCGGTATTCCGGGTGGGGTTCATTGTTTTGCTGCGACTCGCCCGCTCGCCTCCGGGAGTTGTTCGGGGCGTTCACTTATTTGTTCATTATGTGCACGATTTTTGTGATAAGGGGCTCATCGGATGCCTATGGGCGATTCGGGACCTAGGACCTACCTTGGGATGAGTTGCCCGATGGGCGGCTCCCCCCGGCCCCGCACGCTAGGCACCCCCCCACATGCGCCGTAGCACCGCAGTGACCTCCTCCGCTCCTTCGTCCGCCGACCCCAAGGTCGACGGACGCCTTGCCGCCCTCGGCCGGTTCTGCTTCCGGCACCGGCGCTGGGTGCTCGGCTTCTGGGCCGTCGTCCTGGTGATAGGCGTGCTGATCGGCGGCCGGGTCTTCGCGGGTTCGGTGGCCGGCGCCTCCTCGGCCAGCTCCGAGGCCGACCGGGGCAGCGCCGTGGTCACCGCGGCCGACCCGGCCCGGGGCACGGTCACCGCCGTGGTGGACGGAAAACCGGTGGACGACCAGGCCGTGCGGGCAGCCGTCACCCGGGCCACCGCCGAGATCACCGCCCTGCCCGGGGTCTCCTCGGCCACCGACGCCTACGGCCCCGGCCCGGCCGGCGCCGCGCTGCGCTCCGCCGACGGCAACGCGAGCCTGGTCTCGGTGCGGATGGCCGACACCAGCACCGACGCCCAGACCGCCGCCGTCACCCAGCGCCTCGCGGACATCAAGGCCGACGGGGCCCAGGTCAAGGTCGGCGGGGACCTGGTGCTCCAGGACGAGGTCAAGAAACAGACCGAGAAGGACACCCGGTTCGGCGAGATCGTCACCCTGCCGCTGACCCTGATCGTCATGGTGCTGGTCTTCGGCGGCCTCGCCGCCGCCAGCCTGCCGGTGATCGGCGCCGTCGCCTCGGTGGGCGGCGCGCTCCTGGCCATGTTCGGCTTCAGCAAGATCATGGACATCGACACCAGCGTGCTGCCGATCGCCACCGTGCTGGGGCTCGGCCTCTCGATCGACTACGCGCTGCTGATGGTCAACCGCTTCCGGGAGGAACGCGGCCACGGCGCGGGCATCGCCGCCGCCGTCGAACGGACCGCCGCCACCGCCGGCCGGACCGTCGCCTTCTCCGGGCTGACCGTCGCCGTCGCCCTCTCCGGCCTCTTCGTCTTCACCAGCCCCGTGCTCGGCGCGGTCGCCGCCGCCGGCGTGAGCGTGGTGGTGATCGCGGTCGCGGCCGCGCTCACCCTCGTCCCGGCGTTGCTCGGCTTCGCCGGCAGCCGGATCAAGGCGCCCACCGCCCCCGTGCCCGACGAGGGCTTCTTCAGCCGGACCGTCCGCCGGGTGCGCAAGCGCGCGATGCCGGTCGCGCTCGCCTGCGTCGCGCTGCTGATGGCCGCCGGGGCGCCGTTCCTCCACGCCGACATGCGCAGCTCGGGCGCCGCCGTCCTGCCCGCCTCCTCGGCCGGCCGCCAGGTCGCCGACACGATCGACCAGCGCTTCCCGCTGGCCTCGCAGGCCCCGATCACCGTGGTGGTCGAGGGCGGCGCCCCGGTCGCCCAGGCGTATGCCGACGACGTGGTGGCCAAGCTGCCCGGCGTCAGCGGGGTCCGGGCGGTCACCCCGGTGAGCGACAAGGTCTCCACCATCGACGTACTGGTGCACGGCGACCCGCAGGGCGGGCAGGCCAAGAAGGTGGTCGACGAGCTGCGCGCCGACCGCGGCGGGCTCACCACCCACGTCACCGGCGGCGCGGCCTCGATCGTCGACTTCCAGCACGAACTGCTCACCCGGGGGCCGATCGCGCTCGGCCTGGTGGCGCTCGGCACGCTGGTGCTGCTCTTCCTGATGACCGGCTCGGTGGTGATGCCGGTCAAGGCCCTGCTGATGAACCTGCTCTCGCTGGGCGCCTCGCTCGGCGCGCTCACCCTGGTCTTCCAGGACGGGTACTTCAGCGGGATGCTCGGCTTCAGCCCCGCCGGCGGGCTGGAGACCTTCATCCCGGTGCTGGTCTTCGCCTTCGCGTTCGGGCTGTCGATGGACTACGAGGTCTTCCTGCTCGCCCGGATCAAGGAGCTCCGGGACAAGGGCCACAGCTGTACGAGGGCCGTGGAGCTGGGGGTGCAGCGCAGCGGGAAGATCATCACCTCGGCGGCGCTGCTGATGGTGATCGTCTTCGCCGGCTTCGCGCTCGGCGACATGCTGATGGTCAAGCAGATGGGCATCGCGCTGGCCGTCGCGGTGGCCGTCGACGCGACGCTGGTCCGCTGCCTGCTCGTCCCCGCGGCGATGAGCCTCTTCGGCGAGTTCAACTGGTGGGCGCCGGCGCCGCTGCGCCGCCTGCACAACCGGTTCGGGCTGAGCGAGCACGTCGAGCTGCCGACCATCGAGCCCGCGGTGATCCCCGGCCAGCGCCCGGCGGCCAAGGAGCTCGTGGGTACGACGCCCTAGCTTGGGTCAGCGGGCGGGGTCCGCGGCCGGCTGCCGGAGGAGGGCGAGGCGGCTGGCGGTGCGGTCGAGGTCGCGTTGCAGGGTGGAGTCGGCGGGGAGGCCGGCCAGGGGGTCGGCGCCGATCAGGACCAGCCGGAGGTCGCGGTCGCAGCAGACGTCCACCAGGTTGGCGAAGCGCCGGCGGGCGTCGGGTGAGGCCTCGGTGAGGGGCGGGACGCCGTCGAGGACGAGGGTGGGGAAGCGGTCGGCCAGCGCGAGGTAGTCGGGGACGGCGGTGCGGCCCTCGCACAGCTCGGCGAAGCCGAACCAGACCAGATCGTCGCGGACCGCCCGGGCCGGCAGCTCGTGGTGGTGCACGGCCACCGGGCCGGCCTCCTCCGCCCGGGGCGGGGTGAGCCCGGCCGCGGCCTCGTCGCCGGGGTGCAGACGGGCGCCGAGGGCGAAGCCGTGGGTGCCCTCCGGCCGGGGCTGCCGCCGGAAGTCGACCGGCCCGGAGACGTCGATGACGTCCATCCGCTCCTCGATCAGCCGGATCGTCGGCTCGAAGAGGTGGTGGTACAGCGGGTCGGGCATCAGGCCGGCGGGCGGGTAGTTGGACGTGGTGACGAGGGTGATCCGCCGGTCCAGCAGGGTGCGGAAGAGCCGGGCGACCAGCATCGCGTCGCCCGCGTCATGGGCGTGGAACTCGTCGAAGACGAGGATCCGGCAGTCGCCGAGCAGCTCGTCCACGGCCCGGTCCACCGCGGCGCCGTCCCCGTGCGGGCCGTCGGTGTGGTGGCTGTCCGAGTGGTGGGCGACGCCCTCGTGCAGCCGGCGGAAGAAGTCGTGGAAGTGCAGCCGCCGCTTGCGTGGGGTCGGCAGGCCGTCGAGGAAGGTGTCCACCAGCCAGCTCTTGCCGCGGCCGACCGGGCCCCAGAGGTAGAGGTGGCGCGGCGGGCGCCGCAGCCGCCAGGCGGGGTGGGCCAGTTCGCCGGCGAGCCGGCTGAGCCGCTCGACCGGGGGCTCCTGGGCGGGGTCGAGTGTGAACCCGCGCTGCCCGGCGGCGCGCAGGAAGTGCGCGCGCATCGACTCGTACTGTTTCCCCGCCCTGTCCGTCACGGGTTGGGACCCTAGCAGGGCGTCAGAGCGGCCATGATCGCGGGGAGTTCCCCTTCCTCGGGCGTTCAGTGCAGGCGGCGCAGCAGTCCGACGGCCGTGCGGAGGGTCTCCTGCTCCTCCGGGGTGAGGCGGGCCTCGATGGCGGTGGCGATCCGGCTCTCGCGGCGGGCGCGCTGTTCGTGCAGGGCGGCGCGGCCGGCGTCGGTGGGGGTGACGAGGAGCTTGCGGCCGTCGGTGGCGTGGGGTGTCTGGGTGACCAGGCCGGCCTCGGTGAGCAGGGCGACCGTGCGGGCCATCGACTGGTGCCGGACGCGCTGGTGGGCGGCCAGTTCGCTGACGGTGCGGGCGCGGGCGTCGCGGATCAGCAGGCCGAGGACGGCGGCCTGGTTCTGCGGCAGGGCGTCGCCGGTCCGCAGGGCGCGGACCAGCTCGCCGACGGCGGTGCGGAGGTCGGCGGCGAGTTCGAGGGTGTCCGGGTGCGGGGTCTCGGGTGCGTGTGGGGCCTGCGGTGCCTGCGGGGGCTGGGGTGTGCGCGGGGGCTGGGGTGCGTTGCCGGTCATGGGAGAAGCCTAGCGGCACGGTCTACAGCAAAACTGCACAGCCTTGCTGTATGTTCTGAGGCATGCGAATCACCAAGTTCGGACATGCCTGCGTACGCCTGGAGCACGACGGCACCACCGTCGTCGTCGACCCGGGCGTGTTCACCGGCCCCGCCGCCCTCGCCGGCGCGGACGCGGTGCTGATCACCCACGAGCACTTCGACCACTTCGAGGAGGCCCGGCTGCGCGCCGCCCTGGAGGCCGACCCGGCGCTGCGGGTCTGGACCAACAGCGCGGTCGCCGCGCAGCTGGACGGCGTGGCGCAGCGGGTGACGGTGGTCGGCGAGGGCGATGCCTTCGAGGTCGGCGGGATCGGCGTCTCCGTGCACGGCGAGTGGCACGCCGTGATCCACCCCGACATCCCGTTGGTGCCGAACATCGGGTTCCTCTTCGACGGCCGGCTCTTCCACCCCGGCGACGCGCTCACCGTGCCGCCGCACCCGGTGGAGACGCTGCTGCTGCCGATCGCCGGGCCGTGGACCAAGGTCTCCGAGCTGATCGACTACGTGCGGGAGGCGGGCCCGCGGCAGGCTGTGCCGGTCCATGACGCGGTGCTCAGCCCGGCCGGTCTGGCCGTGCACACCCGCCTCGTCGGCCCCGGCGGCCCGGGCACGGGGGCGGAGCTGCGGACGCTCGGTGAGGGCGAGAGCCTCGACCTGGGCTGACCGGGCGCCGTGGGCGCCGGTAGCCTGGCGCCATGCTGAAGATCGGACTGACGGGCGGTATCGGTGCGGGCAAGAGCGAGGTGTCGCGGCTGCTCGCCGCGCACGGCGCCGTGCTCGTGGACTCGGACGTGATCGCCCGCGAGGTGGTCGCCCCCGGCACGGACGGCCTGCGGGCCGTGGCCGCCGAGTTCGGCCCTCAGGTGCTCCGGGCCGACGGGTCGCTGGACCGCCCCGCGCTCGGCGCGATCGTCTTCGCCGACCCCGAGCGGCTGACGGCCCTGAACGCCATCGTCCACCCGCTCGTCCGGGCCCGTTCCGCCGAGCTGGAGTCGGCGGCGGCCCCGGACGCGGTGGTGGTGCACGACGTCCCGCTGCTGGCCGAGAACGGGCTCGCCCCGCTGTACGACCTGGTCGTGGTGGTCGACGCCGAGGACGACGTCCGGATCGACCGCCTGGTCCGGCTGCGCGGCATGGCGGAGGACGAGGCCCGGGCCCGGATGGCCGCGCAGGCCACCCGGGCCGACCGGCTCGCCATCGCCGACGTGGTGATCGACAACAGCGGGCCGCTGGAGGCGCTGGCCCCCCGGGTCGCCGAGGTCTGGGGCGAGCTGAAATCCCGTCAGGGCTGATCTGGCCAGATCGCCCGGGTAACGGCGATCATGGAGTAATGGCTGATCACATAGCTCCCACAGTCGTCCACCTCGCCGAGTACGGCCGGCCCGAGCAGGCCGAGATCCTCGGTGACGGCCCCGATCCGTACGGTGTCGCGCACACCGGGCTGACCTTCCGGCCCAAGGAGATCCACTTCGGAATCCGCGAGGTGGGCGGCCGTCTGGTCGCCCACACCGGCCTCCTGCGGCTGCCGCTCACGGTGGGCGGTGTCGACCTGGACGTGATGGGCGTCGGCGGGGTGGCCGTCGCCCCCGACGCCCGGGGGCGCGGCCTGGCGCGCACGGTGGTCGGCGCGGCCCTGGGCCACGCGCGGACGCTTGGCCCGCGGTACGCGCTGCTGTTCTGCAGGCCGCCGCTGGTCGGGCTCTACCGGCGGCTGGGCTTCCGGGAGTTGCTGGGGGACGTCCACGTGGAACAGCCCGAGGGGCGGGTCGTGGTCATGCCGCTGCGGACCATGTGGACGCCGCTGCACGGGGACGCCGGCTGGCCCGAGGGGCCGGTGCGGCTGCGCTCGCTGCCGATGTGAGCGGGGCGGCGGCTACTCCGGCCAGGCGGAGGTCTCGATCACCTCGACGAAGTCGGTCCGCTCGAACCCCGGGTCGAACCGGGCCAGGACGTCCGCCTTGACGTTTCCGAAGGTGGTCTCCGGCCTGGGGGCGATCCCCTCGTGGAAGGCGCGCAGGATGCCGCGCTTGAAGTCCGGCCGGGGGTGGGCGGCGGTGACCGCGTCCCGCGCCCCGGCGGGGAGGTCGTGGTAGCCGATGCCGAGCACGTCCAGCTCGACGCCGGCGGTGGTGAGGGCGATCTCCGGCTCCAGGTACTCCGGGATGCCGGGCGTGGTGTGCAGGGCGATCGCCTCCCAGACCAGGCGGGTCCGCTGCTCCGGCACCTGGTGGGCGCGGAGGAACGCGGCGGCCGCCTCGGCGCCGTCGATCTCGAACCGCCGCCCGGAGGCGCGGTGTTCGGGGGCGAGGCCGAGGTCGTGGAACATCGCGGCCAGGTAGAGCAGTTCGGCGTCGAAGGCGAGGCCGCGGCGCTGCCCCTGGAGGGCGCCGAAGAGGTAGACCCGGCGTGAGTGGTGGTAGAGCAGTTCGGTGGAGGCGTCCCGGACCAGTTCGGTGGCCTCGGTGGCGAGCCTGCTGTCGGGGATCCTCACCCCGGCGATCTCGGCGATCTCGGCAATCTCGGCGATCCCGGTGGTCCCGGCGATCCCGGCGGTCCTGGTGGTCATAGGGCTGCTCCTTCGGACGTGGTGATGGTGCCGTGCTCGACCGCGGCCGCGGCGAGGGCGCGCAGGATCGGGTGTGCGCGGGTGCCGTCGCCGGCCAGCTCCGGCTGGAACAGCGTGGCGAGGAAGAACGGGTGTCCGGGGAGTTCGAGCACCCGCAGGTCGCCGTCGTCGTCCACGCCGCTGAACCGCAGCCCGTGCTCGCGCAGCCGGTCCAGGTACGCGGAGTTCAGGCCGTACGCGCAGTGGTAGCGCTCCAGCGTGCGGGTCGTCCCGAGGACGCGCTCGGCGAGCGACCCGGGGGCGATCTCCACCGCTCCCTCGTGCCCGACCAGCGAGCAGCTGAGCGGCACGATCACCAGGTCGTCCTCCTCGGGGTGGCTCTCACCGTGTGCGGCGCCGCCGATGCCGCAGACGGTGCGGGCGTACTCCAGGACGGCGTGCTGGAAGCCGGCGCAGGTGCCGAGGAACGGGATGCCGCGCTCGCGGGCCGTCCGGACGGCGGCCACCGCGCCCGACTCGCTGCGGTACGGGCTGCCGGGGAGCAGCCAGATCGCGTCGAAGCCGTCGAGGGCGGTGGCCGTCCCGGCGTCCTCGGTCGGGATCCAGTAGGCGTCCAGCACGAGCTGGTCGCGGGTGGCGAGCGCGTCGAGCAGCCCGGGGATGCGGGCGTGCGAGCGGACGGCGGGGGAGCGGTCGCCGACCAGGGCGATGCGGGGGGTTCGGTACGTCATGCGGCTATCCTGACCGCGCGTTGGGCATCAGCGCCAACGATGATTTCTGACCCGTCGATCAGAGGTTCTGATAACCGTGGATCCGCACCAGCTGCGCACCTTCGTCACCGTGGCCCGGCTGGGCTCCTTCTCCGAGGCGGCCCGCGAGCTCGGCTACACCCAGTCCGCCGTCTCCCAGCAGATCGCGGCCCTGGAGGCGGACCTCGGCGCCAGTCTGCTGGTCCGCCGCCCGGTCGGCCCGACGGAGGCCGGCGTGCGGCTCCTGGAGCACGCCGCTCCGCTGTTGCTGCGGCTCGACGCGGCGCGCGCCGACGTCGCGCGCCTGGCCGGCACCCCGGTCGCCCGTCTGCTGCTCGGCGCCACCCCGCTGGCGGTCGGCGCAGCCCTGGGGCGCGCGCTCGCCGAGGTGCGCCGGGCGTACCCGAGGGTGGACCTCACCGTGCGGGTGGTCGCGCAGGAGGTCCTGCCCCCACTGGTCGCCACCGGCGAGGTGGACCTCGCGCTGATCGACGGCCTCGCCGCCCCCAGCGACCCGCTGCCGCTGCCGGACGTCGGCCCGCTCACCACCGTCGCCGTCGACGAGCAGCCGCTCGCTGTCGCCCTGCCCGCCGGCCACCCGCTGGCCGGTCACCTGGGCCTGGCCCTGGCCGACCTCTCGGCCGCCCGCTGGCTGGACGCCCCCGACATCGCCCCCGCCGCCGCCCGGCTGCGCGCCGCCACCGCCGTCGACGGCTTCCGTCCGGCCGCCCGGTACCTGGGTACGGACGTGCGCGGGCTGCTCGCCCTGGTCGCGGCCGGGCACGGGCTGGCCGTGCTGCCGGCCTCGGCGCTCGACGGTGCGGCGGGCGTGGCCGCGGTGCCCGTCCGGGAGCCGCGGCTGGTCCACCGGACGGAGCTGGTGCACGGCAGCCTGCCCGAGGGGCCGGCGGCGCTGCTGGCGCGGCTGCTGGACGGCTGACGGCCCAGTGTCCTATCCGACGATCTCGGCACCCTCGCAGCACGGCCCGTCGAGCTGGTAGCAGAGGTAGCGCAGGCACCCGAGGCAGATCTCGATGTTCTCCATCCGCCAGGTGTCGCCGTGGCAGGCGCAGACGGCGCGTTGGCGCAGCGTCATGTCCCAGCCGGAGCGGCCGCCGAGGGATTCGTAGGCCTGCTCCAGGAAGGCCGTTGTCGGCTCGCCGAGGTGCCTGCCCCGGCGTACGGCGTCCAACTGCCAGCAGCGGAGGGCGAAGAAGGCCCTGCCGTCCACCAGTCCGGCGGGGCTGCGGCCGTTTTCGTCCCAGGCCCGGGCCGCCGCGGCGACCCGCTCGGGGAAGGGGAGGGTGCGGTCGAGGAGGAGGGAATTCCTTCCCGGTGTGGTGGAGTTCGGTATCTGGCCGGTCGTCATGGCGGCCCCCTTTCGGGGCTCACGGTAGGTCATCGCCCATCGCGGGCGTCAACGCGGGGTGCCGGTCTGCCCTCCGCCCTGCCTCCCCCGTCCCGGTGTGCCCGTCCCGCCGCCCCCGTCCCGCCGTACGGGCTACCGGCGGAGTGGCGTGCGCGGGTTCGCCGGGCCCGGCCGCCCATAGTGCGTCCATGACGCGTACACGGACGGCGGCCCTGCTCTGTGCCGCCACACTGATCGCCACCGCCCTCCAGACCACGGCCGCGGCAGTCGCCGGCGTGCCGGAGTACCGGCCCTGTGTCAGCTCCCCGGAGCCCGCCGGCGGCCCGGCCCGGCAGGTGCTCGACATCGCCCGGCAGGCGAAGGAGGAGCTCCACCTCAAGTCGGTCGTGCTGAGGGTCACCATCGACGGCCGGGAGGTGGTCACCGGTGCCCTCGGCGAGTCGATGACCGGCGTGCCCGCCGAGCCGGGCATGCACTTCCGCGCCGGCTCGGTCGCCATCGCCTACCTGGGCACCGTGCTGCTCCAGCTCGTCGACGAGCAGCAGGTGGGCCTCGACGAGCCGCTCGCCCGCTGGCTGCCCGACGTGCCGCACGCCGACCGGATCACCCTGCGCATGCTCGGCGACTCCACCTCCGGCCTCGCCGACTACGTCACCGACCCGGAGTTCCTGGCCGCGTACAACGCCGACCCGTTCCGCCAGTGGACGCCCGAGGAGGTGGTCGGGATCTCGACCTCCCACAACCTCTGGTACGACCCGGGCACCAACTGGAGCTACTCGCACGCCAACTTCCAGCTCCTCGGCGCCGCGCTGGAGAAGATCACCCACACGCCGCTGGACAGGCTGCTGGAGCAACGCATCACGGGCCCGCTCGGGCTGCGCGACACCCGGGACGGCACCACCCCCGACATCCCCACCCCCGTGCTGCACTCCTTCACCGCCGAACGCGGCACCTACGAGGAGTCCACCTTCTGGAACCCGTCCTGGACCACCGCCCCCGGCGCCGTCCTCACCACCCACATCTGTGACCTCGCCCGCTCGGCGGAGGCCATCGGATCGGGCGAGCTGCTCTCGCCGGCCGCCTACCGGACCCAGCTCGACCCCGGGACGGTCGGGCTCCCCGGGCCCACCAGGACCTGCCCGGAGACCGTCTGCCTGCCGGGCTTCAACACCGAGGCGAAGCACTTCGGGCTCGGCGTCACCGTGGTGAACGGCTGGGTGATCCAGAACCCGTCCTTCGCCGGCTACGCCGCCGTCCAGGCCTACCTGCCGGCCGACCGCCTCGCCATCGCCGTCACCACGACCAAGGAGTGCGACGCCCCCGAGGGCAACAACTCCGACACCATCACCAAGCGCATCGCGGCGGCGCTCACCCCCGACCACCCGATCGACTGACGGGTTCTTCCATCCGGAGTGGCGTCCCGAGGCACGCCCCGGGACGCCACGCCTTTCGCGGGCCGGTCACTCAGGCGCGGTGGCCGTGGCCTTCCCGTCGGCGACCAGGGCGCGGAGCGAGGTGCGCTGGGCGTAGGCCATCAGGGAGACGGTCAGGGTGGCCATCACGACCGCGAAGACGGCGTGGCCGAGGGTGGAGGTGACGCCGAAGCCGATCGCGCCGAGCACCAGGTGGCTGCCGAGGCGCAGGCCGAGCAGGGCGAGGGCGATGTTGCGGGTGCTCTTGCCGCGCCAGAGCAGTGCGGCGAGCTTCAGCCGCGGGCGCAGCACGGTGAGGGAGACCGTGATGTTGGCGACGATCAGCGCGACCAGGGCGGGCCAGGCGGCGGGGAAGGCGTGCAGCAGGTCGAAGGCGCCGGCGATGACACCTTCGAAGCCGAAGTACCAGGTGGGGAGGCGGAGTTCCGCGACGGTGGGGATCGGCTTGGTGTCGGCGGTGGCGGTGGCGGTGGCGGTGGCGGTGGCGGTGGCGGTGGCGGTGGCGGTGGCGGTGGCGGTGGCGGTGTCGGCGGTGTCGGTGGTTGCGGTGCTCATGGTGTTCCCCCGTGCGGTCCTGGTCCGGCCCTCGCCGGTGTGATCACGACTATGCCGGGTGGGCGGCCACCGCCGAAAGGATCTGACCTCACGTCTGTCGTATGACGACTGTCATAGCGAGGTCGTGCCCAGGCGCCCGCCCGCCGGGCCGGTCGTTGCGGGAGAGCCCCGTCGGCAGTCCGAAATGAGCCATCATGCACGGTTCGGGGCAAGGTGATTCGGTGGCCATTCGGCGGGGGTAATCTTCACAACATTCCCAGTAGCGTCACATCCACTTCCGCTGCAGGGGTGCCCGCGGCTCGGCGGGCACCATCACCTGCGCACTACCGAAGGGACCAGTGACATGATCAAGCGCGCCCGCCGACGGTCGCCACTGCGCGCGGTGTTCGCCGCCGCCGCCACCCTGTTCGCCACCGTCCTGCTCGCCGGTACGGCCGCCGCGCCCGCCAGCGCCGCCACGACCTGGAAGCGGCCGGCCGGCGGCTGGAGCTGTTCCGGCGCGGCCCTTCCCGCCGGGTGGGTCATCACCGACTACGACAGCTCGGGTTGCGGCGGCTTCGGCTCCTGGTACCAGGAGCCCGTGCACGACAAGATCCTGACCTGCTCGGGCTCCCGGGTCATCGCCGGGTACGTCATCACCGAGTACTACAAGACCGGCTGTCGGGGCATCGGCGCCTGGTTCCACGAGCTGGCCCACGACAAGCAGTGGACCTGCAGCGGCTCGCCGATTCCGCCCGGCTACCACTCCACGAGGTTCGTCTCGGCCGGCTGCAACGGCATCGGCATGTGGTACATGGAGCGCATCTGACCGAAGGTTTCGCACGGCACCGCCTCGCAGGTCCCGGCCTGCGGGGCGGTGCCGTGCGGCACGCGGCCGGTCGGGCCTACGCGAGGGGACGCCGGAACAGCGCGC
This sequence comes from Kitasatospora sp. NPDC041988, assembly GCF_055588525.1. Classification (NCBI taxonomy): domain Bacteria; kingdom Bacillati; phylum Actinomycetota; class Actinomycetes; order Kitasatosporales; family Streptomycetaceae; genus Kitasatospora; species Kitasatospora sp. NPDC041988. The sequence continues at coordinate 320,412 of NZ_JBVJCO010000002.1, forward strand.
TGAGCAGCACCGGGATGCCGAACAGCGGCGAGCCGGCCGGCTGCGGCTCCATCGGGCGGATCTCGACCTCGGTGAACTCCGAGAAGAGGTGGCGCAGTTCGTCCGGCGTGTAGGCGAGCCCGCCGTCCAGCCGGCCGTTGCGGTAGAGCTCCTCGTCGGGCAGCTCGGACCCCATCGCCCCGGCGGCGAAGGCGTTGACGACGAGGTGGCCGCCGGGCGCGAGGACCCGGTCGAGGAGGGCGAGGTAGCTGATCCGGCGGTGCGGCGGGAGGTGGTGGAGGCAGCCCGAGTCGTACACCACGTCGTACTGCCGGTGGGGGAGTTGGACGTCGAAGATGTTGCCGCAGTGGAACCGGACGTCGACGCCCGCTTCGCCGGCCCGCTCCTCGGCCCAGGCGACCGCGGTGGGCGAGAGGTCGACGGCGTCCACCTCGAAGCCGAGCGAGGCGAGGTGGATCGCGTTCCGCCCCGGCCCGGCCCCGAGGTCCAGGGCGCGGCCGGGTGCGGTGAGCAGGCCGCGGTCCAGGTAGGAGACGAGGTTCTCGTCGGGCTTGGGCACGAAGAACGGCCGCCCGGCGGACCGGTCCGCGTAGAACTGGTCCCACCAGCCGGCGGCCTCGTCCGTCCACCGGTCGGCCTCCGGGAGGAAGAGCCGGTCCAGCAGGCGCAGAACGTCTTCGGTCGTGCGGATGTCGCGGTGCATGCAGAGCCCCCTCCACGGGCGGACGCCGGTGTGTCCGCTGCTGTGAATTTTAGTGATCCGGGGGCAGGAAATCCCTGGTCAGATGGGGTTCGTGCCTTGCTCGGAGGGTGTCGCCAGGGAGCTCTGGAGTGGCTTTGATCCCGACCCCTTCCGGGCACCATGCGCGCGGCCGCGGGCCCCCGCGGAGGGCCGTCCTGGGGCGTTTGCGGGGCGCGACGGCATCCGGGTTTCCGGGGGCCCGGATAACGCTTTCGCCACGGATGGGGTCAGCCCGCCGAGTCGGCCAACACGCGGGCGGCAGCAAGGACACCGTCCTCCCAGGCGCGGTACTCGGCCGGCCGGTAATCGGCGAGATGGTCGACCAAGTACTCTTCGCCCATGGCGTCGAGGAACGCGCGCTCGGGCGCCGTCCGGACGTCGGCCCGGAACTCCCCGCACCAGACCCGCCCGGCGACCGCGCCCGCCGAGACCTCGCCGGCCCGGAGCTGTGCCGCGAGGTGGTGGAGCAGGCAACGCTCGGCGGTCGCGGCGTCGGGCATGGCGACGCCCAGCTCGTCCAGGGCCTGCCGGAGCAGCGTGGCGAGCTCCTCGGAGTCGTCGCGCCGCCCGCGCCCGGCCAACTCCCGCAGCACGGGGGAGTCGTACCCGTGTGCGAGCAGCACCGCCGCCCCCATCGGCAGCTCGTCGGCCGGCACGAGGTTCGTGAGGTACTGCCAGGCCAGCTCGAACGGTTCGTCCATGTCTGGATTCTGCGGACTACGAGCGTGAGCCGTCCAGCCGGTTTCCCGTGGTCAGGGGCTGGTGGGGAGGCCGCCGGAGTGGAGGGCGGTGACGAAGGCGCGCCAGGCGTCGGCGGTGAAGGTGAGGCCGGGGCCGTGAGGGTCCTTGCTGTCACGGACGGGGACGGCGTCGGGGATGCCGTCGGCGACTTCGATGCAGTCGCCCTCGCCGTTGCTGTAACTGCTCTTGCGCCAGTGAGTGTCATTTGGGTCGTGCAGCATCAGGCCCTGCTCCTCTGCGGTGTCCCCTTTTTCCAGCAGCGTGGCACCCGGCGCGGGCGCACGCAACAGCCCCCGCGCCGGTGGCGCGGGGGCTGGAGTGGGTTACGAGTTGGGGAGGTCGCCGGTGTGGATGGCGGTGATGAAGGCGCGCCAGGCGTCGGTGGTGAAGGTGAGGGACGGCCCGTGGGGATCCTTGCTGTCCCGGACCGGGACGGCGCCGAGGATGCCGCCGTCAGCAACTTCGATGCAGTTTCCGCCTTCGCTGCCGCTGTAACTGCTCTTGCGCCACGCCAAGTCAGTCGTCATTTCCGTACCCCTCTGTAACTAGCTTGTGCATCCAGGACAAGGAATCCTCAGCGCTCATCGAAGCCGCCGCAAGCTGGTTGAACACAAGTTCATGGCGGGCGATGTCGGACTCCTTCTCTATGTAGAGGCTGCTTGTCAAGGCCTCCACATAGACGATGTCGCCGGGTACATCGGCGAAGGAGAGGATGTGAAAGGCCATGCTCATGGAGGGGTGAGTGCCGGCACTGAACGGAAGAACCTGAACCGTGATGCTCGGCTTCTGTGTCAGCTCAATGAGGTGATGTACCTGTGCCCGCATGACGGCTGCTCCACCGACCGGTCGGCGTAGAACCGATTCGTTGAGGACTGCCCGGATGACTGGCGGATCCGGCCGGTGAAAGACCTCTTGACGCTGGATCCGGAGCTTAACGCGACGTTGGATCTCATCCTCGCCTTGCTCGGACGGCGAGATCTGGAACATAGCGCGAGCGTAGTCGGGCGTCTGAAGCAAGCCAGGGATGAGTTCGGTTTCGTAGGCGCGGATGTGTGACGCATCTGCTTCCATCCCGACGTAGGTCTGGAACCACTCGGGCAGCGCGTCTCCGTAGTCGTGCCACCAGCCCCGCTGAGTACTTCGGCGAGTGAGTGAGACGAACTGTCGTAGCTCGGCTTCGTCCGTGACGCCATAAAGTTCGAGCATGGCGCGGACGTCCGATTCCTTCAGGGTCGTCTGACCTGATTCGATTCGGGATACCTTCGTCGCGCTGAACCGCAATGTGTCGGCCGCAGCCTTGGCCTGGAGCCCGGTGCGCTCGCGAAGTCGTCGCAGCTCAGAGCCGAGCCTACGCCGCAGCACAGTCGGACTGTCCACTCTCGTAGCTCCCTCTTGGTTGACGTCGAGTCACAGTCTGCCACCTCCCTCTGTGATCACAAGAGTCTTGCGATAGCGCGCAATTGCGGAGACTGGCGCTTGCGAAATGACGCCATCGCGGAGCATGCTACAGGGAGTAGCTCTACGGTTCGCCTGAGTGATCAAGGCGGCTGGTTGCCGGGCATCCCTATGCCCTCTCCCAATCGCCCTCCGGCATCAACTCGCCTTCAACTCCCTGCGCCTGGAAGGTGGCTCCGCCATGCCTGAAATCGCCGACTCGTCCCCCGTCTCCGCCGCTCAGGCTTCCTGCTGGCTGGCCCGCAGCCGGCGGTCGCCCGGTGAAGCGCGTCGATTGCTCGAAAAGCTGCTCGCTGACGTCCCAGACGGCCAACGCTTTGCCGGCGTGGGGCTGTTGCTCTGCTCCGAGCTGGTGACGAACGCCGTTCTGCACGGCACGCCCAGCGGTAATCGCATCCGCCTGGCGCTCTCCGTCGACGCCGCCCGCCTGCGGATCGAGGTGCATGACGCGCGGGCGGAGCGGGAGCCCGTGCTTCGCCCCAGCTCCGCCGACGACGAGAACGGGCGCGGCCTCATCCTCGTCAAGTCCCTCTCGCTGCGCTGGGGTTGCTGCCCGCGCGTGGGGATCGGCAAGATCGTCTGGGCTGAGATCGGCCCGGACGCCACCGCCGGGGAGCGTGCCGCGTGAGGGATGACCGCCTCGTCACGGCCGAGATCACCGGCGGCATCATGCCGCCGACGACCTTCCCGCTTCTCCCCAGGGCCCTGGGCGCGCTCTGGTTCGCCCTCCAGTTCCGCCCGCTCCGCAGACCGCAGTGGATGTGGTTCGAGCGCTACCTCACCGGCCCGGCCGCCGAGCGCGTCGTCGCCGAACACCTCAACTACACCGGGCCGTTGTCCCTCCCGGTCATCCTCCCCGAGGGCGTCCAACACCTGTGCGTCCACTGGACCGCACTGGGGGGCGACCGGTGATCCACCGCTTTTGCCCCTGGTGGTTCCTGCACTGTTCCCGTGCGCCCGTCGCGCGCCTGCTCCGGGCCGAACGACGCCGCCTCGATGCCGAGTTGGCGCTCATCCTCCCGGAGGCGTCCGCCCGTATCCGCGAACGCGTCCTGGCGTCCCTCGCTTCGCAGTACCCGCGCTGACGGCGTCTGCAGCCGCCCCGGAGCAGGATGTCGGCCGGTCCGACTTCCTGCTCCGTCACCCGCAAGCCCTCCAGGGAGCCAGTGGGCACGGGTTCGCGTGATCAATGAGTTCCGTGCGCTCGGTGGTCAACCACGGCAACGGACGCGCTCCGTACGGGCTCGCCATCGATGTCTTGTCGCCCTTCCTGCAGTTCCTGGGGCTGACGCGACCCGATGAGCTCTGCCCGAGCCTCGGCAACGTTGGCCAGGACGTCGCCATGCACGGACTCGGCGAGGAACGGGACGGTGTGGGGGTGAGGGTAGCCCCCGTATCGACTCGGGTGTCACCACGGTGGGCGGCTGGTGCGGTGGCCCGGCACGCTGGGGCAGGAAGGGCGCAGGCAAGCAACAGGAACAGGAGTGATCGGTGAAGGCACGTGCGGGGGCCGCAGCACTGTGGGTGGGGATTTGCGCGGTGGCGGTATCGGGGATCTTCCCGGCAGCGGCTGCGGCGGAGCGGGCGTCGGCCTCGCCGCCCGCCGGCCTCAAGCAGGCCGTCGAGCAGACGGTCGCGGACGGATTCCCGGCTGCGGTGGCGTATGCCAGGAACGGAGCGCGGGAGTCACGGATGGCGGCAGGGCTCGCGGACACGGCGACCGGCGAGCGAGCCCGGCCGGACCAGCGGTTCCGGATCGCCAGCAACACCAAGTCGTTCGTGTCGACGGTGCTTCTGCAGCTGGAGGGCGAAGGGCGGCTCTCGCTCGACGACAGCGTGGAGAAGTGGCTGCCAGGAGTGGTCCAGGGCGACGGCAACGACGGCGGGGCCATCACCATCCGGCAGCTGCTCAACCACACCTCGGGCATCTACGACCCCACCAACGAGCCGGAGTTCTTCGCCCCCTACCTGGAGCGCCACGACTGGGGCCACGTCTACACCCCTCGGGAGGTGATCGCCCGCGCCGTCCGGCACGAGCCGCTGTTCGCGCCCGGCGGCGGGTGGTCGTACTCCAACACCAACTACCTGCTCGCCGGGCTGGTGATCGAGGCGGCTACACATCGCAGCGCGTCCTCCGAGGTCCATCGGCGGATCCTCGCCCCGCTCGGTCTGAACGACACCTCCTTCCCGCTGACCGATCCGGCCGTTCACGGCCCTCATCTGCACGGGTACGACCTCAAGGGGCGCGATGTGACCCGGTTCAGCCCGTCGTACGACTGGACCGCCGGCGCCATGGTCTCGACCGTCGACGACCTGGCCCGTTTCCACCGGGCCCTGTTCACCGGCAAGCTGCTGCGCCCCGCCCAGCAGCGCGAACTCCTGACCACGGTGCAGTTCCCCGACGAGCCGGCGTACGGACTCGGCGTGCAGCGCGAGGAGGTGACATGCGGCTCGGGGGCGGACGCCAGGCCGGTCAGTGTCTGGTCGACCGACGGCGGCGGGCCCGGCTTCACCAGCATGTCGCTCACCACCCCCGACGGTGAGCGACAGCTGGTCCTCGCCTTCAATGTCTTCGACCTCGGAGCGGACCTGAAGCACGAGCGGCCCTTCCCGGTTAGCACGGCACTGGTGAAGGCGCAGACGGCAGCCCTGTGCGACTGAGGCACTGCCATGCCTCCACGAGCCGGCCCACTGGCGTGGTGCGCAGGCTCGCGGGCCGGGGCCCTCTTGGGGCCCCGGCCGCGTTCTGGTGCGCGCGTACGATCGTCGAGTCGACCGCGACGACCCGGTCCAGGTCGCCCTCGGCGTCGGCCCGGGCCCCGGCCTGGGCGGGTAGGACCGTGAAAACTCGCTCCCAGGTGCCGTCGATCGCCCGGTTCCGCAGCAGGGTGTACCAGGCGCCCCACCGCCCCGAGGTGGGCGATGGGCTGATGGCCGTGCTTGATCGGAGAGAAGCGACCTAGTCCCGCCTGAACACCATCCGGAGCACCGACTGGGCCAACTCCTCCACATCGCCTTCCGCGCTCTCCGGCAGTGCGCCGCTCAACCAGAGACTGGCGAAGCCGTGGGCCAGCGACCACGCGGCGATCGTCGTCGCCCGGTCCGCCTCCTCGCCGGGCGACAGCTTCTGCGCACTCGCGGCCAGGACCGCGCCGGCGCGCTTCTGTGCCGCTGTCACCTCCGGGTCGTCCGCCCGGTACAGCTCCGGTCGGAACATCACCTCGAAGTACGGCCGGTGGTCGACGGCGAACCGGACGTACGCCACGCCGGCCCCGTACGGGTCGCCGGCCGCCCGTTCCAGGCTGTCCGCGAACAGTCCGAACCCCTCCGCGGCGACCGCCGTCAGCACTCCCGTCTTGTCCCCGAAGTGGTGTGCCGGCGCCGCGTGTGACACTCCCGCGCGCCGGGCCAGCTCGCGCAGGCTCCACCCGGACGCGCCGGACTCGCCGATGGCTTCCAGGGCCGCGTCGAGCACGGCGCGCCTCAGGTTTCCGTGGTGGTAACTCGCCTGGTTGATCGGTCCCGCCTCCACTCTCGGTCGTTCTTCTTCCTCCCCACTCTATCTAGACATTGACAAGATGGCGCGCGTGCTCCAATCTTGCCAGTGGCAAGATTGGAGGCCGGGATGGTCCCGCTCATCGCTCTCATCGGCGGCTTCGCCGTCCTTCGGCTGCTCGGCCTGGTCGCCGTGGACGCCCTCGACTCCTGGCAGCCCGCCCTGCGCGGCGGCCTCGCCCTGATGTTCGTCACCACTGCGGTGCCGCACTTCATCGCCTCCTGGCGGTGTGACTTCGTCGCGATGGTCCCGCCGGCGCTGCCCCGGCCGGACCTGCTGGTCACCCTCACCGGCGCCCTGGAGCTGGCCGGCGCCGTCGGCCTGCTGATCCCGCCGCTCGCGCCGTTCGCGGCCGCGGGCCTGGCCCTGCTCATGCTCGCGATGTTCCCGGCCAACGTGTACGCGGCCCGGGGCGGGCTCACCCTCGCCGGAAAGCCCGTGACTCCGCTGCCCGCCCGTACCGCGCTCCAGGTGGTCTTCGTCGCCGCTGCCGTCGCCGCGACGCTCTGAAACACGCGCGCGGGGGGGGGGGGGGGGGGGGGGGGAACCCCCCCCCCCGCGCGTGCGAGGGCCCCCCCCCCTCCCAACCGCGAAGGAGGCGTTGGCTGGGGAAGAGGGTCTCCCCCTCTTTT
>NZ_JBVJCO010000002.1:327547-347432 GCF_055588525.1 Kitasatospora sp. NPDC041988
CTGCCCCCCCCCTTCCTCGCTCCCTGTTTTCTTCTTCCCCCCCCCCCCCTCCCCGACCCTTGCGAACGCCCGCGTGCGGCGGGGAGTTTTTCTCCCCCCCCCCCCCCCCCCCGCGCGCGTACGGGCCTCCGGCCCCGGCCGGCCTACAGGAGCGCCAGCAGCTGCTTCGTGTGACTGGGCAGCTCCACGTCGGCCAGGCCGGTGACGAGGTCGCGCAGCGGCATGAGCCGGTCGACCAGGAGTGCGCCGTTGGACAGGAGCAGGGTGGGCACCTGGGTGTCGAGTTCGGCCTCGCTCAGCATGGGCCCGGCGAGTGCGCAGAGGGCCTCTCCCTGGAGGCGGATGCGGTTGCGCAGCCCCGCGTTGTCGCCGGCGAGCGCGATGACCCGGTCGATGGTCCAGGTGTCGAGCGCCACGCGGTTGTCGTACGTCGCGATGGCCCCCGAGGCGGCGGAGGAGACGGCGGTGATGGTGGCCGCGCTGACGAGGGAGATGTGCGCCAGGATCTGGTCGGCGTTCCACTCGCCGGCCGGCGGGGTGGGGCTCGGTCCGTCGGTGTCGGCCACCGTGGCGGCGGCGTCCAGGAGCGTGCGGTAGGCGTCCCGGAGCGGGGTGGTGTCCAGCATGTTCTCTTCCTTCTGCGGTCGTGCGCGGAATGAACTGTGGAGCAGACTGCGGAGCGGAACTGTGGTGTGCGCTGCGGTGTGCCGGCGCGAGAAGCGGTGGCGACCGCCGCCCCGGGCGTCAGGCGTGCGTGCCGGACATCTCCCAGGGCGCCTGCGGGAGGACGTCGCCGGTCTCCAGCAGCGACTTGAGGTTGGCCAGCACGGCCGGCCACCCGCGCGAAATGCCGTTGAGCATCTCCACGTTGGGGAGGTTCTCGTGGGTCACGGTGAGGCGGACGATGTCCTCGTGCGGTTCGACGAGGAAGGTGACGACCGACGGCTCCCTCGGCGCCTCGGCGTCCGGGGAGTCCTCGAAGGTGATGCTCAGCAGCGTCGGGGGCTCGGCCTTGAGCACCTTGCCGACGACGTCGACGCGGCCTGATCCGTCGACGCGCCGGTGCTCCCAGGCCGAGCCGGGCTGCCAGTCCGACACGTTGGCGTGGGCCCAGTAGCGCGCGGTGAGGTCCGCGTCCGTCAGGGCCTGCCACACCTGCTCCGCGTTCGCGCGGATGTAGGTGACGTAGACGTAAGTCGGCACCGACGTGGGCGTGTTGGTCATGGCGTACTCCTCGGCAAGGTTCTTGATGGCACTGATCGCTTGCAGGCGGGGCCTGTCGAACCCCGAGATCCAGCGCTCCTCGATCTCGTGGATCGGCGCCGGGTTGAGGTAGTGGAGTCGTTCCCGTCCCCGTCGTACGACGGTCACGAGGTTGGCCTGCGCCAGGATGTCGAGATGCTGTGTCGCCGACTGGCGGGCCATGGTCAGGCGTTCGCACAGCTCGCCCAGGGTCTGGCCGCCCCGCTCGCGCAGGCGGTCGAGCAGGAGCCGCCGGGTGGGGTCGGCCAGTGCTTTGAATGCGGCGTCCATCGCTGTCGCTTCGTGGCTCACGTGGACCATTATGCAGGCGATCGCCTGCATAATGTCAACGATTTCGTGCCCCTGCGGGGGCCACCTGCCTTGACCAGGGCTTCGCCGCCTTCCTCTAGAGTTCCTCTGTCCCCTGCACACGCCTGTGGCCCTCGGCCCGACGGCGCGCGCAGACCCTGCCCGCGGGCCCGAGCGAGGAGCAACCGTGACCGATCCGACGTCCATATCCGTGCAGCACGAGATCGCGCGGGACCTCCAGGTGGGCGTGTCCTTCGACGCGCGGCAGGAGATCGAGCGCCGGGTGGCCTTCCTCGCCGACCGGCTGACCTCCACGGGTCTGCGCTCACTGGTGCTGGGCATCAGCGGCGGTGTGGACTCCACGACCGCCGGTCGGCTGTGCCAGCTCGCGGTCGAGCGGGTCCGTGCCACCGGGAGGGAATCGACCTTCTTCGCGATGCGGCTGCCGTACGGCACCCAGGCCGACGAGAAGGACGCGCAGCTGGCGCTGGAGTTCATCCGGCCCGACCAGGTCCTGACCGTCGACGTGAAGCCCGCCAGTGACGCCGCGCTGGAGACGGTGCTGGTCGGCGGCACGGTCTTCCGTGACGCGCACCACCAGGACTTCGTGCACGGCAACATCAAGGCCCGGCAGCGCATGGTCGCCCAGTACGCGGTGGCGGGTGCGCACGAAGGCCTGGTGGTGGGCACCGACCACGCCGCCGAGGCGGTCTCCGGCTTCTTCACGAAGTTCGGCGACGGCGCGGCCGACGTCGTTCCGCTCACCGGCCTCACCAAGCGGCGGGTACGGGCCGTGTCGGAGGCTCTGGGCGCGCCGTCCGAGCTGATCTGGAAGGCCCCGACCGCCGACCTGGAGACGCTGAACCCGGGCAGGCTCGATGAGGAGGCGCTCGGCGTCACCTACGACGAGATCGACGACTTCCTGGAGGGCAAGCCGGTCGACGAGGCCGCGTTCGAGGCCGTCGTCCGCCGCTACCGGCTCACCGAGCACAAGCGACAGCTGCCGATCGCTCCCTGAGCCGGTCGCCTCGCCGTCGGCCGCCTCGCCGTCGGCCGCCTCGCCGTCGGGCGGCGCCACCGGCGCTGCCCGGCACGGGTGTTGGCCCGGGCCGGACGGTGGCCGGTGACTACAGTGGCCGGATGAGTGACGACCGGGTGATCCTCCGTCCGATATCCGAAGCCGACCTCCTGCTCCTTGAGCGGCTGCTCGTCGACCCCGAGGCGATCGGCGCCCTGCAGTGGTACGGCTGGTCCGACCCGGGCCGCCTGCGGCGCAAGTGGGTGGAGAACGGGCTGCTGGGGGCGGACCAGTCGCAGCTCGCGGTGGTGTCCGAGGGCGGGCTGTGCGGGTTCGTCGCCTGGCGGGCGATGGCGGTCGTGCCGGCGGCGCCCTACTGGAACATCGGCATCCAGCTGATCCCGCAGGCCCGCGGCCGCGGCATCGGCACCCAGGCCCAACGCCTGTTGGTGGAGTACCTGTTCGCGCATTCGCCGGTGGTCCGGCTGGAGGCCGACACCGAGACCGCCAACCTCGCCGAGCAGCGCGCGCTGGAGAAGTGCGGCTTCACCCGGGAAGGCGTGCAGCGCAGCCTGGTCTTCCGCGACGGGGAGTGGCGCGACATCGTCCGCTACAGCCTGCTGCGCGGGGACGCCCGCCCCTGAACGGGCCGCCGGCCGTCAGCGGCCGAAGGGGTCCTCGGTGACCGGACCGGGCTCGGGGCCGGTGGCGGGGTCGCGGGTGAGCAGGTAGCGGGCGCCGGGGCCGGCGGCGGCGGCGCGGTCGCCGGAGTTGTAGAGGGCGCAACGGGTGAGGGAGAGGCAGCCGCAGCCGATGCAGCCGCTCAGTTTGGCCTTCAGGCCTTCGAGTTCGGCGATCTGCTCGTCGATGCGGCTCTGCCATGACTCGGCGACGTCGGTCCACTCGGCGCCGCTGGGGGCGGGGCGCTCGGGGAGGCGGTCCAGTGCGACCTTGGCCTCGTCGAGGGAGAGGCCGACCCGCTGGGCGGCCCGTACGAAGGCGACCCGGCGCAGGGTGCCGCGGGTGTAGCGGCGCTGCCCGCCGGTGGTGCGGGTGGCGTGGATGAGACCGAGCTTCTCGTAGTAGCGCAGGGCCGAGGTGGCGAGGCCGCTGCGGTCGGAGAGTTGGCCGATGGTGAGCGGGTCGTGCCGGCTCGGCCCGGGGGAGGTCTCGGGTGCGCTCATGGGGTCACTCTAGCGGCTTGACTTCAAGTCGACTTCAAGTTGCAGCATCGTGGGCATGACGACGAACACCCGTACCGAAGTCACCTTCGCGGACCTCCCGGGCCTGATGAGCCTGATGACCGGCGACGAGAAGCACGGCCCGGCCGCCACCTCCACGCTGGACGCCCTCTGGGTGCTCTACGACCGGGTGCTGCGGGTCACCCCGGCCACCGCCGAGGAGCAGGACCGCGACCGCTTCCTGCTCTCCAAGGGGCACGGCCCGATGGCCTACTACGCCGTACTCGCGGCCAAGGGCTTCCTCGATCCCGCGCTGCTCCCCAGCTTCGGCGCGTACGACTCGCCGCTCGGCCACCACCCGGACCGCACGCTGCTGCCCGGCGTGGAGATCGGTTCGGGCTCGCTGGGGCACGGCCTGCCGCTGGCGGTCGGCACCGCGCTCGGGCTGCGCGCCCAGGGGCTCGCCGACCCGGCGGTCTGGGTGCTGGTCGGGGACGCCGAGTTCGACGAGGGCTCCAACCACGAGGCGGTCGCCTTCGCCGGTGCGTCCGGGCTGGACCGGCTGCACGTCGTCGTCATCGACAACTCCTCGGCCACGCACGGCTGGCAGGGCGGCATTGCGGCGCGCTTCGTCGCCGAGGGCTGGTCGGCCGAGACGGTGGACGGGCGCGACCACGAGGCGCTGTACGCGGCGTTCACCGCCGGACACCCGGGCCGGCCGCACGTGGTGGTCGCCCGCGTCGAGTCCAAGACCTCCTGACGGCCGCCCCAGACCTCCTGACGGCTGCCCGAGACCTCCTGACGGCCGCCCGAGAACTCCCGACAACCTCCGAAGGGCAAGGGACCAGACCGATGGACAACATGCGCGAGCGCTTCCTCGACGTGACCACCCGAATGCTGGACGACGACCCCCGGCTGGCCGTCGTGCTGGCCGACATCAGCGCGACCGGCTTCGCGCCCGCCGCCGAGCGCCACCCCGACCGGGTGATCAACGTCGGGATCCGTGAGCAGTTGCTGATCGGCGCCGCCGGCGGCCTGGCGCTCACCGGGTTGCGCCCGATCGCCCACACCTTCGCCAGCTTCCTGGTCGAACGCCCCTTCGAGCAGATCAAGTTGGACCTCGTCCACCAGGGCGTCGGCGCCGTCCTGGTGAGCGCCGCCGGCTCGTACGACTGGCCGGCCGGGGGCCGCACCCACATGTCGCCGGGCGACGTCGCGCTGCTGGACACCCTGCCGGACTGGACGGTCCACGTGCCCGGCCACCCGGACGAGGCCGAGCAGCTGCTTCGCCACGCCGCGGCGGACGGCGACCGCAACGTGTACGTGCGGCTCTCCCTGCACCAGAACGCCGCCGCGGTGCCGGTCGAACCAGGCCGGTTCACCACCGTGCGCACGGGCGCCAAGGGCGTGGTGCTGGCGGTCGGCCCGATGCTGGACGCGGTACTGGCGGCCACCGAGAGCCTGGACGTCACCGTGCTGTACGCGTCCACCGTGCGGCCGTTCGACGCGGCCGGGCTCCGCGCGGCCGCCGGCGGGCGGGCGGACGTGGTGCTGGTCGAGCCGTATCTCGCCGGGACCTCCGCCAACGAGGCGCACGCCGCGATGAACGACCGGCCGCACCGGGTGCTCGGCCTCGGCGTGCCGCGCGAGGAGCACCGGCACTACGGCTCGATCCCCGAGCACCTGGCCGCCTACGGCCTGGACGCGGCCTCGCTGCGGGAGCGGATCGGCACCTTCCTCTGGTGAGGCTCGTGCGACCGGTGAGCCGCGGGCGTCACACCCGGACGATCGCGACCGAGTGCGCCTCCAGCCGCGCCGCCGCGCCGTCCGGAACGCACTGCCCGAAGGACGCCACCATCTCCCGCCCCTCGGCCCCGAGCGGCAGATCGGCGGCGGAGTCGGACAGGTTGACCGCCACCCGGTACGGCCCCCGGTGCACCACCAGCCACCGCGCCGCCTCGTCGTGGACGACCCGGACGGCCGAAAGGTCGGGGTCGGTCAGCTCCGGCCGCTCGCGCCGCAGCCGGAGCAACACCCGGTACCAGGAGAGCAGTTCGGCGTGCGGGGCGCGCCTCGGCTCGGTCCAGTCGAGGACGGAGCGCAGCACGGTGGCCGGCTCCTGAGGGTCCGGCACCTCCTCCGCCTGCCACCCGTGCTCGGCGAACTCCCGCCGTCGGCCCTGCCGGACGGCCTCGGCGAGGCCCGGGTCGGTGTGGTCGGTGAAGTACTGCCAGGGCGTGATAGCGCCCCACTCCTCGCCCATGAACAGCATCGGGGTGAACGGCGAGGTGAGCACGAGTGCGGCTCCGCAGGCGAGTTGGCCGGGGGTCAGGCTCGCCGAGAGCCGGTCGCCGAGGGCCCGGTTGCCGATCTGGTCGTGGCTCTGGAGGTAGCCCAGCAGCCGGTGGCCGTGGGCGGGCGGGAACGGGCGGCCGTGGCTGCGGCCGCGGAACGAGGACCAGCCGCCGTCGTGGAAGAAGCCATGGGTGAGCGCCTTGGCGACCGCCGACAGGGGCGCGACCGCGAAGTCGCCGTAGTAGCCCTGGGACTCGCCGGTGAGCGCGGTGTGCAGTGCGTGGTGGAAGTCGTCGCTCCACTGCGCGGTGAGGCCCTGACCGCCGGCCTCGCGCGGGGCGGTGGTGCGGGGGGAGTTGACGTCGGACTCGGCGACCAGGAACAGCGGCCGGTTGGTGGCGATCGCCAACGTCTCGACCTCGGTGGCGAGTTCCTCCAGGAAGTGGACGGCGCGGTCGTCGGCGAGGGCGTGCACCGCGTCCAGCCGTAGTCCGTCGATCCGGTAGTCGCGCAGCCAGGCCAGTGCGCTGCCGGTCAGGTAAGCGCGCACCTCGTCCGAGCCGGGCGCGTCCAGGTTGACCGCCGAGCCCCACGGGGTGTGGTGCCGGTCGGTGAAGTACGGGCCGTACGCGGGCAGGTAGTTGCCCGACGGCCCGAGGTGGTTGTGCACCACGTCCAGGACGACGCCGAGGCCCTTGCGGTGCGCGGCGTCGACGAAGCGCTTGAGCCCCTCCGGGCCGCCGTAGGGCTCGTGGACGGCCCAGAGCGAGACGCCGTCGTACCCCCAGCCGTGCCGGCCGGGGAACGGGCAGACCGGCAGCAGCTCGACGAAGTCGACGCCCAACTCGACCAGGTGGTCGAGGTGTCGGGCGGCGGCGTCGAAGGTGCCGGCGGCGGTGAAGGTGCCGATGTGCAGCTCGTACAGGACGGCGCCGGGCAGCGGACGGCCGCGCCAGCCGGTCTGCGACCAGCGGAACGCGGCGTGGTCGACGGCCCGGCTGGGCCCGTCCGGGCCGTGCGGCTGCCGGGGCGAGCGCGGGTCGGGCAGCGCCGGGCCGCCGTCCAGCCGGAACGCGTAGTCCCCGGCGGGCGCCTCGCCGCGCCACCACCCCGCCCGCGCGCCGTCCCGGGCCAGCGGGTGGCGGGCGCCGCCGACCTCCACCTCGACCCGCTCGGCCGCCGCAGGCGCCCACACCTCGTACGTCCGCAGCTCCGGCAGAGTCACGCGTCGCCCTTCCTGGTCTTCATGGTCTTCCTGGTCAGCAGTGCCACCGGGGAGGCGGCCAGCAGGTCGGCCACCGGCACCGTGCCGGCCGCGAACCGGCGCCCGGTCAGTTCGTCCGTCCACCCGCCGCCGGCCGGCAGCTCCAGGACGGTGTCGCGCCAGCCGCCGGCCCGCTCCAGGCCGTACGGCAGCCGGGTGACCGCCGTGACCACGTCGCCCCCGCGGGCGAAGGCGAGCAGGTGGTCGCGGGAGTGGCCGGTGGCGGTCAGCGGGCGGTAGGCGCCCGGCGGGCGGGCCCGGCGCAGGTGCAGGGCGGCCGCGGTGAGGTGCAGCTTCTCCCGGGCCAGGTCGTCCGGGCGGGGCGTCGCCGAGTCGGTCAGCCGGACGGCCAGCGCGCCGAGGTCCACCACCCCCCGGTTGTCCGGGTCGACCAGGGTGTACAGCGGCTCCTCGCTGCCCTGGTAGAGGTCGGGCACGCCGGGCACGGTGAGGTGCAGCAGGGCGGCGGCGAGGGTGTTGGACCGGGCGTACGGCGCGAGCATCCGGACGTACCCCTCGATCCGGGGGAGCAGCCCAGGGTTGCCGTACAGCGCGCGGGCCCGGTCGGCGAGGGCCTGCTCGTAGCCGGTGTCCGGGGACGTCCACGAGGTGCGCAGCTTGGCCTCGCGGGCCGCCTTGAGCAGCGCGGTGACCAGCCGCTCGGGGCTGATCGGCCAGGCCGCGACCAGGGTCTGCCAGAGCAGCCAGTCGCCGTCCCGGTCGCCGCCGGGGCCGGCGGCGGTGGACCAGGCGGCGGCCTCGGCGGCCCAGGCGTCCGGCTGCTCGGCGAGGACGGCGAGGCGGGCGCGGGCGTCGGCGCTGCGCTTGGTGTCGTGGGTGGAGAGCACCGTCATGGTGGCCGGCCAGTGCCGTTCGACGTAGTGGCACCAGGCGTGGAAGTCCTCCGGGTGCAGGCCCGGCCTGGCCGGCTCGCCGCCGACCTCGTTCAGGCTCAGCAGCGCGTTCCAGCGGTAGAAGGCGGTGTCCTCGACGCCCTTGGCGGCCACGGCGGCGGCGGTCTGGGCGAAGCGCACGCAGAACTCGTCCTTCTCGGGGCCGGTGCCGAGCCGCCCGAGGGCCAGCTCCGCGACCAGCCGGTCGGACGGGTCGGCGGAGCCGTCGAGCGCGGCGCCCAGCTGCTCCGCCGAGACCGCGGGCACCGGCTCGCCGGGCCGGACGTACGGCCGGTACGCCGGGTAGCCGGTGAGCACCCGTTGCAGGGCGTCGCGCAGCTGCCAGGGTGCGTGGTCCGCGTGCGCGGGCTCGGCGGCGCCGATCCGGACGGCGAGCCGGACCAGCCGCTCGACCTCGGCGGCCAGCTCGCCCCGAGGGCCGGTCATGTCGGCCCGCCCGCGCCGGGCGGCCGCGACGGCCGGGTGCGGGTCGGCGCAGGGCTCGGTGGCGAGTGCGCCGCCGAGGAAGTGCTCGTAGCGCCCGGCCAGCCGGCTGGCGCCCGCGTGGTCGGTGAGGACGCCGTCGATCCGGCGCAGCGCGTCGTACCCGGTGGTGCCCGCGCACGGCCAGTCGGCGGGCAGGCGCTCGTCGCCGGTGAGGATCTTCTCCACCACCGTGTACGCGCCGCCGGTGGCCTCGGCGAGCCGCCGCAGGTAGCCGCGCGGGTCGGCGAGGCCGTCGGGGTGGTCGATCCGGAACCCGTCCAGGACACCGTCCCGGTGCAGCCGTAGCAGCACGCCGTGGGTGGCCTCGAACACCTCGGGGATCTCGACCCGGACGGCGATCAGCTCGTTGACGGTGAAGAACCGCCGGTAGTTCAGCTCGGTGCGGGCCAGCCGCCACCAGGCGAGCCGGTACCACTGCCGGGCGAGCAGCTCCGCGAGCGGCAGGCCCTCGGTGCCGGGCCGCAGCGGGAGGGTGTGCTCGTGGTAGCGGAGCACTCCGCCGGCCGGGCCGCCGTCAGGCGCCCCCGGGCCGTCCACGACGAGCTCCCCGGACGAGAGCACCGCGCCGAGCCGGTCGCCGAGCAGCGGCAGCAGCACCCGCCCGCGCTCCGGGGCGTCGGCTGGCCCCGGCTGGGCGGCCCAGTCGATGTCGAACCAGCGCGCGTACGGCGAGTCGGGGCCGTCCCGCAGCACGTGCCAGAGCGGCTGGTTCAGCTGCTCGGGGACGGGGACGGCCATGTGGTTGGGCACCACGTCGGCGATCAGCCGCAGGCCGTGCCGGTGGGCCTCGGCGGCCAGCGCGCGCAGTGCGGGCTCACCGCCGAGCTGCCCGCTGATCCGGCCGTGGTCGACGGTGTCGTACCCGTGGGTGGAGCCGGGTGCGGCCTCCAGCAGCGGGGAGAGGTGCAGGTGCGAGACGCCGAGGGCGGCGAGGTAGGGCACGGCGGTGGCGGCGTCGCGGAGGGTGAAGCCGGGCTGGAGCTGGAGCCGGTAGCTGGCCGACGGTGGCGGGGCCGTGGGTGGGGGTGGGGGAGTAGCGGCCGGGCGGGGCTGCGCGGGCTCGGCGGCGGAGGTCATGTGTCCATGAGTACCCGCGCGAGCCCGCCGCCAAGACCCGTTGCTGATCCGAACAGGTGAACCACGCCTCAGGCGGGCCGCTGGAGGACCATCAGCGAGCGGTCGGTGAGCCAGAGGGTGTCGCCGGCCTTGACCCGGGCGCCGGTGCCGGGGGCGGGCAGCCGGGGCTGGGCGGTGTCGACCACGACCTGCCACTCCTGCCCGTGGTCGGCCGGGACGTTGAACTCCAGCGGCTCGAAGTGGGCGTTGAACATCAGCAGGAAGGAGTCGTCGACGATCCGCCCGCCGCGCCGGTCCGGCTCGGAGATGGCGTAGCCGTTGAGGAAGACGCTGAGCGACTTGGCGTAGCTGGCGCCCCAGTTGCGCTTGGTCATCTCCTCCCCGCCGGGGGTGAACCAGGCGATGTCGGTGAGGTCCTCGTAGCTGCCGGTGACGGGCCGGCCGGGGACGGGGCGGCTGGAGACCGGGCGGCCGTGGAAGAAGCGGCGGCGCCGGAAGACGGGGTGGTCGCGGCGGAGCCAGATCATGCCCTGGGTGAACTCCAGCAGCCGCGCCTCGGGCCCGTCCTCCTGGGGCCAGTGCACCCAGGTGAGTTCGTTGTCCTGGCAGTAGGCGTTGTTGTTGCCGTGCTGGGTGCGGCCGAGTTCGTCGCCGTGCGAGAGCATCGGCACGCCCTGGGAGAGCATCAGGGTGGCGATCAGGTTGCGTTGCTGGCGGGCGCGCAGCTCCTCGACGGCCGGGTCGGTGCCGGGGCCCTCGGTGCCGCAGTTCCAGGAGCGGTTGAACGATTCGCCGTCCCGGTTGTCCTCGCCGTTGGCCTCGTTGTGCTTCTCGTTGTACGAGACCAGGTCGCGCAGGGTGAATCCGTCGTGGCAGGTGACGAAGTTGATGGAGGCGATGGGCCGGCGGCCGTCGTCCTGGTAGAGGTCGGAGGAGCCGGTGAGCCGGGAGCCGAACTCGGCGAGGGTGGCGTTCTCGCCGCGCCACAGGTCGCGGACGGTGTCCCGGTACATGCCGTTCCACTCCGTCCACAGCGGCGGGAAGTTGCCCACCTGGTAGCCGCCCTCGCCGAGGTCCCAGGGCTCGGCGATCAGCTTGGCCTGGGAGACCACCGGGTCCTGCTGGACGAGGTCGAAGAAGGAGGAGAGCCGGTCGACCTCGTGGAACTGCCGGGCCAGGGTGGCGGCGAGGTCGAAGCGGAAGCCGTCCACGTGCATCTCGGTGACCCAGTAGCGCAGCGAGTCCATGATCAGCTGGAGTACGTGCGGGCTGCGCATCAGCAGGCTGTTGCCGGTGCCGGTGGTGTCCTCGTAGAACCGCTGGTCCTGGGCGAGCCGGTAGTAGGAGACGTTGTCCAGGCCGCGCAGCGAGAGGGTGGGGCCGAGGTGGTTGCCCTCGGCGGTGTGGTTGTAGACGACGTCCAGGATGACCTCGATGCCGGCCGCGTGCAGCGCCTTGACCATCGACTTGAACTCCTGCACCTGCTGGCCCCGGTCCCCGGTGGAGGAGTAGGAGGAGTGCGGGGCGAAGAAGCCGATGGTGTTGTAGCCCCAGTAGTTGGCGAGGCCGAGGTCGCGCAGCCGGTGGTCGCGGACGAACTGGTGCACCGGCATCAGCTCGATCGCGGTGACGCCGAGCTTGGCCAGGTGCTCGATCACCGCCGGGTGGGCGAGGCCGGCGTAGGTGCCCCGGATCTCCTCGGGGATGCCGGGGTGGAGTCTGGTGAGGCCTTTCACATGGGCCTCGTAGACGACGGTGCGGTGGTAGTCGGTGCGCGGCGGCCGGTCGGTGCCCCAGTCGAAGTACGGGTTGATCACCACCGAGTGCATGGTGTGCGGGGCGGAGTCCAGGTCGTTGCGGCGCTCGGGGGCGCCGAAGTGGTAGCCGTAGACCGACTCGTCCCAGTCGATGTTGCCGCTCATCGCCTTGGCGTACGGGTCCAGGAGCAGCTTGGCGCTGTTGTGCCGCTGGCCGAGGCCCGGGTTGTACGGGCCGTGGACGCGGAATCCGTACCGCTGGCCGGGCTGGATGCCGGGCAGGTAGGCGTGCCGGACGAAGGCGTCCGTCTCGCGCAGCTCGACGGCCGTCTCCGAACCGTCCTCGTCGAGCAGGCAGAGCTCGATCCGGTCGGCGCTCTCCGAGAACACCGCGAAGTTGGTGCCGGCCCCGTCGTAGGTGGCACCGAGGGGGTAGGGCTTCCCTGGCCAGACCTGCATGAGTCCTCAACTTCCTTGCGCCGAAGGGAAACTGACAGGTAGTCCGACTATCTGCCCGGACCCCGACGCTCTCTTCCCGGCGGGGTGGCCGGGCATGTGCGGCGGTCGCGCACCGTGACGTACGGCACAGTGCGCATACTCCCCGACGCTTTCCCCGACAGCGGGGCCATTCGGCGCGTGTTCGCCCGAACGGGTGTCCGGCGGGTGTCCGGTGGGTGTTCGGAGGGTCCCGGTGGGCCTCCCGCGGTGGTGCGCGGGGCGGCGTGCGGGGCGGCTGGGGCAGGTGGTGGGGCCGGGGCCTCCGGGTTTCCCGTCCGCCAACCGGCTGCGGTCGGCTCGCGGCGGGCAGTACCCTTGATCGTCCGGCCGCCCCCGCGCTCGTGGCGATTCATCAGAGGAACCGGTAGGACCGGCGGAACCAGCAGGGCCGGCAGGGGCAGGCGGACGAAGCAGACGACGAAGCAGCTCCATCAGGAACCAGGTGAGGTGGCGCATGGTGTTCCCCGCCGGCGGCCGTGGCGCCGGGCCCGGCGGCCCCGACCGGGGCGGCGCCCGCAGCGAGGCCCCGACCGTCGTCATGCGCCCCACCATGACCGGCCGGGCGCTGGTGCCCGCCCAGAGCGGCCCGGTCGAGATACCCGCCCTCGCCTGGTCCGGCACCGAGTGGGAGGACGCCTACCAGCGGGTCCGGCTGGCCGGGCGCGCGTACGTCTGGCTCAACCTGGTCGAACAGCGGCTGCGCGCCCTCGTCGACGAGGTGCTGTACCCCATCTACGCACCCGCCCACGGCGAGGACTGGGTCACCGCCGCGGCCGGCCCCGCCGGCGAGGAATGGGCCCACCGGGCCGGCGCCGTCCGCGAGGTCAGCCGGCGCAAGGGCTACCTGCTCGACCCCGCCGACGACGACCCGCTCGTCTTCCTCACCCTGCCCCAGCTGCGCGAACTGATGGTCCAGCACTGGCCCTGCTTCGAGCCCTACCTCGCCGACCGCCGCGACATCGAGCTCGCCCTGGACGAACTGGAGGTCGCCCGGCACGTCGTCTCCCGCAACCGCGTCCTCACCCAGACCGTCCTCGCCCAGACCGAACGCGCCGCCGCCCGGCTGCTCGCCCTGCTGGACGGCGGCTCCGGCGGCGTCCCCGCCGACGTCGTCGAGTCGCTGGTGGCCGGCCGGTACGCGGACGTGGTCGCGGTGCACGCCGACCGGGTCCGCCTCCAGCGCGACCTCCCGGTCGAGGACCTGCTGGACGGCGCCCGCCGGCTCGACGCGCTCGGCATCGGCCTCGGCATGCTCTGCCAGAACTACACCGGCAAGCGCCTCGTCCGGCTCGCCACCGACGGCTGCCGGGTCCGGCTGCTCTTCCTCAACCCGGCCAGCAGCGCCGTCCGCCGCCGCGAGCGCGAACTCGGCCTCGGGCGCGGCGAACTGGCCCGCTCGATCGAGATGAACATCATGCACGTGCGCCGCGTCCGCGCCAGGCTGCGCGACCAGGGCGGCTTCGAGATCCGGGTCTTCGACGAGACCCCGCGCTTCACCGCCTACCTGGTCGAGGGCCCGCGCCCGGCCGGCCAGACCGGCGGCCCCCGGCGGCAGACCCGCGACCTCGGCGTCGTCCAGCCCTACCTGCGCCGGGCCCGCGGCATGGAGTCGCCCGCGCTGGTGCTGCGCGGCGGCGCCGGCCAGCAGCCGGGCGGCACCGACGCCGGGCTGCTGGAGGTCTACCGCGAGGAGTTCGAGGGGATCTGGGGGGACTCCCGGCCGGTCTCCTGACACCCGCCGGCCGCCGCGGCGGGGCCGCTGGGACACTGCCCGGATGAACAGCGCCCCCACCACCTGGACCCTGCGGCCCGCCGAGACCACCGGCGTCGAACCTGTCGCCGAGCTGCGTGCCGAGGTCATGCGCCCCGACCTCGAACGGCTCGGCCGCCTCCGTCCGGCCGCCGTCGACGAGGCCCGCACCGCGTCCTAGCCCGGACGGATGGCAACCGGCGGGTATTGAGCCGATGGGCGGTCAGCCGGGGCGCGCAGGCGGGGCGGGGGCGCGAGGGGCTTGCTAGCGTCGATTTCATGATCAGCAGGCCGGGGTTCCGTACCCCGGAGAGCCTGCGATCGCCCTCCCGCTGCCGACGAGCCCCGCTCCGGCATGCCCGCGCCCGCCCCCGACCCGGAAGGCCGACCGATGACCAGCCCGGACCACCCCGGCGCCTCGCGCCGCAGCTTCGTGCGCACCGCCCTCGGCGCCGGCACCGCCGGGGCGCTCGCCCTCGGCGCCGCCCGCCCCACCGCCGCCGCCGTGCCCGCCGTGCCACGCTCGGCCGCCGGGCGGATCCCGTTCCACGGCGTCCACCAGGCCGGCATCACCAACCCGCCGCCCGGCTACGGCAGCTTCGTCGCCCTCGACGTCAAGGCCGCCGACCGCGCGGCCCTGGAGACGCTGCTGCGCACCTGCACCGACCGGATCCGCTTCCTCACCGCCGGCGGCACCCCGCCCGACCTCGGCCCCGCCGCCGCGCCCGCCGACAGCGGCACCCTCGGCCCCGACGCCCTGCCCGCCGACAACCTCACCGTCACCGTCGCCGTCGGCGCCTCGCTCTTCGACGACCGCTACGGCCTCGCCGCCGCCAAGCCCCAGCGCCTCACCCTGATGCGCGACTTCCCGGGCGACGCCCTGCGCCCCGCCGAGTCCCACGGCGACCTCCTGCTCCAGATCTGCGCCGAGAGCCGCGACACCGTCCAGCACACCCTGCGCGACCTGTTGCGCACCACCAAGGGCGCGATCCGCCCGCGCTGGCAGCTGGACGGGTTCCAGAACCGGGCCCGCCCCACCGGCGCCGCCCGCAACCCGCTCGGCTTCAAGGACGGCATCGAGAACCCCGACACCGAGTCGGCCCGGCAGATGGACGAGCTGGTCTGGGTCGGCGCGAGCGGCGGCGAACCGGGCTGGGCGGTCGGCGGGAGCTACCAAGTGGTGCGGGCGATCCGCACCCTGGTCGCGCCCTGGGACGAGGCGGCCCTGAAGGACCAGGAACGGATCATCGGCCGCCGCAAGGCCGACGGCGCCCCGCTCGGCCGCAGCAACGAGACCGACGCCCCCGACTACAGCCACGACCCCGACGGCGCCGTCATCGCCCTCGACTCCCACATCCGGCTCGCCAACCCGCGCACCGACGCCACCCGCGACAGCCGCATCCTGCGCCGCGCCTTCAACTACGACCGCGGCCTCGACGAGCACGGCGAGCCCGAGCTGGGCCTCGCCTTCTGCTGCTACCAGCAGGACGTGGCCCGCCAGTTCGAGGCCGTCCAGACCCGGCTCACGGGCGAGCCGCTGGCCCGCTTCCTGCGACCCACCGGCGGGGGCTACTTCTACGTCCTGCCCGGCGTCCAGGACGACGCCGACTGGCTCGGCCGGAGCCTGCTCGCCGGGGCCTGAGCAGGGCCTGAGCCGGGGCCTGAGCCGGGCCTGCCGGCTGCGCCCGCCCGCCCCAGCGACCGCGTTGTCGGTGGGGCGGGCGATGATAGGGGCTGTTTCGACGAGCAGGACGGAAGGACACACCCCTATGAGCTGGTGGCAGCAGCCACTGGTCGGCTTCGACCTGGAGACCACGGGCACCGACCCGGCCGTGGACCGCATCGTCACGGCCGCCCTCGTGGACACCGTCGGAGCCCGCCGGCTGAGCGCCACCGACTGGCTGCTCGACCCGGGCGTCCCGATCCCCGCCGAGGCCGCGGCGATCCACGGCATCGGCGACGACGTCGCCCGCAGCAAGGGCCGCCCGGCCAAGGAGGCGGTGGACGAGATAGCCACGGCCCTCTGCGAGCGGCTCGCCGCCGGCCGCCCCGTGGTCGCCTTCAACGCCCCCTTCGACCTCTCGCTGCTCGACGCCGAGCTGCGCCGGCACGGCCTGGCCCCGCTCGCCGAGCGCCTCGGCGGGCCGGTCACGCCGGTGCTCGACGCCCTCGTCATCGACCGGGCCGTCGACAAGTACCGCAAGGGCTCGCGCACCCTCCAGCGGGTCTGCGAGGTCTACGGTGTCGAGCTGACCGACGCCCACGAGGCCGGCAGTGACGCCCTCGCCGCCGTCCGGGTCGCCGTCGCCCTCGCCGAGCGCTACCCCGCCGAGGTCGGCGCCGTCCCCCTCGCCGACCTCCACACCCGCCAGATCGGCTGGCACCGCGACTGGGCCGAGGGCCTCCAGGCCTGGCTCCGCCGCAGCAAGGACCCGCAGGCCGTCATCGACCCGCGCTGGCCGCTGCGCTAGCCGGCCCGGAGCGCTGCGCCGGGCGGCACTCCGGCAGCGGGCCGTTCAGCAGAGCACGTAGATGCAGTAGTGCTCGCTGCTTTCGGCAAAGCAGTAGGTCGCGCCGCTCTCGGTGACTTCGAAATCGTTGCAGCCGGCATCGGCGCGGAGCAGCGACTCCTTGGCTCCGTGACACGGGCCGCCCTTCTCGGTGGACCGGGCCGCGCCCGGCCGGTGCCGCACGATGAAGGGCGGCGGGGCCCCGGTGCCGGCGAGACCGCCGGCGCGGGCGGCGTCAGCCGCTCTTACCTTGTGGAAGGACTCGACGACCACGGACGCGTCCGCCGCCACCGCGAAGTCGTACAGTTCGTCACCGTCGGTGGTCCGTCGGCCGGTCGCGGCACGGCCACGGACGGCGGCCTCGTCGAGCCAGACGATCGGGTGGTCGTCACAGGGGCACGGATCCGTCACGCAGACGCACGTCTGGATCGGCATGCCACCGGCCTCGCGGAGCGGGTGGTCGTCGGAGACGTCGAGCGGCACGCCGGTCAGGGTGGTGGTCGCCGCCCGGGTGAACGCCTTTGTTCTGGCACTTTCGTAACTGGCCATTGTCACTCCCGGCTGAATTCGGCGTGGACGGACCACGCCGGAGACTTGTCGGCACTTGCTGGTTCGTCAACGAATCACGTGGGGAATATGCCTGGGACTGACCCGATCGGATCGCCATTTCACGGTAGCGCCGGGCCGTGCGGTCCGCCTCCCCGTACCGCGCGGCCCGGCCGCCTCCGGCTCTGCCGCAGTGGCGGGTGGCCCGGCGGACGACGGCGGGGAGGGGGCCCGCCCGGGGTGCCCGCTCGGGGCCTGCCCGGGGCCTGCTGATCGGCGCCGAGCCTGCCGGGCCTGCCGGGCTTGCACCTCACGCGACGTCAGGACGCACCATCGGGGTATGGGCATCGACCACACATGGAAGGTCGGGGCGCTCGCCGAGGCGAGCGGACTGACCGTACGCACCTTGCACCACTGGGACCAGATCGGGCTGCTCGGCCCGTCCCGGCGGACCGCCGCCGGACACCGTGAGTACACCGAGCCGGATGTCGTCCGCCTCTACCAGGTCCTCGCGCTGCGACGCCTCGGGCTGGGGCTGGAGACCATCGCCACCTGCCTGGACGTCGGGGTCGACCCCGTCCGGCTGGTGGGCGAGCACCTCGCCGGA
Organism: Kitasatospora sp. NPDC041988; assembly: GCF_055588525.1. NCBI lineage: Bacteria > Bacillati > Actinomycetota > Actinomycetes > Kitasatosporales > Streptomycetaceae > Kitasatospora > Kitasatospora sp. NPDC041988. The sequence continues at coordinate 345,002 of NZ_JBVJCO010000002.1, forward strand.
GTCGAGGCGGCGATCGCCTCGCTGGAGGCCCTGCGGAGCCGGCTGGCCCACGTCCACGACGAGCTGGCCGCCGAACGGGCCCCGGAGACCGCCACGTTGATCGGTGTGCTCCAGGCGATGGGCGGGGCCGGCCCGGAGGGCGGGCAGGCGCTGCGGCGCCACCTCGACGAGGACCAGCTCCGGGATCTGCAGGACCGGGCGGCCGCGGTCGGCCCGGGGGTCCACTACCTGGTGGAGGTCGAGTGGCCGGAGCTCTACCGCAGGGCCGAGGCGCTGCGCGTCGCCGGGGTGGAGCCGACGGCGCCGGAGGTGCGGAGGCTGGTGGCGCGGATGGACGAGCTGGGCCGACTGTTCAACGGCGGCGACTCCGGCCTCTCCGGTGCGGTGCGGGCCGCCTGGCACCACGAGCCGGCCGCGATGTCCGGTGATCCCACGGTCCCGGCCGACGCCTGGCACGACCTGACCGCCTACCTCGACCGCGCCCGCGCGTGACCACCCGTTCCCGACCTGCCGAATCCCGAGGAGTCTCCGTGAACCGCCGCCTGCGCATCGGCATCGCCCTGCTCGCCGTCCTGCCCGCCCTGCTCCCGGCCCTGCTCTTCGGCCGGGTCGTGCCGTGGACCGCCCTCCTGGCCCTCCTGCCGGCGTTCGGCGTGCAGGCGTTCATCACCTTCCGCCGGCTCGGCCGGCTCCGGAGGATCTGAGCCTGCCGCCGCCGCCGGCGGTCGGGAGGTGAGGGGGTGGGGAGCCGAGCGGGACCGGGGTGGACCGGGGGAGGCCGGCATCCGGTGCTCGGTGGCGCCGCGCGGACGGCGGGTGGGCCCCTGCGGTGGTCGACTTCGGCCGACCGCAGGGGATGCGGCGGACGAACCGGTCAGCTCGCCGGGAAGTCGAAGCGGTAGCCCTGGGCTGCCAGCCAGGGCAGCAGCTGCTTCAGTGCGGCGACGGTCTGGCTGCGGTCGCCGCCGCCGTCGTGCATCAGGATCACGCCGCCGGGCCTGAGTTGGCTCTTCACGGTGGAGACGATCGACGCGACGCCGGGGCGGGCCCAGTCGCGCGGGTCGACGGACCAGCCGAGCGGGCGCAGGCCGAGGTCGGCGGCGATCCGCTGGTTGTCGGCGGTGAACCCGCCGCCGGGGGCGCGGAACCAGGAGACCTTGGTGCCCGGACCGCCGGCCTGGACGATCATGTCCTTGGCCTTGGAGATCTCGGACACGGCCCGGTCGTGCGAGAGCGCGGCGAACGGCTGCGGGTGGTCGACGCTGTGGTCACAGAGCCGGTGGCCGGCCGCGATGATCCGCTTGACCAACGCCGGGTTGGCGGCGGCCTGTTGGCCGATCTGGCAGAACGTCGCCTTGGCGCCGTACTGGGCGAGCAGGTCGAGGACCTGGCCGGTGGCCGGGCCGGGGCCGTCGTCGAAGGTGAGGGCGACCGTCCGGCCGCCGGAGGCGGTGGAGCGGACGACCGAGGTGGACACCCCGCTCGCGGGCGGCGGCGGGGCCGGCGTCGCGGTGGGCGGACGGGTGGCCGGCGGGGCGCTCGGGGTGTGCGTGGGGCTCTGCGTCGGGCCCTGCGTGGGGCTCTGTGCCGGAGCGTGCGTCGGCGGCTTGGAGGTGCTCGGCGGTGGGGGTTTGGGCGCGGTCGGCTTCGGTGTGACGGGCGGGGCCGGCGTGGAGGCGGACGGCCCGGCCGAGGTCGGTTCGCTGGGGGAGGGGGTAGGGGCAGCCGGCGACGAGGCCGAGGGCGCCGGGGTGCCCGGACTCGACGCGGTGACAATCGGCTGCGGCTGGAGCGCGCCGCTGGCGGTGCCGCAGGCGGCCAGGCCCAGGGCGGCGACCACGGTGATGCAGCCCGCGACCAGCGGTCGGCGGCGGTGCCGGGCGGACGACGAGGCGCGCTGCGAGGTGGCGTGTTCGGGCATGTCTGCGGCTCCTCGGGTGCGGAGGTGATCCCGATCCCTGGGTCAGGCCGTTTCAGGCTGACTGTCAGATAGGACGCCGATCCGACCACGTCCGGTTGCGCCCCGCAAGGAGGCCCGCGAGGGCGCCCGCGAGGAGGCCCGCGAGGACGCCCGCGAGGGCACGTGCAGTCGTCAGAACGGATACCAGCGCACGTCCGTGGCCCCCGCGCGCAGCGACTCCACCCGGCGGCGGAACTCGGCGAGCGCGGCCGGGTTGCCCGGCGCCTGCTGCGCCACCCAGGAGGCGCTGGCTGTCTCCCGGGCCCCGCGCAGCACCGCGAAACCGGCCCACTCCCGGACGTCCCAGCCGTACCCCGTGGTGAACGCCACGTACTCCTCGGCCGGGACTCCGTACCGGTCGTGGCTGAGCGGGGGGACGAGCAGGGGGTGTTCTCCGCGGGTTTGTTAGGGATCTCCTCCGTCTAGGAGAGCGGGGCCACCCCTGCCGACACCTCCCTTTTTCTTGCCACC
>NZ_JBVJCO010000002.1:347442-387056 GCF_055588525.1 Kitasatospora sp. NPDC041988
CCCACCCCAGAATCCCCAGCCCACCCTCTGGGGGACACCCCCTCCCCTTCTCCCCTGCCCTCCCCCACGCCGGGTGTCGAAGCCAGCACACCCCCCCTCCCCCCCCCCCCAGGTCGTGCGAGACGTTCTCCAGGTCGAGCAGGACGGGCCCGTCCGGGCCGACGTGCACGTTGCGCGGCAGCGCGTCGCCGTGGATCACACCGGCCGGCAGGTGCGGGGGGAGGTCGGGCAGGGCGGCGGCGAAGGCGTCCCGGCGGTGGCGCAGGAAGGCGACGTCGGCCGGGTCGACGTGCCCTTCCGCGGAGGCGAGCCAGCGCTCGACCGGGGCGAGGAGATCGCGGCGGTCGAGCGGGAAGGGCGGCAGGGGAAGCCGGTGCAGGTCGCGCAGCAGCGGCGCGAGGTCGGCGGGCCGGGCAGGCCGGACGGCGGGTTCGAGCCGGTGCCAGAAGGTGACGGGGTGTCCGTGGGCGAGCTGCGGCTCGGGCGGCACGCCGTCGTAGGGGCGGACCACGGGGACGCCCCGGCCGGCCAGCCAGTGGGCGACGGCGAGTTCGTGGTGCGCGCGCTCGTACAGCTCGGGGCCACGGCCGACCTTGGCGACCACGGCCGGGTCGCCGAGGTCGAAGACGGCGTTCTCGCCGAGCGCGAGCAGCCGGGCGTCGCCGGGGCCGGGCAGGCCGGCGGACTCGCAGGCGTGGGCGAGCAGCAGCCGGGCACGGCCCTCGTCGAAGGGGAGCATGGCGGACTCCGTTCCGTGGTGGCGGGTGGCGGGTGGCGGGTGGCGGGCGGTGGCGGGGGCGTGTCCGGTGGCTCGGGCGGGCCCTGGGGGACGGTGATCATTCTGGCAAACGCGGGCCGGGCCCCGCGTGATGCGGGGCCCGGCCCTGATGCGTCGTCGTACTGCCGGAGGATCAGACCCCGACCCTGCGGTGGCGGGCGCCGTCGGTGGCGGGCACCGGGGCGGCCGCCGAGCCGTGGGCGCGGGCCGGCGGGAAGGACTCGCCGTGCGAGAGGTCGGGCAGCCACCGCAGCCAGGACGGCAGGTACCAGTTGCGCTCGTCGAGCAGTGTCATCACCGCGGGCAGCAGCACCGCGCGGATGACCGTCGCGTCGATCAGCACGGCGACCGCCAGGCCGACGCCCATCTGCTTCATCGCCTGCATCGAGAGGGTGCCGAAGACCGCGAACACCGCCACCATGATCACCGCGGCGCTGGTGACCACCCCGGCCGTGGAGCGGATGCCGTGCGCGATGGCGGCCCGGGTCGGCAGGCCCCGGTCGCGGCCCTCCTTGATCCGGGAGACGACGAAGACGTGGTAGTCCATCGAGAGGCCGAAGAGGATCACGAAGAGGAAGAGCGGCACCCAGGACTCGACCGCGCCGACCCCGGCGGTGCCCAGCAGCGAGGCGCCCACCCCGTGCTGGAAGACCAGCGTCAGCACCCCGTAGGCGGCGCCGACCGAGAGCAGGTTGAGCACCACGGCGGTGGCGGCGACGGCCAGGGAGCGGAACGAGGTCAGCATCAGCAGGAAGGCGAAGGCCACCACGAAGCCGAAGACCAGCGGCATCGAGCCGGTCATCTTCTCGTTGAAGTCGTACGAGCCGGCGGTGCGCCCGGTGACCGGGGCCTCGGTGCCGGCCACCTGGAGCACGGTGGCGGGGACGATCTCGGTGCGCAGGGCCTTCAGGGCGGCGTTGCTGGTGGCGTCGTTGCCGCTGCCGTTGAGCGGGATGTCGACGGTGGCGATGTTCTTGTCGGCGTGGACGGTGACGTCCACCGGGCCGTGCATCCGCCCACTGGCCAGCGCCTTGGCCCTGAGGTCGGCGATGGCGGCGGTCATGGCCGGGGAGTCGATGTCGGCGGCCTTGATCACCACGGTGGCGGGGGCCGGGCTCCCGGGGAAGGCGGCCTCGATCTTCTGCGAGGCGGCGACCAGCGCGTTCCCCTCGGGCAGCTGCTGCTGGAAGGTGAGGTTGGCGGTGTGCATGGTGACCAGCGGTGCGGCCAGGCCGACCAGCAGTGCGCCGGCCAGTACGGTGGCGGCGAGCGGGCGGCGCAGCACCGGGGTGAGGATCGCGTTCCAGACCCGGCCGCCGGTGGCGGCGGTGTCGGGGCGGCGCAGCTTGGCGAGGAAGGGGACACGGCCCTTCTCGACCCGGTCGCCGAGCATCGACAGCAGCGCCGGCAGCACGGTGAGCGAGCCGAGCACCGCGGTGACGACGACCACGATGGTGGCGTACGACATGGCCTGGAACTCGGCTATGCCGGTGAGGAACATGCCGGCCATGGCGACCACCACGGTGACGCCGGAGACCAGGACGGCCCGGCCGCTGGTGGCGGCGGCGATCTTCAGCGCGGTCTCCAGGTCCCGCCCGGCGGCCCGCTCCTCGCGCTCACGGCGCAGGTAGAAGAGGCAGTAGTCGACGCCGACGGCGAGGCCGACCAGCAGCATCACCGAGCTGGCGTTGTTGCTGGTGTGCAGGAACCCGCTGCTCAGCGCGACCAGTCCGCCGGCCGCGACGAAGGCGGTGATGGCGAGCACGACCGGCAGGACGGCGGCGACCAGTGCGCCGAAGGCGACCAGCAGGATGCCGAGGGCGAGCGGCACGGCCGTCCACTCGGCGCGGGCGAAGTCATCGGAGAACTGCTCGTCGATCCACTTGCCGGAGCTGGCGTCGCCGAGCTCGACCACGGTGAGGTCGGGGTGCTGCTTCTGTACGGCGGCGACCGCGTCCAGGACGGCCGGGACGTTCTTGACGGCGTCCTCGTGCTCCCCCTTGACCGTCAGCTGGACGAGCGCCGAGTGGCCGTCCGCGGAGACCGCCTTGGTGTCGTAGGGCGAGCGGACGTCGGCGGCCTTGCCGGTGGCGTCGATGACGGTGATCACCTGCTCGACGGCGGTCCGGAAGGCCGGGTCGTCGGCGGCGAGAGTGGCACTCTGGATCAGGACGGTCTCGCTCGCGGGGGACTTCAGCCCGGCGTCGTCGAGGATCCTGGCCGCCCGGGAGACCTGGCCGGGCATCGCCTCGGACTCCCTGACCTCGGTGCTGCCGTGCAACCCGCCGAGGTAGGCGGCGAGGACGACGAAGAGCAGCCAGCCGAAGACGGCTGTCTTTCTGTGCCGGGCGCTCCAGGCGCCCATGGCGGCAGCTGTGCCGAGCTTGGTCTTCACGGAATCCCCCTGGGAGAGCGGCGGTGCCCGGCCGAGAGGTCGGGGCGGGTCGCCGGTATCGGGCGCCGGTTGTGGGTCCGGCGTCGCAACCGACAGTAGAAAAGGGGAGGTTGGCGGGGTATCCGGCTGGCGGGGGAGTTCTCCCTGGGGTCTGCCTGGGGGAGGGGGTGGGGTTATCCCTACCGGGGAACCCTGATTTCTCCTCCTTGGGACCGGGTGCGAACTCCACCCTGAGGGGGAGCTGTCTCCACCCGGAGCACGAGGTCAAGTGGCCATGCGGCGGGTGAAGATGGTGTGGGGCGCCGATGGCGTTCCCCGAGGGGGTCGGCTTCACGGGGGCTGCTTGCCGGGCGGCAAGCAAGTACTCGTAGGATGATGTCCTCAAGTCACTTACCTGCCGACCGGCTAGGGGTGGGCTTCGTCGCCATGCCCTGCCGGTCCTCCGTCGCCCGACGTCCCGTCCCCCTTGGGCTGGCGGTGAACCATGCCCAGGAGGCATCACGAGCATGTTCCACCGACTAGGACAATTTGTCGTCCGCCGCGCCTGGTGGGTGATCGCGGCGTGGGTCGTCGCGATGATCGCGATCGTGGCCACCGCGCCGAAGATCACCGCCCAGACCGATGAGGCTTCCTTCCTCCCCAAGCACTACGAGTCCATCCAGGCCTCGGCGCTCCAGGAGAAGGCGTTCCCGGCCAGCTTCACGCCCTCCGCACTGGCGCTCTTCGAGCGCAACGACGGCGGCGCGATGAACGACGCCGACAAGGCCGCGATGGCCAAGATCGTCCAGGGCCTCACGGACAAGAAGATCAAGAACGTCGAGGCGATCATCCCGGCCGGCGAGCAGACGACGTCCAAGGACGGCAAGTACGCGCTCGCGCCGATCGCCATCGACAAGAAGACACAGCAGTCCGACGAGTTCGGCGAGACCGCCAAGCACCTCCGCGAGGAGGGCACGTCCCTCACCTCGGGGACCGACCTGAAGTTCCAGCTCGGTGGCTCCGCCGCCCAGGCCCTGGACCAGAAGGAGTCCTCCGGCTCCGCCGACGCCCTCATCGCGATGTCGACGGTCGTGCTGGTCGCGCTCATCGTCGGGATCATCTTCCGCAGCATCCTGGCCGGATTCCTGCCGATCCTGATCTCGCTGGTCGTCGCCATGCCGACGTCCAACGGCGTGATCGCCTACGCGACCAAGGCCTTCGGCCTGGAGAGCACCCCGGTGCTCTCGGCGATCCTGATCGTCGTCGTGCTCGGCGTCGGCACCGACTACTTCCTCTTCCTGGCGTTCCGCTACCGCGAGCGGCTGCGGGCCGGGGACGACCGCAAGGATGCCGTGGCCAACGCGGTCGGCCGGGTCGGCGAGGCGATCGCCTCGGCGGCCGGAGCCGTCACCGTCGCCTTCGCCGTGCTGATCCTCTCCAGCCTCGGCATGTTCAAGGCGCTCGGTCCGGCCCTGGCCATCGCCGTGGTCGTCACCGCGTTCGCCGCGCTCACCCTGGCCCCGGCCGTGCTCACGGTCATCCCGGCCCGCGCCGTGTTCTGGCCGGGCAAGAAGTGGATGAACGAGCCCGGCAATGCACGGTTCGCCGCGCTCGGCCGCATGGTGGAGAAGCGCCCGGGCATGGTCGCCCTGGCCTCCGGCGGTGTGCTGCTGGCCCTGTCGGCCGGCGCCCTCGGCTACAACGGCACCTTCGACCTGGCGGGCAGCTCCATGCCCAAGGAGAAGGAGTCGATGGTCGTCCAGGACAAGATGATGAAGGGCTTCTCCGCCGGCGCGGCCGACCCGAGCCACGTCTACCTGACGAGCACCAGCGGGGCCAAGCTCGACCCGAGCAAGTTCGAGGCCTACGCCGCCAAGCTCGGCGCGGTGTCCGGGGTTGCCCAGGCCGCGCCGAAGCCCCAGACCAGTGAGGACGGCGTCACCGCCGACTTCACCGTCATGCTCAAGGACAAGCCGGACAGCAACGAGGCGATCGACACCCTCACCGAGCTGCGGGAGGTCGCGCACGGCCAGGCGCCGGCCGGCACGGAGGCGAAGGTCGGCGGTCTGACCGCCGTCTACAAGGACATCAACCTCGCGATGACCCACGACTACAAGCTGGTCTTCCCGATCGCGGGTCTGCTGATCCTGCTGATCCTGGGTCTCCAGCTGCGCAGCGTGGTCGCCCCCTGGTACCTGATGGCCTCGGTCGGCCTCGGCTTCTCGGCCACCCTCGGTGCCGCCACGCTGCTCTTCCAGAAGCTCGGCAGCGAGTCCGGTCTGATGTTCATGCTGCCGATCCTCATCTACCTCTTCGTGGTGGCGATCGGGACCGACTACAACATCCTGATCATCGCCCGTCTGCGGGAGGAGGCCCGGGCGGGCCGCAACCCGCGCGAGGCGGCCCGTGAGGCGCTGCGCCACGGCGGCCCGACCGTCGCGGCGGCCGGGTTCATCCTGGCGGCGTCGTTCGCGACCTTCATGCTCGCGGGCAACGTCTTCATGCTGGAGTTCGGCTTCGCGATGGCCTTCGGCATCTTCCTGGCGGCCTTCGTGATGGCGCTCTTCTTCACCCCGGCGCTCACCGCGCTGATCGGCCGCGCCGCCTGGTGGCCCGGCCACGGCGCCGACGACCAGCACCAGTCCGGCCCGCACCCGGTGGCCGGTCCGCACGGTGTGCCGGAGCCGGCCGGACGGCACTGACCGCCCCCGGTTCACGGCAGGCACGCGGCGTCCGCTCCGGCGGGCGCCGCGTGCCCGTTTCGGTGCGGCGGCAAACGTGACGTGGTCGGCAAAAACTCCCCGGTCAATCGGGGTGTCCTCGTGCTACAGTCGAAGCAGTTGCAGTTTTGGTTCCCATGAACGTTTGTGTGCGCCTGCTGGTTCAACCCAACAGGCGCATTTGTTTTGTCCGGTGTTTCAGTCTCCGGATGGGGATCGCGGCTACTTGGGGTCCACGAAGTGTGGGCTCTGATGCCCCAGTTTTATGAGGAGACGGTTATGGCTACCGGCACCGTGAAGTGGTTCAACAGCGAAAAGGGCTTCGGCTTCATCGAGCAGGATGGTGGCGGCGCTGACGTGTTCGCCCACTACTCGAACATCGCCGCTCAGGGCTTCCGTGAGCTCGTCGAGGGCCAGAAGGTCGAGTTCGACGTCACGCAGGGTCAGAAGGGCCCGCAGGCCGAGAACATCCGCGTCATCTGAGTCCAGCTTCCGAGCTGACTCGCGATTTCGCGAAGCGAGGGCCCGTACCGCACGGTGCGGGCCCTCGCGCATGCCGCCGAACGGCCGGGGCGGCGAACTCCATCCCGACGGCCGACCAGCCCTGACCGGGCTGTGCCTTCCATCGGACGGAGACTCCGTGACCACCCCTGCCCGCTCGCCCCGCGACGGCGACCGCATCAACCGCCGCGCCGACCGCACCGCCGGCGACCGTACGGCCGGTGACCGCACCGGCGGCGACAGCCCGCGCAAGCCGCGCAGCCGCAACGGCGGCGGCGCCCCGCGCAACGGCGGCGCCCCGCGCACCGCCCGCAACGGCGCACCCCGCAACAACGCCCCGCGCGCCGCCCAGGCGCCCGCCGACTTCACCGTCGTCGAGGGCACCCCGGCCCGGCCCCCGGCGGCGAGCTTCGGCGAGCTGGAGCTGCCCAAGGGCATCCTGAACGCGCTCACCCGCGAGGGCGTCACCGAGCCGTTCCCGATCCAGGCCGCCACCCTGCCGGACTCCATCGCCGGCCGTGACGTGCTCGGCCGCGGCCGCACCGGCTCCGGCAAGACGCTCGCCTTCGGCCTGCCGGTGCTCGCCCGCACCGCCGGCAAGCGCGCCGACTCCCGCCACCCGCTGGCGCTCGTCCTGACGCCCACCCGCGAGCTGGCCCAGCAGGTCACCGAGGCGCTCACCCCGTACGCGACCGCCGTCAACCTGCGGATCGCCACCGTCGTCGGCGGCATGTCGATCACCCGGCAGGCCAATGCCGTGCGCCGCGGCGCCGAGGTGCTGGTGGCCACCCCGGGCCGGCTGGACGACCTGATCAACCGGGGCGACGTCGTGCTCTCGGACGTGGCCATCACCGTCCTCGACGAGGCCGACCAGATGGCCGACATGGGCTTCCTGCCGCAGGTCACCAAGCTGCTGGAGCAGGTCGCCGAGGGCGGACAGCGGATGCTGTTCTCCGCCACCCTGGACCGCAACGTGGACCGCCTGGTCAAGCGCTTCCTGACCGACCCGGTGACCCACTCGGTCGACCCGTCGGCCGGCGCGGTCACCACCATGGACCACCACGTGCTCCAGCTGGACCCGGCCGACAAGGCCTCCGCCACCGCGCACATCGCCTCCCGCGACGGCCGGCTGATCATGTTCGTGCACACCAAGCACGGCGCCGACCGCCTCGCCAAGCAGCTGCTGGCCAACGGCGTGAAGGCGGCCGCGCTGCACGGCGGCAAGTCCCAGCCGCAGCGCAACCGGGTGCTCGACCAGTTCCGCGACGGCCACGTGACGGCGCTGATCGCCACCAACGTCGCCGCCCGCGGCATCCACATCGACGGCCTCGACATGGTCGTCAACGTCGACCCGCCGATCGACCACAAGGACTACCTGCACCGCGGTGGCCGCACCGCCCGGGCCGGCGAGTCCGGCACCGTCGTCACCCTGGTCCTGCCCGACCAGCGGCGCGAGGTCAGCCGGCTGATGACCGTGGCCGGCATCCGCCCGACCACCACCAAGATCCGCCCGGGCGACGCCGAGCTGACCCGGATCACCGGCGCCCGCACCCCGAGCGGCGTGCCCGTCAGCGTGGCCGTGCCCGTGGTGGCCGCCCCCGCCGAGGCCAAGCCCGCCGGCTCCGCCCCGCGCCGCCGCCCCGGCAAGCGCTCCGGGCTGCCCGCCGACGTCGACATGAACGGCAACCCGCGCCGCCCCCGCCCCAAGCAGCGCATGGGCGCCGCCGGTGGCGGCAGCGGCCAGGGCGGCGAGGGCGGCGGGCGCCGCCAGGCCGCCGGCTTCATCGGCCGCTCCTCGGGGCGCGCCAAGCCCGGCTCCGGCGCCAAGTCCGGCTCCAACTACGGCACCGGCCGCCAGCGCCGCAAGGCCGACTGAGCCCCTTCGGTCCCACCACGGCCCGGTTCCCCCTTTGCACGGGGAGCCGGGCCGCGCGCATTTCCGGCCGGATCGCCGGCCCGCCCGGCCTGCCCGGGCTGTTCCCGCCCCGCGTCGTACACCTTCCGTTCGTAGACGCACCAGTGGCGTGATCTCCACCTTCCCTGTTAACCATGGACACGCGGTGCCCGAAGATTTCACACGGCCTACACAACTGACCCACTATCATCACAATTTCTTCGCAAGTAGGTCGGCCAACTCACCGTCTCCGGAAGGACCTTCGCGATGCGTCGTACCGCCTCCCTGTTCGCCACCGCCCTGCTCGCGGCAGCCGCCGCGCTCGCGGCGCCGGCCGCCGAGGCCGCAGAGCCCGCGCCGACCGCCGGCGCCCAGTCCGCCCAGTCCGCCCAGTCCGCGCAGACCGCCGGCCCGTCCGACAAGTGTTCCCTGGCCAGCTGGGGGGCTGGCTATACCGGCACCTGCTCGGGCATCGACCCGATGCAGACCTGGCGCATCGTGGTCACCTGTTGGACCCACAGCGCGGGTGGCACCCTGATGATCTGGCCGGGCACCACCAGCGGGTGGGTCAGCGGCAACACCACCACCTCCGCCAGCTGCGGCTCGGACCCCTTGAATTCGTTGGATATCGAGTTCGGCCCCGCGCCGGTGGGCGGGGCGACCGGTCAGATCACCGGCTTCGTGAACAAGTGCCTGGACGTGCGCATGGGTACCAGCCGCAACGGCACACCCGTCCAGATGTGGGACTGCCTCGGCAACGTCAACCAGTCGTGGCGGATCGCCTCCGACGGGACCATCCGCGCCGTCGGCCTGTGCCTGGACCCCCAGGGCGGGCGGACCGACAACGGCACGCCGGTGCAGATCTGGGAGTGCAACGGCGCGATCAGCCAGCAGTGGAGGGTCCGGGCCGACGGCGCGATCATCAACGTGAAGTCCGGCCGCGCCCTGGACGTCCGGGGCTGGGACACCGCCAACGGTGCGATCGCGCAGCTCTGGGACTTCAACAACACGGCCAACCAGCTCTGGCACGCGCCCGCGTGATCCCGGCCCGGCTCACCCGAGCACGCGGCGGGCCAGGACGGCCAGGCCCGCCGCGATGCGCTCGGGGGTGAGGCCGGCGTCGCGCTGGTGGCGGAAGAGCTCGGGCGCGAGCGGGGCGAGAAGCTGGTCGGCGACGGTGTCCGGGTCCGCGAGGCCGGCCCGGCGGGCCAGGTGGGCGGCGTGCAGCCGCCAGAAGGCGTAGGCGCCGGTCCGGTAGCGCGCCGCGCCGGTCTCCGCGCCGAGCACCAGGTGGACGTGGGTCTCCAGCAGCTCGACCATCGCCGCGTAGAAGGCGGCCAGCCGCTCGGCCGGGGCGGGCTCCGGCCCGTCGGCCCCGCCCGGGCCGAGCGGCGCCGCGCCGCGCAGCAGCCGTTCCTGTAGGGCCCGCTCGTGCTCGTCGAGCAGGGCGCGGGCGATGGACGCGCGGTCCGGGTAGCGGCGGTAGAGCGTGCCGCGGCCGATGCCGGCGGCCCTGGCGATGTCGTCCATGGTCACGCCGGCGGGGTCGCCCGTGGCGAAGAGCTGCTCGGCGGCGGCCAGGATCTTGACCCGGTTGCGGGCGGCGTCGGCCCGTTCGCGCGGCGGGCGGCCGTCGGCCAGCGGGAGTTCGGTCACGGCTCCACGATAGGAGGCAAGTGGACACGGCGTCCACTTGCCTCCTATCGTGCTGGGTGACGATAAGCGGACAGTGTGTCCACTTGTTGCTCCGGCCTTGCCACGCCCAACTCCACCGGGGGGTTCACCGTGTCCACACTCCTGCACCTGAACAGCAGCGCCCGCACCGACTCCTTCTCCCGCCGCCTCGGCGCCGCCTTCACCACCGCCTGGCGCGACGCCGGCGGGGGCGAGGTCGTCCACCGCGACCTCGCCGCCGATCCGGTGCCGCCGATCGGCGAGGGCTGGACCCGGATCTGCGACACCCTGCTGCGCGAGGGCATCACCGACATCGCCCGGTACGGCGAGGCCGTCCGCACCGGGCAGGAGCGGGAGGCCTGGGCGGTCGTCAGGCCGCTGCTCGACGAGCTGGTCGCGGCGGACGTCGTGCTGATCGGCGCTCCGATGTACAACTTCGGCATCCCCGCGGCCCTCAAGGCCTGGATCGACCAGGTCACCTTCCCGAAGATGGTCCTCGCACCCCGGAAGTTCGTGGTCGTCGCCGGCCGCGGCGGCGCGTACGGTCCCGGCACCCCGCGCGAGCCCTTCGACCACCACGGCCGGTACCTGCTCGACTTCTTCCGCGGCCACTACGCGGTGGAGGACGGCGAGGTCGTCGCCGCCGAACTGGTCAACTCGCTGGTCGACCCGGGGCTGGCCGACCGCCGCGCGCAGCACCTGGACTCCGCGGCCGGCGCGCTGCACCGGGCCGGGGAGCTCGGCGCGGAGGTGGCCGGCCACCGCATCCCCCGGGAGGGCTGAGGCCGTGCCGTGGATCTGGCTGCTGCTGGCGGGCGTCGTCGAGGTCGCCTGGGCGCAATCCATCAAGCCGACCGAGGGGTTCACCCGGCTCCCGCAGACCGCGCTCTGCCTCGTCCTCATGCTCGGCGCCGTCTACCTGCTCGGCCGCGCCCTCCAGGACCTCCCGACCGGCACCGGCTACGCCGTCTTCACCGGCATCGGCACCATCGGCACCGTCCTGACCGGCCTCCTCCTGCGGCACGAGACCCCGTCCCCGGTCGCCCTGGCCGGCCTCGTCCTCATCACCGCCGGGCTGGTCACCGTCCACCTCGGCACGACCGCCCACTGATGCGGACGGCGCTCACCGGGGCACCGCGCCGAAGGGCAGCCGGGCCGTGCGGGCCCGGCACCCCTTCCGCGCGGGGGGAGTTCCTGCCGATGGGGGCCTGAGGGGTGGACCGACGCCCCGGGGCCGGTCGCTCACGCCGCCGCGGCGGCCGGAGCGAGGTCGCGCAGGCGCTCACCCGTCTCCGCGTCCCGCGGCGACAGGACCACCAACTGCAGGCCGCCCTCGGCCCGGAGCACCAACTGATCGATCCTCAGGAGGCCCAGCTCCTCGTGCAGCACGTCCTTCTCCACCCCGGCCCGCTCCTGCACCTGGTGCTCGTCCAGCCAGCGGTCCGCCTCCGGCGACTCCGCCCGCAGCCGCTTGATCAGCCGGGCCAGCCGCCGCGCCTCCGGGGCGCCGTCACCGCCCCGCTCGGCGTACGCGGAACGCAACTGCGCCAGGATCCGGCGCGCGTGCCGCTCCCAGTCCACCGTCCGGGCCCGGTTGACGGGATCGGCGAACACCACCCAGGCCAGGTTGCACTCGTCCGGTTCCAGCCGGGAGATCCTGAACAACGCCTCCGCGCCCGGATTCCACGCCCGGACGTCCCAGTCCGCGTCCATCACGAAGGCCGGCGCCGGCCACTGTGCGTGCATCAGCCGCAGCAGCGCCGCCGGGACCTCCTCGGGCACCTCGATGCCGGCCTCCCGCGGGTGACTCCCGGCCAGCCGGAACAGGTACGCGGTCTCCGCCCGGTCCAGCCGCAGCGTCCGTGCCAGGCTGGCCAGCACCTCCGGAGAGGGGTTGATCTGCCGTCCCTGCTCCAGCCACGTGTACCAGGTCACCCCGACCCCGGCGAGCAGCGCCAGCTCCTCCCGCCGCAGCCCCGGTGTGCGCCGCCGCACCCCCGGTGCCATGCCGACCTCCTCCGGCGTCAGCCGGGCCCGCCGGCTGCGCAGGAAGCTCGACAGCGCCTTGCGGCGGACCTCCGCGTCGCCCATCTCCCCCGCTCTCCCCTGGTAGTCGTACTACCAGTATCCCCACGCACTGCTGCGTGCCGTGACGCCCCGCGAAGCTTGATCCGTCAGCGGATCACGCAAACCTCACAGGGGGAATCCCGATGCACCGTCAGTTCCGCCGCACCCTGGTCGCCGTCGCGGCGGCCACCGTCCTGCTCGGCACCGCGGGTGCGCTGCCCGCCGCCGCCGCGCCCGCGCACCGGGCCCCGGCGGTGATCCAGGGGCACGCCCAGAAGTTCGTCCCCGAGGGGGCGACCTGGGACCCGGCGCACCGCCGCTTCCTGCTCGGCTCGATGGGCCACGGCACCGTCTGCGCCGTCACCACCGACGGCTCGGTCCGCACCCTGGTCGACGACCCGGACGTGCTGGTGCAGATCGCCGGTCTGCACGTGGACGCCGCCCGCGGCCGCGTCCTGGCCGTCAACATGGACAACGGCGTCGGCGACCGCAGCACCCCCGCGACGGTCGGCCGGATCGGCGGGCTCGGCGCCTACGACCTGGAGACCGGGCGGCGGATCTTCTACACCGACCTCGCCGCCGTGGCCGGGGACGGCGGCCCGCACGTCGCCAACGACGTGGCCTTCGGCCCCGACGGCACCGCGTACGTCACCGACTCCTTCGCCCCGGTCGTCTACCGGGTCGGGGTGGACGGAAAGGCGTCCGTCCTCGTCCGCGACGACCGGCTGGCCCCGCAGCCCGGCGGCTACGGCCTCAACGGCATCGTCTACCGGGACGGCCGGCTCGTCATCGGCAAGTGGGACGACGGCACGCTCTGGCAGGTCCCCGTCCACAACCCGGCCGGGCTGCGGCGGATCGAGGTCCGCGGTGACGCGGGCGCACTGCTGCACCTGGACGGTCTGACGAGCCGTCCGGACGGCGGGATCGCCGGCGTCACCAACGACCTCCTGGGGGCCGGCCGGGATGCCGAGGTCGAGCTGCGCTCCGACGACCACTGGCGCACCGCCCGGCTGGCCGCCGTCCGCCCCTGGGCCGATCTCGTCCCCACCGCGGTGACCCCCGGCCCCGCCGGCGCCACCTACGTGCTCTCCGCCCGCCTCGACCTCGCCCTGGCCGGCAAGCCCACCGACGTGTTCACCCTGCGCCGGATCTGACCGGGAGCGCGCGCCTGCGCGGCTGGTTCCGGAGTACGGCGACAGCCGCCCGCCACGCTCTCCCCGTCCGTCACGACGACGCGGATCACCGCACCGTGGCCCGGCACGCCCCCGACCTCGACGAGCACGGCGTCCCGGACCACACCCGAGCGGGCCCGCCGCGCTCCGGCCTCAGGCGGTGAGGGCGGGGGCCGCCGCTGCCACTGCCCGGGCCCGGTCGTAGCGGGCGAGGAGGAGGCGGGCGAGTTCGGGGGCCGCGCCGAGGACGTCGGCGAGGAGGGCGGCGGAGCCGGCGGCGGCCTCGGCGATCCGGTCGGGGAGGCGGCCCGGGGCGAGCAGGTAGGGGGAGACGGCCACCTCGGCGGCGCCGGAGGCGCGCAGGGCGGCCACGGCGTCGGGGACGCGGGGGCCGGCGGCGGAGGCGTACGCGACCTCGACGCCGGCCCAGCCGCGGGTGCGCCGCCACTCGGCGGCGACGGCGCGGGTGGCGGCGTCGGCGGCCGGGTCGGAGGAGCCGGCGGCGGCGAGGACGACGCCGGTGCGGGCGCGGACGGCGGGGGAGGCGAGGTCGAGCCCGGCCTCGGCGAGGCGGCGGTCCAGTGCGGCGAGCAACAGCGGGGACGGGCCGAGGACGTCGGCGACCGGAAGGCCGGCGCCGGTCGCGCGCAGGGCGGCGGGGATGTCGTGCTTGGCGTGGAAGGCCCGGTTGAGCAGCAGCGGGACGGCGACGGCCCGGGAGCCGAGCCGGCCGGCCACCTGGGGGATGCGGGGCGCGCAGTGGTCCAGGTAGGCGGTGGCGACCTCCAGCCCGGGCCGCAGCGCCCGCACCTCGGCGACCAGGGCGGCCACCGTCGCGGCGTGGCGGGGGTCGCGGCTGCCGTGGGCGATCAGCAGCAGGGCGGGACTGCCCGCCGCCACCGGGGTGGCGGGGGCGACGGACAGCCGGCCTTCGTACACGGTGGGAGCCTTACTTGACGGCGGCCAGCAGGCCGCGGTTGCGCAGGACCCGGCGCTCGACCGGGGTGAAGACGAGCAGTTCGATGGCGATGCCGACGAACAGGATGAGGATGATGCCGAGCAGCACGCCCGCCATGTCGGAGAACTCGCGCTGGTTCTCCAGGTACCGGCCGAGGCCGAGGCCCAGGTCGGGGGAGGAGGCGACCAGTTCGGCGGCCATCAGCGAGCGCCAGGAGAACGCCCAGCCCTGCTTGAGGCCGGCCAGGTAGCCGGGCAGCGCGGCCGGCAGCAGGATGTGCCGGGCGCCCGTGAGGCCGGTGGCGCCGATGGTCCGTCCGGCACGCAGGAACAGCGGCGGCACCTGGTCGATGCCGGCCACCAGGCCGTTGGCGATGGACGGGACGGCGCCGAGCAGGATGACCGCGTACATCATCGTGTCGTTGATGCCGAGCCAGATGACCGCGGCCGGCACCCAGGCGACCGAGGGCAGCGACTGGAGGCCGGAGAGGACGGGGCCGAGCGCGGCCCGCACCGGCTTGACCCGGGCGACCAGCAGGCCGATCGGGGTGCCGATGACGAGCGCTACCAGGAAGCCGGAGAGGCCGCGCCAGACGCTGGTCCAGATGATCGAGAACAGCGTGCCGGCGGTCCAGAGGTCCCCGGCGGCGTTCCAGACGTCGGTCGGGCTGGGCAGCTTGTAGGCGCTGGTGAGGTGCAGGCTGTAGGCGCCCTGCCAGAGGGCGAGCACCAGGACGACGCCGAGCAGCGGCGGCAGCGCCTTCTGCCGGAGGACTTCGGCGGTGGAGCTGCGCTGCGCGGAGACGGCGTCCAGCGCGTCCAGGCCGGCGCCGACGTCGGCGGTGTCGGACACGGGGCTCTTGTCCAGGACGGGGGTGGTGTCAGTGCTGGCCATGGCGACGGATCTCCCCACGCAGTTCTTCGGTGATCTCGATGGACAGGTCGGCGACGCCGGAGGACTCGATCCGGCGCGGCTGCGGCAGGTCGATCCGCCACTCACGGGCGACCCGGCCGGGGCGGGAGGAGAGCAGCACCACGCGCTGGGCGAGCCGGACGGCCTCCCGCACGTTGTGCGTGACGAACAGGACGGAGAGCTTGCGTTCGGCCCAGATCCGGGTGATCTCGTCGTGCAGGACGTCCCGGGTGATGGCGTCGAGCGCGGCGAACGGCTCGTCCATGAGCAGCACCGAGCCGCCCTGGGCGAGCGCGCGGGCCATCGCGACGCGCTGGCGCATGCCGCCGGAGAGCTCGTGCACGCGCTTGCCGTACGAGCCCTGGAGGCGGACCAGTTCGAGCAGCCGCTCGGCCTCGGCCCGGCGCTCGGGGCGGGGGACGCCGGCGAGCTTGAGGGCGAGTTCGATGTTCTTGCCGGCCGTGAGCCAGGGGAACAGCGCGTGCTCCTGGAACATCAGTGCGGGGCGACCCCCGGTCACCTCGATCGTGCCGCGGGTGGGCTTGTCGAGGTCGGCGACCAGGTTGAGCAGGGTGGACTTGCCGCAGCCCGAGGCGCCGAGCAGCGTGACGAACTCGCCGGGCGCGACATCGAGCGTGATGTCGTCCAGGACGTGCGTCTGCGCGCCGGGACGGCCGAAGGACTTGTGCACGTGCGAGATCCGGACGGCGGGTGAGCCGCCGCGGGTGTCGACACCGGCGGCGCCGTCCGAGGTGGTCAGTGCCGGGGTCATCCGGGTACCTCCTGCATCTGGGGCCGCCTCCCAGTCGGAGGCCGGGGGCGGTCATGGGCCCCTCCGGCCCGTCGGCGGGCGAGGAGGGAGGGTGGCGGGGTTCGGGGCCGGGGTCCGGCCCCGCCCGTCCCGTGTGCTTGGGGGCATCGATCGGGCATCGACCGGGAGGGCGGGGGTCCGGACCGCGGAGCTTGGGTGCGGGCCGTGCGGTACGACCGCTGCTACTTGGTGCCGAGCCCGGCGTCCGCCACGGCGCCCTGGCCCTTGGTCGCCAGCACCTTGTTGAGCAGCGTGAGGTCGTAGATGCCGTTCAGGCTCGGCTTCTTGAGCAGGCCCGCGGTGACGGCGTGGTCGGCCTCGGCCTGCAGGGTGGAGGCCAGCGGGTCGTCCAGGAAGTCGATGTCCTGCCAGGCCGGGTCGAGGACGGCCGGCTCCAGCGCGTTGCCGGCTTCCTTCTTGATGGCCTCGTTGGCGTCGGCCTTGGCCTTGTCCGGGTTGGCCTTGATGAAGGCGTTGGTGTTCACCGAGCCGCGCAGCACGGCCTCTACCACGTCCGGGTGCTCGCTGAGGAACTTCTGCGAGACGATGATGTTGGTGATCACGAACTTCTTGTCCGGCCAGACGTCCTTCTCGTTGAGCAGGACCTTCGCGCCGAGGGTGACCAGCTTGGACGCGGTGGGCTCGGGCACCCAGGCGCCGTCGATCGAGCCCTGCTTGTAGGCGTCCGGGGTGACCTTGTTGTCGGTGCGCACCACGCTCACGTCGCCGGCGCCGGAGGAGGCGTCGATCTTGTAGCCCTTGCCGGCCAGGTAGTTGAGGAGCGCCACGTCCTGGGTGTTGCCCAGCTGCGGGGTGGCGATCTTCTTGCCCTTGAGGTCGTCCAGGGTGGCGATCTTGTCCGGGTTGACGACCAGCTTGACGCCGCCGGAGGCCGAACCGCTGATGATCTTCAGCGACTTGCCCTCGGACTTGGTGAAGCCGTTGATCGCCGGGGAGGGGCCGATCCAGCCGATGTCGATGGAGCCGGCGTTCAGCGCCTCGATCTCGGCCGGGCCCGCGTTGAAGACCTGGGTCTTGATCTGGGTGGCGCCCAGCTCCTTCTGGAACAGGCCCTCCTGGAGGCCGACCAGCGGGGTGCCGTGGGTCAGGTTGGCGAAGTAGCCGATCCTGACCGTGTCGGCGGTGAGCTTCGCGCCGGAGGCGGAGTCACCGGCGGGGGCCGCGGTGCCGGCCTTCTTGTCGTCGCTCTTCGAGCCGTAGCCGCAGGCCGAGAGCAGTGCCACGGCGGTGAGGCCGGCCACGGCGGCCACGGCGGAGCGTCTGATCCGGCCGGCGGCGGGGCGTGCGGGCCTATGCGGGACCGGGGAGTGCGGGAGTGCCTGGTTCGGTGCCATGGGTGGAGTCCTGTTCGCGGACGGACCGTCAGAAGGCGGTCTCGGGCGGGAGATCGGTCAAGGCTGTGCTTGCGGCATCGGGGGATGCCGGGCAAGCCGGGTCGGCGTCGCTGTGCCAGCTGTGGGGTGGACAGCGGCCGGCCCGGTGACAGGGCTGTTGTCAGCCCTGTCGGCCCACACATCGCGTCAGGCCGCCCTGGCCGCTGCCGAGGACGCCGCTGCCGATGCGGCCGCCTTCCTTGTCCATGCCCGAGAACGCCTCGCTGGGCATCAGACCCAGTCCTCCTCGTCGGGTTCGGTGGTGCGTACGGTCTCGAAGGCCTCGCCCGCCATGCCGGCGGTGAGGGTGGTGCCGTCGGCCGGGTCGATCAGCAGGAACGAGCCGGTGCGGCGGTTGTCGGAGTAGCCGTCGAGCGCCAGCGGCTCGGCGGTGCGCAGCACCACGTGGCCGATGTCGTTGACGTTCAACCCCTCGGGGGCGGAGCGCTGTTCGAGGCCCCTCTCGCTGACCGTCGCGCTGATGTCGATCCGGTAGGTGATCTCCTTGACGAGTGCGCGCACGGTGCGGGTGGTGTGCTTGAGCAGCACCTTGTCGCCGGCGCGCAGCGGTCGTTCGCTGAGGTGGCTGACGGTGGCCTCGATGTCCTTGGTGGACACCGGGGCCCGGCCGGCCGCGATCAGGTCGCCACGGGAGATGTCGATGTCGTCGGCGAGGCGGACGGTGACCGACTGGGGGGCCCAGGCGATGTCCGTCTCCCGACCGAGCGCGTCGATGCCGGCGACGGTGGTGGTGTGGCCGGAGGGCAGCACCGTCACCGGGTCGCCGACCCGCAGCACGCCGGAGGCCAACTGGCCCGCGTAGCCACGGTAGTCGGGGTGCTCGTCAGTCTGCGGGCGGATCACGTACTGGACGGGGAACCGGGCGGGTTCGGCGCTCGGGTCGCTGCCGACCGGCACCGTCTCCAGGTGCTCCAGCAGGGTCGGGCCGCCGTACCAGTCCATGTGGGCGGACGGCTCGACCACGTTGTCGCCGGCGAGGGCGGAGATCGGGACGGCCAGCACGTCCTTGACGCCGAGCGAGGCGGCGTAGGCGATGAACTCCTCGGCGATGGCGGCGAAGACGGGCTCCGCGTACTCGACCAGGTCCATCTTGTTGACGGCCAGCACGACGTGCGGCACGCGCAGCAGCGCGGCGACGGCGGCGTGCCGGCGGGTCTGCTCGACCACCCCGTTGCGGGCGTCGACCAGGACGACGGCCAGCTCGGCGGTGGAGGCGCCGGTCACCATGTTCCGGGTGTACTGCACGTGCCCGGGGGTGTCGGCGAGGATGAACCGCCGCCGCGGGGTGGCGAAGTAGCGGTAGGCGACGTCGATGGTGATGCCCTGCTCGCGCTCGGCGCGCAGGCCGTCGGTGAGCAGTGCGAGGTCGGGCGCCTCCTGGCCGCGGCTGAGGGAGGCACGCTCGACGGCCTCCAGCTGGTCGGCGAGCACGGACTTGGAGTCGTGCAGCAGGCGGCCGACCAGGGTGGACTTGCCGTCGTCGACGGAGCCGGCGGTGGCGAAGCGCAGCAGGGAGGTGGCGCTGTTCTCGGTGGTGGTGCTCATTTAGAAGTATCCCTCGCGCTTGCGGTCTTCCATCGCGGCCTCGGAGAGCTTGTCGTCGGCCCGGGTGGCGCCGCGTTCGGTGAGGCGGCTGGCGGCGATCTCGGCGATGACCGCCTGGATGTCGGTGGCGTCGGAGTCGACGGCCCCGGTGCAGGACATGTCGCCCACCGTGCGGTAGCGGATCAGGCGCCGCTGGACCGGCTCGTTCTCCTTGGGGCCGCCCCACTCGCCGGCGGTCAGCCACATGCCGTTGCGGGAGAAGACGTCGCGCTCGTGCGCGTAGTAGATCTCGGGGAGCTCGATGCCCTCGCGCTCGATGTACTGCCAGACGTCCAGCTCGGTCCAGTTGGAGAGCGGGAAGACGCGCACGTGCTCGCCGACGGCGTGCCGGCCGTTGTACAGCGACCAGAGCTCGGGGCGCTGGCGGCGCGGGTCCCAGGCACCGAACTCGTCGCGCAGGGAGAAGACGCGCTCCTTGGCGCGGGCCTTCTCCTCGTCGCGGCGGCCGCCGCCGAAGACGGCGTCGAACTTGTTGGACTCGATGGCGTCCAGCAGCGGGACGGTCTGCAGCGGGTTGCGGGTGCCGTCGGGGCGCTCGCGCAGCCGGCCGTCGTCGATGAAGTCCTGGACGTGGGCGACGTGCAGGCGCAGGTTGTGCTCGGCCGCCACGCGGTCGCGGTACTCGATGACCTCGGGGAAGTTGTGGCCGGTGTCGACGTGCAGCAGCGAGAAGGGGACGGCGGCCGGCCAGAAGGCCTTGAGCGCCAGGTGCAGCATGACGATGGAGTCCTTGCCGCCGGAGAAGAGGATCACCGGACGCTCGAACTCCCCCGCGACCTCGCGGAAGATGTGCACCGACTCGGCCTCCAGCGCGTCCAGGTGGGACAGTGCGAAAGGCCCCTCTGAATCCTTGTCGGGGTCCTGAGTCGGGATCAGGCTGTCGGTTGCGGTGGTCACGCGAGGCCCCTCTCGGTCAGGAAGGCGTGCAGTTCGGCGGCGCTCTCGGCCACCTCGCGGCCCTGGGTCTGCAGCCGCAGCTCCGGGTCGGCGGGGGCCTCGTACGGGTCGTCGACGCCGGTCAGGCCGGAGAGTTCGCCGGCCGCCTGCTTGGCGTACAGCCCCTTGACGTCGCGCTCGGCGCAGAGCTCGACCGGGGTGGCGACGTGGATCTCCAGGAAGTCGGTGCCGTGGGCGGCGTGCCGCTCGCGGACCGCCGCGCGGGAGTCCGCGTAGGGGGCGATCACCGGGGCGAGCACCTTGACGCCGTTGGCGGCGAGCTTCTCGGCGACGAAGCCGATCCGGGTGACGTTGGTGTGCCGGTCCTCGCGGGTGAAGCCGAGCCCCTTGGAGAGGAACTCGCGGATCTCGTCGCCGTCCAGGACCTCGACCTTGTGGCCGTCGGCGCGCAGCCGCTCGGCCAGGGCGAAGGCGAGCGTGGTCTTGCCGGCGCTCGGCAGCCCGGTCAGCCACACGGTGGCGCCGCGCTCGCAGGGGGCGGCCGCGGGGGCCGCCTCTGCGGCTCCGTCGGCTGCCAGGGTGTCGGTGCTCACGGGTTGTCTCCAGACGGGTGTTGACGGTTGGTCAGAGGTGGATGCCGCACTCGGTCTTGCCGGAGCCGGACCAGCGGCCGGCCCGGGCGTCCTCGCCCTCGGCGGGCTTGCGGGTGCAGGAGAGCGGCGAGCAGCCGACCGACGTGTACCCCTCCCACAGCAGCGGGTTGAGCAGGACGCCGTTGGCGTTGACGTAGGCGTCCACGTCCTCCTGCGTCCAGCGGGCGATCGGGGCGATCTTGACCTTGCGGCGCTTCGGGTCCCAGGCGACCACCGGGGTGTCGGCCCTGGTCGGCGACTCGTCGCGGCGCAGTCCGGTGGCCCAGGCGTCGTAGCCGCCGAGGCCGCGGCCCAGCGGCTCGACCTTCCGCAGTGAGCAGCAGAGGTCCGGGTCGCGGTCGTGCAGGTGGGGCCCGTACTGGGCGTCCTGCTCGGCCACGGTCTGCAGCGGCTTGAGGGTGATGACGTTGACCGGCATCACCGCGGCCACCGCGTCCCGGGTGCCGATGGTCTCCGGGAAGTGGTAGCCGGTGTCCAGGAACACCACGTCCACGCCGGGGAAGACCGAGGAGGCGAGGTGGGCGACGACCGCGTCCTCCATGGAGGAGGTGACGCAGAACCGCTTGCCGAAGGTGTCGGCGGCCCACTTCAGGATCTCCTGCGGGGTCGCCTCCTCCAGCTCGCGACCGGCCTTGAGTGCCAGCTGCTCGTAGTCAGCCGTCGTGCTCGTCATTCCGCGGACCCCCCGCCGGTCGGACTCCCGTGAGTCGGTGACAGCAGCCCCAGGAACTTCAGCTGGAAGGCCCGGCGGCAGCCGTGGCATTCCC
Organism: Kitasatospora sp. NPDC041988; assembly: GCF_055588525.1. Classification (NCBI taxonomy): domain Bacteria; kingdom Bacillati; phylum Actinomycetota; class Actinomycetes; order Kitasatosporales; family Streptomycetaceae; genus Kitasatospora; species Kitasatospora sp. NPDC041988. Next base: position 368,641 of record NZ_JBVJCO010000002.1, read on the forward strand.
AGGCGCCGTGCCCGGCCTCGGACGGACGCAGGTCCTCGTCCCCGCAGTACGGGCAGAAGAACGGTGCGGCGCGTTCGGTCATGAGAGCTGCTCCTCGCTGGCCCGGGCCGCCCACTGGGCGAAGCGCTCGCCCTCGGCACGGTCGGCCTGGTACCGGGTCAGCACGCGCTCGACGTAGTCGGGCAGGCCGTCCTTGGTGACCTTGAGACCGCGGACCTTGCGGCCGAAGCCGGCCTCCAGCCCGAGCGCGCCGCCCAGGTGGACCTGGTAGCCCTCGACCTGCTCGCCGTTCTCGCCGGTCACCAGCTGGCCCTTGAGGCCGATGTCCGCGACCTGGATGCGGGCGCAGGCGTTCGGGCAGCCGTTGATGTTGATGGTCAGCGGCTCCTCGAAGTCGGGCAGGCGCTTCTCCAGCTCGTCGATGAGCGTGCGGCCGCGCTCCTTGGTCTCGACGATCGCGAGCTTGCAGTACTCGATGCCGGTGCAGGCCATGGTGCCGCGGCGGAAGGGCGACGGGGTGACCCGCAGGTCCAGCGCCTCCAGGCCGGCCACCAGGGACTCGATCCGGTCCTCGGCGATGTCGAGGACGAGCATCTTCTGCTCGGCGGTGGTGCGCAGCCGGTCGCTGCCGTGGGCGGCGGCGAGGTCGGCGATCTGCCCGAGCAGCTTGCCGTCGACCCGGCCGACCCGCGGCGCGAAGCCGACGTAGTACTTGCCGTCCTTCTGCCTGTGCACGCCGACGTGGTCGCGCCAGCGGCCGCTGGGCTCCTTCGGCGCGGGGCCGTCGACCAGCTGGTACTTGAGGTACTCGTCCTCCAGGACCTGGCGGAACTTCTCCACGCCCCAGTCGGCGACCAGGAACTTCAGCCGGGCGCGGTTGCGCAGCCGGCGGTAGCCGTAGTCGCGGAAGATGCCGATCACGCCGCCGTAGACGTCCGCGACCTCGTCCAGCGGGACCCACGCGCCCAGGCGGACGCCGAGCTTGGGGTTGGTGGAGAGGCCGCCGCCGACCCAGAGGTCGAAGCCGGGGCCGTGCTCGGGGTGGACGACGCCGACGAAGGCGATGTCGTTGATCTCGTGCGCGACGTCCAGCAGCGGGGAGCCGGAGACGGCGGACTTGAACTTGCGCGGCAGGTTGGAGAAGTCCTTGTTGCCGATGAAGCGGCGCTGGATCTCCTCGATGGCGGGGGTGCCGTCGATGATCTCGTCCTCGGCGATGCCGGCCACCGGGGAGCCGAGGATGACGCGGGGGGTGTCACCGCAGGCCTCGGTGGTGGAGAGGCCGACGGCCTCCAGCTTCTGCCAGATCGCCGGGACGTCCTCGATCCGGATCCAGTGGTACTGGACGTTCTGCCGGTCGGTCAGGTCGGCGGTGTTGCGGCCGTACAGCTCGGAGACCTCGGCGATCGCCTTGAGCTGGGCGACGGTCAGCCGGCCGCCGTCGATGCGGACCCGGAGCATGAAGTACTCGGCGTCCAGCTCGTGCGGGTCCAGGATCGCGGTCTTGCCGCCGTCGATGCCCTCCTTGCGCTGGGTGTACAGACCCCACCAGCGCATCCGGCCGCGCAGGTCGGCCGGGTCGATCGAGTCGAAGCCGCGGTGCGCGTAGATCGTCTCAATACGTGTCCGCACGTTGAGACCGTCGTCATCCTTCTTGAACTGCTCGTTGGCGTTCAGAGGAGTGAAGTGCCCCATGCCCCACTGGCCCTCACCGCGGTGGCGGGTCACCTTGCGCGGCGCGGCGGGACGGCGCGCGGCGGCGCTGTCGGCCGTGGGCTCGGCGGTCTCGGGAGTGGTGGCCATGGTGAAGTCCTTCGGGGCAGGTGGCTCTGACGCCGGGTGGGTCGCTGGACGTGCACGGCGGTACGGTGCTGCTGTGACCTGCTGGTTTATCAGGGCCGGGAGAGCAGTGGCCGGGGCCGGGCGGGCGCCTGCGCATCCGCTTCAGCGGGGATGGCGAGGGTGGTGGCGCCGGGTGCGGTGGGTGGCGGCGGGGTGGGGCTCAGATCACCGGACACATGGCGCTGGACACGCGAAGGAGATCGACGTGGAGTCGACCTACCAGGGTGGTTCCGGCGCTAGGCATGGCAAGAGATTCGCACGGAGCACGACGTGCGGTCCACTAACGTCCGTATTCTGGACGCAAAGGTTTCGTATGTCGAGATGCCTGGGCGTTCCCGCCGCTCCCCGGATCGGCGCCCGGTGACCGCTGTCCGACACGGAGATCAACGGACCGGTTCCGGCCCGATACCGTTAGCCCTGTGCAACCAGCAGGCGAAACGACGAGACCGAACCCCGAGCGGCCCTCCCGTCGTCGGGGCAGGGGCTCCCGGCGGGCGGCCAAGCAGGTCACCTGGCGCAGTACGGCCTGGGCCCTGGTCAAGGACACCACCAACACCTGTGTCGAGTACCGGGTCACCGGCCTCGCGGCCGAGGCGGCGTTCTTCACCCTGCTGTCCATCCCGCCGCTGCTGCTCTGCCTGGCCGGCACCCTCGGATACCTGGACGACTTCCTCGGCGCGGGCACGATCGACAAGCTGAAGCAGGACATCCTCACGGCCTCCGGGACGGTCCTCTCCGACTCGTCCATCAAGGAGGTCGTCGTCCCGCTGCTGGACGAGGTCTTCAACCACACCCGGCCGGACCTGGTCTCGATCGGCTTCCTGCTCTCGCTCTGGTCCGGCTCCCGGGCGCTCTACATCTTCATCGACACCATCACCGTCATGTACGGGCTCGACGGCAAGCGCGGCATCGTCAAGACCCGGCTGATGTCGCTCGGCCTCTACCTCGGTGCGCTGGTGATCGGCTCCCTGGTCCTGCCGCTGCTGCTGGCCGGGCCGGGGCTGGTGCAGAACGCCGTGCAGGACCTCGCGACCGTGGTCAACGCGCTCTACTGGCCGTTCGCGATCCTGCTGCTGATCGTCTCGCTCACCACGCTGTACCACCTGGCCGTGCCGGTCTCCACCCCGTGGCGCGAGGACATCCCCGGCGCCCTGGTGGCCCTGGTCGTCCTGGTCTTCTGCAGCGTCGGCCTCCGGCTGTACCTGGTCAGCTCGGTCGAGGGCCGGTCGGCGTACGGCTCGCTGGCCGCGCCGGTGGCCGTCCTGCTCTGGATCTTCGTGGTCGCGCTCGCGGTGCTGATCGGCGCCGCGATGAACGCCGCCATAGACCGCCGCTGGCCCACCCTGGAGACCGCCGACGCCCGCGCCGAGAACGAGCGCGCCCACGAGGAGGCGGCCGCCGCCGTGGTCCGCGAGGTGGCCGCCCGGCGCGCCGTCGAACGCGCCCGGCGGGCACGCGAGCTGGGCCTCGGCGAGGGCGCCGAGGAGGAGTACTGGGAGGAGGAGGCCGAGGACATCGACGTGCCCTCCGAGTACCCCGAACGCTGGGCCGACGTGCTCGCGGCCGACAACGTCCGGGCCCGGCTCACCACCCGCGGCGGCGGCCCGCACCACCGGCCGGCCCCGCCGCCCCCGGACAGCGACCGGCCGACCGCGCCGCCGCCCGACCACCCGCTGCCCAGCCACCCGCCCCGGCCGCCGTGGGACCAGCGCTGACCCCTCCCACCGGCCCTACCGGGCGGGCTCCAGCGCGGTCCGCCCGGCCGAGTCGCTCAGCTTCAGCAGCAGAGCGGTCATCAGCCAGTTCGCCAGCAGCGACGAGCCGCCGGCCGCCAGGAACGGCAGCGCCTTGCCGGTCAGCGGGATCAGCCCGCTGACCCCGCCCACCACCACGAACACCTGGAGCGCCAGCGCGGCCGACAGCCCGGTGGCCAGCAGTTTGCCGAAGGGGTCGGTCAGGCCGATCGCCGTCCGCAGCCCGCGCTGCACCAGCAGGCCGTAGAGCAGCAACATCGCCGTCACCCCGGTCAGGCCCAGCTCCTCGCCGATGGTGGTGAAGATGAAGTCGCTGCGCCCGGCGAAGCCGATCTCCCAGGAGTGGCCGAGGCCGAGCCCCGTCCCGGTCAGGCCGCCGGTGCCCAGGCTGAACAGCGCCTCGGCCGGTTGGGCCGAGATCAACGCCGGGTCGTGCTTGGGGAGGTAGTAGTCCAGCGGGTGCAGCCAGGCCTCCACCCGGCCGTGCACGTGCGGCTCCAGGGTGCCGACCGCGGCGGCGCCGCCGACCGCCATCAGCAGGCCGATCACCATCCAGCTCGTCCGCTCGGTCGCCGTGTAGAGCATCACCACGAAGACGCCGAAGAAGATCAGTGAGGTGCCGAGGTCGCGTTCGAAGACCAGGACCAGCAGGCTGGCCACCCAGATCGTCAGCACCGGCCCGGCGTGCCGGCCGCGGGGCAGGGTCAGCCCCCAGACCCGGCGGCCGGCCAGCGCCAGCACGTCCCGGTAGGTCATCAGGTAGCCGGCGAAGAAGATCGTGATGGCCACCTTCACGAACTCGTCCGGCTGGAAGGAGAGCCCGCCGAGCCGGATCCAGCGCTTCGCCCCGAAGGTGTCGCCGGGGAAGAAGGCGGGCGCGGCCAGCAGGATCAGCGCACCCGTCATCAGCAGGTAGACGTACCGCTGGAAGGCGCGGTGGTGGCGCACCGCCACGATCAGCACCACGGCCGCCACCACGGCGATCACCACCCAGGTGAGCTGGGACGGCGCGGTCGGGATCTTCTGCCAGTCGCCCTTGGCCGCGTGGGCGAGCCGGTAGGAGAAGTCCAGGCGGTCGAGCAGGACCAGGCCGAAGCCGGTCAGCAGCACCGCGAGCGGCAGGATCAGCGGGTCCGCGTACGGGGCGAAGCGGCGTACCGCCAGATGTGCGGCCAGCGTCAGCAGGCCCAGGCCGGTGCCGTGCGCCGTGAGGCCGGCCGGCAGGTGGCCCGTCAGGCCCAGGGCGGCGTCGGCGTGCCCGGCCAGGCAGACCAGGACCGCGAGCACGAGGAGGAAGAGCTCGATGTTGCGAAGGCGCGTGGCCCGGCGGCGGCCCTCGCCGCGTGCAGTGCTCGGCACCCCTGCGTCTCCCCGCTCGACCCCCGTGGGCGCGGTGCCGACGGCATACCGGTCCAGACGAGCCCCGGTGGTGCGGCGGTTGCGGTGCGGGTGCGCGTGCGGGTGCGTCGGCGATGGGGGCGCGGTCGAGGTTCGGTGCTGGTGAGGACAGGACTTGACCTCGGCAATACCTTTGCCGGGCCCAGGCAAAGCCTTGTCCGGACCGAGGTATAGAGACGCCCCCTGACGCCGGTGATCCACCCCCGCCCGGCCATCATGGCCGGGCGCCGTCCACTCCGCCCGGACGACGGCGAGGCGGCGACGGCGCGGCACGGACGGGGTGAGCGGACGGATGGACGGCTCGGCGCAGGCGACCGGCTACCACGGACCGCCGCCCTGGCAGTGGGCCGACCTGGCCACCTCGTGGACGGCCGAGCCGCTGGTGCTCACGCTCGCCGTGCTGCTCGGCGGCTGGTACCTGTACGCCGCGCGGACCGTCGGCCGGGCCGGGCGGGAACGCTGGCAGCCGACCAGGACCGCCGCCTTCCTCGGCGGGCTGACGCTCTGGGTCTGGGCCACCTGCTCCGGCCTCGGCGTGTACGAGCGGGTGCTGTTCACCGACCGGGCGGTGCAGGTCGTGCTGCTGCTGATGCTGGTCCCGCTGCTGCTCGCACTCGGCGCGCCGGTCTCGCTGCTGGCCCGCTCCTCACCGCCGGACCGCCGGGAGCGGATGCTGCGGGTGCTGCGCAGCCGACCGTCCAAGGTGCTGATGTTCCCGGCCGTGTCGACCGCCCTGCTGCTGGCCCCGCCGTGGCTGCTCTACTGCACCCCCTGGTACGAGGAGTCGCTGACCAGTCCGGTGGGGAACGCCGTACTGCACCTCGCGCTGGTCGCGCTCGGGCTGGCGTACTTCTGGCCGCGGCTGCAGATCGACCCGGTCGGGCACGAGTACCCGCACCTCGTCGGCCTGTTCATCACCTTCGCCGAGGTGATCTTCGACGCGGCGCTCGGCATCCTGCTGATCTACGGGGGTCATCTCGTCGCCGGGCACTACTACGAGGCGCTCGGCCGGCCCTGGGGTCCGAGCCCGGCGCAGGACCAGACCTGGGGCGGCAACGCGCTCTGGGTGCTCGGGGACCTGGTCGGGCTGCCGTTCCTGGCCGCCCTGGTCCGCCGCATGATCGTGCAGGGGCGGGAGGAGACCGCCGCCGTGGACGCCGAGCTGGACGCCCGCTTCGAGGCGGCGGCCGCCGAGGCGCGGGCGACGGGCGCGCCGGAGGAGGACGAGCAGGGCATGCGGCCGTGGTGGCTGGACGACCCCGGCCTGCGGCACCGGTACGGCGGGTCGTCGTCCTGACGCCCGTTGCGGAAGGCTGTGGGCGGGCCGCCCGCTCCACCGCCCCGGCCGCGGAACCGCAGGTCAAAAACCGGTTGGCAGGGGCGGCGGCGCTCGTTACGGTGTGATCAGTCCGATCGGGGGCCGCGCTCGTGCCGGCCCGAGGAGAAACAGGAGGTGAGCCTCGTGGCTGTTGCTGTCGTCACGGCTGCCCTGAGCAGCGCTCGCACACACCACCTCTCCCTCCCGGCCGCCGGCTGACACCGCCGCACTCGCGCGCGCAGCCGTAGCCCGGCGGGATCACTTTCCTCCCGAAGGGCCCACTGCGTTGTTCAACGCTGCCTCTGTTTCCTCCTCTTCTTCTCTCCTCACCTCCTCCGAGACCTCGGACTCCGCGCTGGCCGGCTTCGGCTGGACGCCCGAGTCCGCGGAGCGCTTCGCCCCGCTCGCCGAGGCCGGGCTGACGCCCGCCCGGATCGTCCGCGTCGACCGGGGCCAGTGCGACGTCGTCCTGGCCGACCCGGAGACGGGCGAACTGCGCACCGTCCGGGCCGACACCCGGCCGGTCGGCGACGCCGACATGATCAACTGCCCGTGCACCGGCGACTGGGCGGCCGTCGACCTCGCGGCCGAGCCGATGCCGGCCGTCGCCGCGTTGCTGCCGCGCTCCACCGCGATCATCCGCAAGGTGGCCGGCAAGCGCTCCGACGGTCAGGTGCTGGCCGCCAACGTCGACACCGTCGTGATCGCCGCCTCGCTCGCCGCCGAGCCCGACCTCGGCCGGATCGAGCGCTTCCTCGCCCTGGCCTGGGAGTCCGGCGCCGAGCCGGTCGTCGTCCTCACCAAGGCCGACCTGGTGGACGACGCCGACTTCATCCGCGCCGACGTCGAGTCCATCGCCCCCGGCGTCACCGTGCTGGTGGTCAGCGCCGAGACCGGCGAGGGGGTGGACGTGCTGCGCGCCTGCACGCCCGGCACCACCGCCGTGATCGGCCAGTCCGGCGTCGGCAAGTCCACCCTGACCAACGTGCTGGCCGGCGCCGACGTGATGGCCGTCCAGCAGGCCCGCGCGGTCGACCAGAAGGGCCGCCACACCACGACCACCCGGGAGCTGATCCCGCTGCCGGGCGGCGGGGTGCTGATCGACACCCCCGGCCTGCGTGAGGTCGGCCTCTACGGCGGCGAGGGCGTGGCGATGGCCTTCTCCGACATCGAGGAGCTGGCCGAGGACTGCCGCTTCCACGACTGCGGCCACCACACCGAGCCCGGCTGCGCCGTCCGGGCCGCGCTGGCGGACGGCACGCTTCCGCAGCGCCGGATGGACAGCTACCTCAAGCTCCAGCGCGAGAGCGAGTGGATCGCCTCCCGCTCGGACGCCCGGCTGGCCACGGCCCGGCTGAAGAAGTGGAAGACCATGACCAAGTCGCTGCGCGCCACGGGAGGCCCCGTGAAGAAGTGACCGTCACGGCGGCCGGGCCCCCTCCGGCCCGGCCGCCGGGTGTGCCCCTGTTGTCCGGCCCGCTCGATAGCCTGAATTCATGGACGAGATCGACGGGGTGGAGATCATCGCTTTCGCGGATGCCGAGGCGTTCGAGAGCTGGCTCGGCGAGCACCACACCCGCCGGGAGGGCGTGTGGATCAAGCTGGCCAAGAAGAAGACCGGCATCCCGACGGTCACCAGCGACGAACTGGTCGACCTCGGGCTCTGCTACGGCTGGATCTCCGGGCAGCGCAAACCGCTCGACGCGCAGTACTACCTGCAGAAGTACGTGCCGCGCCGCCCCAGGAGCCTCTGGTCGCAGGTGAACGTCGAGAAGGTGGCGGAGCTGACGGCGGCCGGGCGGATGCGCGAACCCGGGCTGGCCGAGGTACGCCGTGCCCAGGGGGACGGGCGTTGGGCGGCGGCCTACGAGTCGCAGAGGACGGCGACGGCGCCGCCCGACCTCGCGGCGGCGCTCGACGCCGACCCCGCGGCGGGCAAGGCGTTCGAGGCGCTCGACCGGACGGGGCGGTACCAGCTGATCCTGCCGCTGCTCCAGGCGCTCACGCCGCAGGCCCGGCAGGCGCGGCTCGACAAGGCGCTGCGCACCCTGGCGGGCGGCGACCGGCCGGCGTGACCGGACGTGGCCCGGTGTGGCCCGGTGTGGTCCGACGTGACCGGGCGTGCCCCGGTCTGGATCCGGCGGGTCAGCGCAGGTCGGCCACCAGGCGGAAGCGCTCCAGGACGACGGGTGTGGAGTCGTCCACGGTGAAGCCCGGGGCCCCGAGAGCGGCGCGCATCTGCTCGCTGTGCCAGAACCGCTCATGGACGGAGCGCCACTCGGCCACTGTGGTGTAGCCCTCGCCCTCGTCCAGGGCGTGCTGGAGGTCGACCTCGGCGAGCGGCACGACCCGGACGTCGGTCGTCTCCGTCACCGCGACCGGGCGGCCGTCCGAGTCGATCACCGCCGAGTGCCCGCCCACCTGCGGCAGCGGGTCGCCCGCGTGCTCGTAGTCGGCGAGCAGACCGGTGGTGCTGGTCTTGGCGCCGCTCAGGACGGCGGCGACCAGCTGGTCGCGCAGCGGCCCGGGGAAGGCGAACTCCCCGACCGGGAGCGCGGTGACCCGCGGATCGTCCGGGCCGGTGTACGGCTGCTCGCTCATGGGGGCTCCTGCTCCTGTCGGGACGGGCGGTCGGTGGTCGGGCGCCGGTCAGCGTAGCCGTCGGCCGGGCGAGGACGCGCGTGGTTTTCCGGTGCGGCCGGCCTCCGGGCCGGCCCGGGCACGGCCCCCGACGCCCATGTCCGATATCCGCCAGTCGGCCGGCCGCCGGTGCCGCAGACTGGACTGCGTGATCGACGACGACATCCGGTACCGAGCCGTGGACAGCCGCGACGCCCGCTTCGACGGCGTCTTCTTCACGGCCGTCACCTCGACCGGCATCTACTGCCGACCGAGCTGCCCCGCCGTGACCCCCAAACGCGCCAACTGCACCTTCTACCCCAGCGCCGCCGCCGCCCAGGGCGCCGGGTTCCGCGCCTGCCGCCGCTGCCGCCCCGACTCGGTGCCCGGCTCGCCGGAGTGGAACCACCGCGCCGACCTGGTCGGCCGGGCCATGCGGCTGATCGGCGACGGCGTGGTCGACCGCGAGGGCGTCGCCGGCCTCGCCCACCGCCTCGGCTACAGCGCCCGTCAGCTCCAGCGCCAGGTCACCGCCGAGCTCGGCGCCGGGCCGATCGCCCTGGCCCGGGCCCGCCGCGCCCAGACCGCCAGGCTGCTGCTCCAGACCACCGAACTGCCGGTCACCGAGATCGCCTTCGCGTCCGGCTTCGCCTCCGTCCGGCAGTTCAACGACACCGTCCGCGAGGTCTACGACCGCACCCCCAGCGGGCTGCGCGCCGAGGTCACCGCCGGCCGCCGGACCGCCACGCCGGCCGGCGGCCTCACCCTGCGCCTCGCCTACCGCGGCGCGCTCGACAGCGACCACCTGATCGACTTCCTCGCCCTGCGCGCCGTCCCCGGCGTGGAGGAGGTCGCCCCCGGCGCGCGCCCCGGCGTCCGCACCTACCGCCGCACCCTCGCCCTCCCGTACGGGCACGGCATCGCCGAGGTCGACGGCCTCGCGCCCGAGGACCCGCGCACGCGCGGCTGGCTGGACTGCCGGCTCTTCCTCACCGACCTGCGCGACCTGCCGACCGCCGTCCAGCGGCTGCGGATCCTCTTCGACCTCGACGCCGACCCGGACACGGTGGACGAGCAGCTCGGCGCCGACCCGGTCCTCGGCACGCTGGTCCGGTCCCGCCCCGGCCTGCGCTCACCCGGCCACGTCGACCCCCACGAGCTGGCCGTCCGCGCCGTGCTGGGACAGCAGGTCACCGTCGGCGCCGCCCGCACCCTGGCCGGCCGGCTCGCCGAGAAGTACGGCACCGCACTGCCCGAGCCCAGCGGCGGACTGCGGCTGCTCTTCCCCACCGCCGCCGCCCTCGCCGTGGCCGATCCCGAGGACTTCGCGATGCCCGCCGCCCGCCGCCGGGCGCTCACCGGCCTCTGCGCCGCCCTGGCCGAAGGCGTCGTCCGGCTCGACGGCGGCGTCGACCGGGAGGACGCGGCCGCCCAACTGCTCGCCCTGCCCGGCATCGGCCCCTGGACCGTCGGCTACCTGCGGATGCGGGCCCTCGCCGACCCGGACGTCTTCCTGCCCACCGACGTCGGCATCCGCCACGGCCTCACCCGGCTCGGCGCCCCCGGCGACCCGAAGTCCGCCGCCCGCGCGGCCGAGGCCTGGGCACCCTGGCGCTCCTACGCCGTCCACCGGCTCTGGGCGGGCGCCGCGAACGACCACAGCACCGGAACGGGAACGGAGAAGCAGGACGCATGAGCAAGACCGTCTTCACCTACATGGAGAGCCCGTTCGGCCGGCTGATGCTCAGCGGCGTCCTGCCGGAGGAGGGCGGTCCGGCCGCCCTGGCCACCGTCACCGCCCCCGGCCAGAAGTACGCGCTCGCCGAACCCGCGGACGACTGGGTCCACGATCCGGACGCCCTCGCCGAGCCGGTCGCCCAGCTCACCGCCTACTTCGCCGGTGAGCGCACCACCTTCGACCTCCCGCTCGCCCCCGTCGGCACCGAGTTCCGCCGGCAGGTCTGGGCCGCCCTCGACGAGATCCCCTACGGCGAGACGGTCACCTACGGTCAGCTGGCCGACCTCGCGGGCGCCTCCCCGAAGGCCGTCCGCGCCGTCGGTGGCGCGGTCGGCGCCAACCCCCTGCTCATCGTCCGCCCCTGCCACCGCGTCCTCGGCGCCAACGGCGCCCTCACCGGCTTCGCCGCCGGCACGGACCGGAAGCGGTGGCTGCTGGACCTGGAGAGCGGGACGCTGTTCTGAGGCGAAGCGGACCAGTGAAGTGGATCAATCGCCGAGGTCGTCCGGCAGGAGCCGGAAGGCCTCGTGATTGGTAAGCGGCCGGATGGCGCGGAACTGCCTCCGGTCGACGGTCGGCACGTCGTCGGTCCGGAACTCGGCGGCGAGCACGACGCTGATCGCGCCCGTCAGGCCGATGTTCAGGTCGGGCAACCCAATGTGCCGCCGCGCAGTTCATCGGGTGGACGGCGGCTATTCGGCCTTCGCCCGCAGGGCGAGGTCGACGTCGGTCCAGGGGTCGAGGCGGATGCGCGCGAGGTCCATCCCGGGACGGTAGCGTCGGCCGCCGCCCGGGGCACCCGGATTATTCGGGGGCGGCCGGCTGGGCGAGGGCGCGAGCGAGGTTGTCGAGGGCGGGGAGTGCCTGCATGACGGCCTCGCGGTCGGCGGGGGACAGGGTGTGGAGGGCGGTCGCGATGCGGCGTTCGTGGGCGTGCTGCCAGTCGTCGAGCTGGCGCCGGCCGGCCGGGGTGAGGGCGATGCGGGCGGTGCGGCGGTCGCCGGGGTCGGCCTGGCGGTCGACGAAGCCTGCTTCCAGGAGCTTGCCGACCAGGCCGCTGACGGTGTTGGGGGCGAGTCGCTGGCGGGCGGCCAGTTCGCCGACCCGGAGCGGGGCGGCGGCGAGCGTCTGGAGGAGTTCGACCTGCGCCATCGGCAGGGACTCCCACGGGTAGTCGGTGCGGATGCTGCTGCGCAGGGCGCGGCGCAACCGGGTGACCACGTCGGTGAGCCGCCGGGCGCGTTCGATCGCCGTGGGTGCGAGGTCCGGACGTCCGGCGGCCTCGCGCTGGGCTTCGGCGGCGGGGTCGGGAACGGGCGGTGACGGCGACATGGCGGACAGCGTATCGCCTGGTGGTGACCGTACCGGCGTTCCGATCGCATGCCGATCGGCTCGAAGAGAGAACATATCTGCATCCGATATATTTCGCCGTATGAACGCCACCGCCCTCGCCGCCCGACTGCTCACCGAGCACCCCCGGCCGCGCGGCATCGCCCGGTGGCGGCACGCCCACTGGCTGGCCGTCGGCACCGTCTGCCTCGGGGCGTTCCTCGGGCAGCTGACCGCCAGCGTCACCGCCCTCGTCTTCCCCGCGCTCGGCAGCCACTTCGGGGCCGGCTTCGCGGCCGTCGAATGGGTCGCGCTGGCCTACCTGCTGGTACTGGTGGCCCTGCTCGCGCCGATCGGGTGGCTCTCCGACCTCGTCGGCCGCAAGACCATGTACCTCGGTGGCTTCGCCGTCTTCGCGCTGGCCTCGCTCGGCGCCGGCCTGGCCGGCGGCCTCTGGGTGCTGGTGGCCTGCCGGGCGGTGCAGGCGGTCGGCGGCGCGATGATGCAGGCCAACAGCGTCGCCCTGGTGGCGCGCGGCGTCCCCGAGCACGCGATGCGGCGGGCGCTGGGCGTCCAGGCGGCCGCGCAGGGGCTCGGCCTGGCACTCGGTCCGAGCCTTGGCGGGCTGCTGGTGGAGCACGCCTCCTGGCGCTGGGTGTTCTGGATCAACGTGCCGATCGGGGTGCTGGGGATCCTGGCCGGCTGGTTCCTGCTGCCCCGGACCCGCACCGAGGGCACACCGGCGAAGAAGGAGGACGAGGGCACGAGGAAGGGGGACGAGGGCCGCTTCGACCTGCCCGGCCTGCTCCTGCTCACCGGCGCCACCACCGCGCTGCTGCTCGCCCTCTCCACCGCCTCCGGCCTGCCGCTGCCCGGCTGGGCGGTCGGCGCGCTGCTGCTCGCCTCGGCGGTGCTCGCGCTCGGCCTCGTCCGCCAGGAGCGGCGGGCGAGCCGGCCGCTCCTGGCGCCGGGGCTCGTCAACACCCCCGGGGTGCGGCCCGGGCTCGTGGTCGCGCTGATCGGCTACCTGCTGCTGTTCTGCCCGTTGGTGCTGGGCCCGGTGCTGCTCACCGGGGCGGGTGTCCCGGTGGCCCGGGCGGGCCTGGTGATCACGCTGCTCCCGGCCGCGTTCGCACTCGCGGCGACGGTCGGCGGCGGTCTGCTGCCACGGGGCTGGTCGGACGTCGCCCGCTGCCGGGCCGGCGCGGCCGTCGCGGGCGCCGGGCTGCTGCTGTTCGCGTTGACGCCGGCGGGCGGTCCGTCCCCGGCCGGCCCGCTGCTGCTCGCCGCCCCCCTGGTGATCGCCGGCTGCGGGCTGGGCCTGCTGCTGCCCGCCAACAACGCGCTGGTGATGCGGGCGATCCCGGCGGAGTGCTCGGCGGTCGGCGGCGGGATGGTGAACATGGCCCGCAGCCTCGGCACGGCCCTCGGGACCGCGCTGCCCGTCCTCGGTGTCCACCTGGCGGGCGCCGCGTCCGGCGGCCGGGCGGTGCTGTTCGGGCTCGCCGCCGTCGCCGTCCTGGCGGTGGCGCTGGTCCGGCCGACCCGCGTGCGCAGGCCCGCCCCCGCCCGCACCCCGACCGGCGCCTGACGGCCGGACCCCGACCGGCGCCTGACGGCCGGACCCCGACCGGCGCCTGACGGCCGGACCGCGAGAAGGGCCGGGGTGCGGCGGACGGTTTGACCGTGCGCCGCACCCCGGCCCGTTGGGCGCGGAACGTCAGGCGGGCACGCCGGGGGCGGCGCCGCGCTCCGTGAGCATGTCGGTGATCAGTTGGATCTCCGACGTCTGCCCGACCACCATCGACTGGGCGAGCCGCTTCTCGCTCTCGTTCTTGGCCAGGTCGACATAGCCCTGGGCCATCCCCACCCCGCCCTTGTGGTGCTCCAGCATCAGCTGCAGGTAGTACACCTCGGCCTCGCGCCCGCTGAGCGAACGCAGCTTGGCGAGCTGGGCGTTGGTGGCCATGCCGGGCATCAGCGAGCCGTCGTGCGCCTCGTAGGTGTGCTTCATGTTCATCCACGCCATCGGCTTGGCCGGCGAGTGCTGCGGGAGCCCCCACTGGTCGAGCCAGCCCATCATCATCCCGCGCTGGTTGGCCTGGGTGTTGATGATGTCGAAGGCGAGGGTGCGGACCGGCTCGTCGCCCGTCCGGTCCCGGACGATGAACGACAGGTCGACGGCCTGCTGGTGGTGGGTCGCCATGTCGCGGGCGAACCCAGCCTCGGGCGAGTCGCCCGCCGGGGCCGTCAGCGAGGACGAGCCGGAGGCGGACGTCCCGCTCGCCACCAGCGCGGGCACCCCGAGGGCGAGGGCGAGCGCGGCGGCCAGCGCGGCCGGCCACCAGAGCCGCCGGCGGGAGGTGCCGGGGGCCTCGTCCGCGTCCTCGGGTGTCACCGCGTCCGTGGTCACATCGCCCCCATGGTGCAGGACGCGCCCGGCTCCTGGGTCTGCTTGCCCTGCACGTACTTGGTGAAGAACTCGCTCACCCGCGGGTCGTTGGCGTTGTCCACGATCAGCTGGGTGCTCCACGCGTTCAGCGTGATGGTGCCCTGCTCGTCCGGGTACGGGCTCATCAGCGAGTACGGGGTGGCCTTCACCTTGTCGGAGAGCGTCTTGATGTCGTCCGGCGTGGCCTTGCCGTTGTACGTCACCCAGACCGCGCCGTGCTCCAGCGAGTGGACGGCGCGCTCGTTCTCGACCGGCTGGTCGTAGACGTGGCCCATGCAGTCCAGCCAGATCGCGTTGTGGTCGCCGCCGACCGGCGGGGTCATCGGGTAGGTGACCTTCTCCTTGACGTGGTTGCGGCTCAGGTCGCCGAAGGTCTTCACACCGTCGATCGGCGCGTTGGCGGCGACCTCCTTGGCCTTCTTGTCGTTGTTGGCGTCGACCACGATCCAGGTGCTGGTGGCTATCGCGGCGATCACCAGCACACCGGCGACCACGGAGGCGAGGATCTTGTTGCGGCGGTCGCGGCGTTGCTCGACGGCGCGCTGCTCGGCGATCCAGGCGCGGCGGTCTGCCGTGCCGCGCTTGCCGCCGGGCTTGTTGGACTGCTTGGAGGCGGAACCCATGTGGTGTCCTTGTCCCCGCCGCACGCTGAGGGCGCGGCGGTCTGAAGTGGGGGGTGGAGGGGCGGATCCGTCGGTGCCGTCCGTCCTGCTGTCCGCTCGGACGGGCAGGGGGGCGGCCGGCGGTGGGTTCCGCTCAGGACCGGTGGACTTGGAGCTCGTGCAGGTCGGGTGCCGGGTGCGAACCGTCCAGCAGCCCCCGCGGCACCACCCGGGGCAGCGCCTCCGGCGTGTCCGGGCGGGGCGCCACGGCTGGCTGGGGCTGCGGCGGCGGGTTGGGGAGCTGGGCGTCCTGGCCGCAGTACGGGTGGCCGGAGCAGCCGTTGTCGCGGTGCGGCGGCTGGCCGTCGGCCGAGCACCACGTCCAGTGCCGGGGCCCGTCCACGTGGCGGGACGGGTGTGCCGCGTCCGCCGGCTTCGGCACCGCCGGCGCCTCGGCGGACGGGCCTGCGAGCGGGCCGGCGAGGGTGGTGATCGTCGTGGCCGCGGGCGGGTCGGGCCGGTCGGCCGAGACCGCCTGGGCCTGGCCCGCGCACGGCAGCGCCGTCAGCAGTCCGACCAGCAGCAGGACCCACAGCACACCCACCGGGCGACCCGCGACTGCGGCCCTCCCCGGTCGGGACGATCTGGGGGCCGACGCGGTCATGCGCACATTTAATCAGCCGAACGAGTGAAGCGATGCCCCTCCTCGGCCCTCATTTTCGGCGCCCGAAGGGGTCGAACACCCCGTAAACGCCCTGCTCGGGGCAGTTCCGGCAAGCACGGACGGAACGGAAGCGGAATACCGGGCGAACCCGGTGATCGGGATCATCCGATCAGTGCACGGTATGTCGCCGAAACCCGGACAGCGTCGTTGCTCTTGGAGACAATGACGTCGAGTCCGGCCCCGCCGGGGGCGGCGCGCACACGGACCGACCAGGAGCCGCCAGATGAACAAAAAGGGTGCACCCGCACAGCAGCACCGGCCGGACGACGGCTGGTGGGACACGGTCTACGAAGGGCCGGCGGGCACCCTCCCCGACACCCCGGACGCGCAACCGGGGGAGGGCAGCGTCGACGACTGGTTCGAGACGGCGGCCGGGCTGATCGGGCGGCAGCGGACGGAGGAACCGGCGGACCAATCGGCGGCCGAGGCGGCGGACGAACCGGTGGCCGAGGCCGTGGCCGAACCTGCGGACGCGGGTGCGGACGCGCTCGCGGCGCAGGCGGTCGCGGAGGAGGCGGTGCTGGAGCGGGACAGCATCGACGACTGGTTCGACACCGCGATCGGGGTGATCGGGCAGCAACGCGACCCGGAGGAGACACACCGGTTCCCGGCCCCGCCCTGGGCGGCGGAGGCGGAGGCGGAGGCGGAGATGGCGGCGGCGGAGGCCGAGGCCGAACCCGAGCCGGCCCCCGTACTGGAGAAGACACCCGAACCCGCACCCGAAGCCGTGCCCGAGCCGGAACCGGCCCCCGCGCCGGAGCCCGACCCCGAGCCGGCCGTCGCACTGGCGCCGGAGCCGGAGCCCGTCGCGTCTGAACCCCGGCCCGAGCCGGAGCCCGCCCCCGCCCCCGCCCCCGCCCCCGCGCCCCGCCCCGCCCCCCGGTCGGTGCTCGCCGGTGCCGGGCCCGCCGCGCCGCACGTCGGCGAGCGCCCGCCCACGTACGGGCCCGAGCCGACCGCCGTGCCCGAGGCGGATCCGGGCGCGCTCGGCGCCGTCGTGCCGGACACCGTGCTGGAGGGCGCCCAGTACGGCGCCGCCACCCTGCGGGCCGTCTCCGTCCGCGGCGACTCCGCCCGCTACCGCGGCGAGCCCCGCCGAGACACGCTGCTGGTGACCAGGTTCGGCGAGGCCCCCGACGGGCTGCTGCTCGCCGCGATCGGCGGCTTCGACCGCACCGGCGCGGACGGCGAGGTGGCCCCCGAGGCCGTCGCCACCGCCACCGCCGAGGCCGTCCGCCAGCTCGCCACCGCGATCGGCCGCAGCCGGACCGGGCTCGCCGCCGATCTGCGCGACGGCGCCCGCGACCGCCTCCGGTACGGCCTCCAGCGCCTCGCCACCAGCGCGGCCGCCCCGCTCCGTGCTCTCGCCCCCGAAGCCGAGGGCGACGACGGCGCGCAGTCCCCGGCCGCGCTGCACTGCCTGCTGCTCCCGCTCGACCCGGAGGCCTCGTACCGGGCGGCCTTCGGGGTCGGTCCGGGCGGGCTCTACCTGCTGCGCTCCGGCCACTGGATCGACGCGTACGCCGCACGGCTGCTGCACCACCCGGACGGCCAGCCGCCGGTGCCGGACGCCCCGGTGCCGGACCCGCGGCCGTTCCGCTTCCGGATGGTCCCGGCCACACCGGGCGACATCCTGCTGCTCTGCACCCCCGGCCTGGCCCGCCCGATCGCCGACGAGCCGGCCGTCGCCCACTTCCTCTCCTCCCACTGGGCCCACCCCCACCCCCCGGGCACCGTCGACTTCCTCCGCCAGGTGCAGGTCCGTGCCAAGGGCTACGCCGACGACCGCACGGCCGCCGCCCTCTGGACGGAGTGAGAGGCGGGGAGTGACCCGGCCGGGCGCCACCCGCCGCCCGGCCGGGTCAGCTGCCGGCGCCCAGCAGGGTGCCGCAGGCCGACTCGGCGAGCTGCAGCGCGCGGGGTCGCCGGGCGCCGGGGAGGCCGAGGGCGAGCGGGACGGCGAGGCCGTCGAGGAGGGCGCGGATCTGGGCGGCGCGGTCGGGGGCGGTGCCGGGGGTGAAGTGGCCGGTGGCGGCGCCCTCTTCGAGGAGGGCGACGAGGTCGGCGTCCCACGGGGCCTCGATCTCCAGCTGTCCCTGCCGGAGCTCCTCGCTGGCGGGGGAGCGGCCCCACACCTCGACCCAGAGGATCCAGCGCGGGTCGCCGGGGCCTTCGGGGAGGTAGAGCCGGGTGTAGGCGGCGAGCCGGTCCCAGACGTCCCGGGTGCCGTCGGTCAGGGCGTCGTGGCGGCGGGCGCCGAGCTGGTCCTCGCTCCAGCGCAGCGTCTCCAGCAGCAGCTGGTCCTTGCTGCCGAAGTAGTAGAGCAGGTGCCCGGCGCTCATCTGGAGCTGCTTGCCGAGGCCGGCCATGGTGAGTTTGGCGAGCCCGTGTTCGGCGATCGAGGCCCGCGCGGTGGCGAAGACCTCCTCGCGGGGGCGCGCCGGGCGGCGCGGGCGGGCGTCCGCCATCTGCTGCTCTCCTCTGTGTCCGGGGACCTCACGATACTGACCAGGCCGGGAACGGCGCGGGGGGGGGGGGGGGGGGGGGGGGGGTGGGCGGGGGGGGGGGGGGGGGGGGGGGGGGGGGGCGGATAGGACCGTCGTGATGTCGTGGTGGGGTGGGGGTGTGGTCGACATCTCT
>NZ_JBVJCO010000003.1:0-20621 GCF_055588525.1 Kitasatospora sp. NPDC041988
GGTCTCGGCGTTGCCGTAGTCGAAGCAGCAACCGCCGTTGAAGTGCGTGCCGTCGAAGATGGCGTACATGCCCTCGGGCTGGTCGCCGGTGGCGATGCCGTTGGTGTTGTTGTTGCGGTAGCCCGTCCCGGGGGCGACGTAGACGCCGTAGGCCTTGTGCCCGCCGACGGTGACCGGCGCCTCGAAGGCGTTGGCGAGGTTGTCCGGACCGCCGGCCGCCCCGCCGCCCGGCGCCTGGGTGAGGTGGTTGCCCTTGCCGGACTGGTCGTAGATCACGGTGATGACGCAGCTGGTACCGGCGCAGAAGGAGTCCTGCGCGGCGGCGTCGGCGTATCCGCCGGCGCTCAGCAGGCCGATGTCCCTGGTCGCGTTGTCGGAGGCACGCCTGACCTGGTACAGCGGGCCGTTGTACGCGCCGTACAGGGCCCGGGTGGTGCTGTGCGCGGCGACGCACGGCGTGCCACCGGCGCGGTAGAGGTCGCACGGACCCTGGGTGGCCGCCTGCGAGGTCCCGGCCGTGGCGGTGAGCAGGCCGGCGGCAAGCACGGTGGTGGTGCCGGCCGCCAGGAACGCCCGTCGGAGGCGGTGCATCCACAGTTTGATCATGAGGAACTCCTTCACTGGGTGGGGTGTGGAGTGAGCGGTCCGGTTCGGCTCCGTCCGTCGCCACCGGACCCGGCTCGGGCTGCCGCCTGTCAGGTCCAGGGGCGGCGCCTGAGCTTTGTTAGCGCTAACAATCCCGGCCGGGAAGGGGCGCGCGTGATGACGGCACGGACACCTCCCGTGCCGCAACGGGCATCACTATGGCCAGCCGCCAGGACACCGTCAAGACATCGCGCATGGACGGACCCTCCAGGAAGGGGTCGAGGTCACGCGCCACGGCTCGGTGGCGCGTGACCTCGCGTCAGGGCCGGGCTCAGGCCGGGTAGGGCAGTTCGGCTTCCCGGGTGCCCGCGGGGCTGACGTGCAGCGCACCGTCCGGGCCGCCGATCCGCAGCTGCCAGGGGTGCGGGCTGTCGGTGGCCACCCGGATCCGGTCGCCGGTGCGGCGCACGTCGAAGCGGGCGGTCTCGCCGGGGCCGTCGCTGCGCGGGATCACCACGGTGCGCTCGGCACCGTCCGCGAAGGCGTGGACCCGCAGTTCGACGCCGTCGGCCCAGGCGGAGACCGGGCGCTGGTCGTCCGCCCCGAACGGGATGACGGAATCGGGCCGGGCGAGCAGCGGCAGGGTGTGGAAGCCGTGCCGCTCCCGCACCCAGCGCGGGCCGGTGACCTGATCGCCCGTGAGGACGTTGGTCCACGTCCCCTCGGGCACGTAGTACTCGACCGCGCCGTCCTCGGTGAAGACGGGCGCGACGAGCAGGTCGTCGCCGAGCAGGTACTGCCGGTCGAGCGTGGCGGCGGCCGGGTCGTCCGGGAACTCCAGCACCATCGCCCGCATCACCGGGACGCCGGTGGCGTGGGCCTGCTGCGCCGCGCGCTGGAGGTACGGCGCGAGCCGGTGCTTGAGCAGGGTGAACTCGCGGGTGACCTCGACCGCCTCGTCACCGAACTCCCACGGCACCCGGTACGACTTGCTGCCGTGCAGCCGGCTGTGCGAGGAGAGCAGGCCGAACTGGGTCCAGCGCTTGAAGACGGCGGGGGTCGGGGTGCCCTCGAAGCCGCCGATGTCGTGGCTCCAGAAGCCGAAGCCGGACAGGCCGAGGGACAGGCCCCCGCGCAGCGACTCCGCCATGGCGTTGAAGTGCGACTCGCAGTCCCCGCCCCAGTGCACCGGGTACTGCTGCCCGCCCGCGGTGGCGGACCGGGCGAACAGCATCGCCTCCCCCTCTCCGCGCTCCTCGCGGAGCAGCTCGAACACCGCCCGGTTGTAGAGGTGGGTGTAGAAGTTGTGCATCCGCTCGGGGTCGGAGCCGTCGTGCCACACCACGTCGGTGGGGATGCGCTCGCCGAAGTCGGTCTTGAAGCAGTCGACACCGACGTCCAGCAGGGCGCGTAGCTTGTCGGTGTACCAGGCGGTGGCGGCGGGGTTGGTGAAGTCCACCAGGGCCATGCCCGGCTGCCAGAGGTCCCACTGCCAGACGCTGCCGTCCGGGCGCCGCACCAGGTAGCCCTCCCGCATGCCCTCGGCGAACAGCTCCGACTTCTGCGCGATGTACGGGTTGATCCACAGGCAGATGCGCAGCCCCTGCTCCTTGAGCCTGGCGAGCATGCCGGCCGGGTCCGGGAAGGTGTCCGGGTCCCAGCGGAAGTCGCTCCACTGGTACCCACGCATCCAGAAGCAGTCGAAGTGGAACACGCTCAGCGGGATGCCGCGCTGGGCCATGCCGCCGACGAAGCGGTTGACGGTGGCCTCGTCGTACTCGGTGGTGAAGGAGGTGGTCAGCCACAGGCCGAGCGCCCAGGCCGGGGGCAGGGCCGGGCGACCGGTGAGCGCGGTGTAGCGCTCCAGGATCGCCTTGGGGCTCGGGCCGTGGACGACGAAGTACTCCAGCGACTGGTCCTCAACGCTGAACTGCACCTGGCCGACGGACTCGGAGCCGACCTCGTAGCTGACCTTGCCGGGGTGGTTGACGAAGACGCCGTAGCCCCGGTTGGTCAGGTGGAACGGGACGTTCTTGTAGGCCTGTTCGCTGCTGGTGCCGCCGTCCGCCTGCCAGATGTCCACCACCTGGCCGTTGCGGACGAACGGGGTGAACCGCTCCCCCAGGCCGTAGACCAGTTCGCCGACGCCCAGGGCGAGTTGTCCGAGCAGGTGGTGGCGGCCGTCGGCGTCGGTGACGAAGCCGGTGCCGCGCTCCCCCACCGTGGTCAGGACCCGCCCTCCGGCGGTGAACTCCAGCTGCCACGGCGTGGAGGTGTCCACCCGCAGCGTCAGTTCGCCGGCGCAGAGCTCCACGACGTCGCCGTCGCGGCGCACCTTCCCGGCGCCCGCCTCGGCCCCGGGCAGCGCGAACTCGGGCCCGCTGCGCACCGACCCCGCGTGGTGGGTGGTGCGCACGCCGATCACGCCCTCGGCGGGGGACCAGCACTCCACGGTCAGCAGCGGGCTGTTGAGCGTGTCACCACGGCCGCGCACGTGCTTCACGGGCGCGTAGAGGGTCATCCGGTCCTCGCCGGTGCGGACGTCGGCGACCTCGGTGGCGTAGCGCGCGGTGACGCCCGGGCGCATCAGCCAGTAGCCGTCGGTGAACTTCATCGTGCACGTTCCTCCGTCCGCGCGCGGTGCGCGGTGATCAGGCCCCGGTACCAGTGGTAGCTGTCCTTGGGCGTGCGGGTCAGGGTTGCGTAGTCGACGTGGACCAGGCCGAAGCGCTGCGCGTAGCCGCGGGCCCACTCGAAGTTGTCCAGCAGGGACCAGAGGTAGTAGCCGCGCACGTCAACCCCGGCCGCGACGGCGTCGGCGACGGCGGCGAGGTGGCCGGCCAGGTAGTCGATCCGTTCCGCGTCGTGCACCCGGCCGTCGGGGGCGACGCTGTCGGCCTCGGCGGAGCCGTTCTCGGTGATCCAGATCGGCGGGAGCCGCGGGTAGCGGGCGTGCAGCCCGGTGAGCAGCTCGGTGAACGCGGACGGGACGACCGGCCGGCCCATGGTGGTGAGCCGGGTGCCGTACGGGTTCGGTTCGCTGACGCCGATGTCCGTGGCGGTGCGCCGTTCCGGGTCGGCCTCGCGGTGCGGGGCGGCCGCGATGGTGACCGGCCGGTAGAAGTTGATGCCGACGAAGTCCAGCGGCTCGCCGATCAGTACGAGGTCGCCGGGCCGTCGCCACGGGTCGTCCGCGAGCCCCGGCCAGGTCTCGTCCTCGTGCTCGGGGTAGCGGCCGGTGAACAGCGGCTCGGTCCAGACCTCGTTGTGCAGGACCTCGGCGCGGCGCAGTGCGGCGAGGTCCTCGGACCGGCCGGAGGCGGGGTGGAGGCGGTCGAGGTTGACGCCGGAGGGCACGGTGCTCACAGCTCCGGCGCCAGCCCGCGCTCGCGCAGCCAGGCCAGCTGGACGGGCGGGTTGGAGCCGCAGCCGCCGGCGTGGTCGGCGAACGGCCACACCGTCATGGTGCGGTCCTCGCCCGCGTAGTGGTTGAAGGCGGCGTAGACCGTCCGGGGCGGGCAGACCGGGTCCATCAGGCCGACGCTGAACAGGGCCGGAGCGGTGGCCCGCTGGGCGAAGTGGACACCGTCGAAGTACGCGAGGGTGGCGAAGGTCGGCTGCACGCGCTCCCGGCTGTGCCAGCGCAGGTAGCTGACGAGCTCCTGGTACGGGCCGTCCAGAGAGGTCTGCGCGCCCTCGCGGTAGTGGCACAGGAAGGGGACGTCCGGCATCACGGCGGCCACCCGGTCCCCGCTGAGCCCGGCGACGGCGAGGGACAGGCCGCCGCCCTGGCTGCCGCCGGCCACGACGATCCGGTCGGCGTCGAGACCGGGCAGCTGCGCGACGGCGTCGACGGCGCGCACGCAGTCGGTCATCAGCCGCCGGTAGTAGTGGTTCTCGGGGGAGTCGATGCCCTTGGTCATGAAGCCCCCGACCCACTGGGTGCCGTCGCCCGTACCCCGGTCCGGGGTGTCGTGGCCCTGGCCCCGGCTGTCGACGACGAGCTGGGCGTAGCCGGCGGCGGACCAGAACAGGTGCTCGGTGGGCAGCCCGCGACCACCGCTGTACCCCTGGTAACCGACGACCACGGGCAGCGGCCCGTCCACGCCGCGCGGGCGCAGCAACCAGGCGGCCACCGGCTCGCCGTTCCAGCCGGGGAAGCGCACGTCGTCGACCTCGACGGTGCGCAGTCCGGACTGCGCGGTGACGCGTTCGGCCTTGACCGCACCGCCGTGCGAGCGGGCCTCGGCGAGGGTGCGCTGCCAGAACTCGTCGAAGTCCTGCGGGGCGATCGACTCGGGCCGGTAGCCGGCGAGTTCGTCGGCACCGAAGTCGGTGACGGGCATGGGGGATTCCTCCGGGTGCTGCGAGTTCGAGGTCACGTGGTGGGGTGTGAGCAGGGACATCCGGGCCGCCTCCGGGCGGCTGGTGACTGCGGGTCGGGGCCCGTGTGGCGGGCGGGATCGCCCGGGCGGTGAGTCGGGCTGGAACGGGTGGCGGCCCGTCTCCCCTCCGGACGGACCGCCGGTCTGTGGGGCGCCGGCGTCAGCCGGCTGCGGCGAAGCGGAAGACGGAGAGCCGGAAGTCGCCGTGCAGGGTCAGGCTCACGTCCTGCACGCCGTCGAGTGGGGCGGCGAGTTCGGCGGTGGTGCTCGTCCAGGCGTAGCGGTCGCCGGTCACGGGCACGTCGATGTCGGCCAGCAGCCGCCCGCCGGCCCGGACCTCCAGTCGGGCAGCGCCGTTCGCGTCGTCCGCGCGGGCGGTCTCGACCTCGACCCGGACCGCCCCCGTCACATCGGAGGCGCGGAACAGGAGCGCGGCGGGCTGCCGGGGGTCGGTGGGAGTGACGGCGTCGCCGTCGGCACGGGTGGCGTCGACGATGGTGATGTCCGTGTGGTCGTCGAAGTCGACGGCCCGGACGGTCCGTCCGACGACGGCGCGGGCAGCGGGCGCCGCCCCGGTCACGGTGAGCGGCGTGACGAGGACCTCGTTCTCGGCCGACCGCGCCACGACGACCTCGTAGTCGCCGGGGTCGACGGCGAAGGCGCCCGTGGCGACGTCCCAATGGGCGAACCGCTCGGCCGGCAGCCGGAACGTCAGTGCGCGGGTCTCCCCCGGCTCCAGGCGGACCTTGCGGAAGTCGGCCAGGCGCAGCCGGGGCGCCGCGTAGCGGGCGTCCAGGGCCCGGACGTAGACCTGGACGACGTCGCCACCGGATCGCCGGCCGCGGTTCTCCACGGTGACGGTGAGGTCGACCGCGCCGTCCGGGCCGATCGACGGCTGCGACAGGCGCGGGTCGCGGTAGGCGATGTCGGTGTAGGACAGCCCGTGGCCGAAGGGGTAGAGGGCGGCGCCCTGGTGGTACTGGTAGGTCCAGCCGGCCTTGATGATGTCGTAGTCGAGCGGGGCGGGCAGCGGGTCGTCGCCCCGGTACCAGGTCTGCGGCAGCCGACCGGTGGGCTCGGCCTCGCCGAGCAGCACGGCGGCCAGCGCGTGTCCTGTTTCCTGCCCGCCGTGGGAGGTCCACACCACGGCGGGCAGGTGCTCGTCGGCCCAGTCGACGGCGTAGGGGTAGCTGCTCATCACGATCAGTGCCGTCTGCGGGCGGGCTTCGGCGACGGCGCGCAGCAGGTCCTCCTGGCCCTCGGGCAGGCGGATGTCGGCGCGGTCCTCGGTCTCGCGGCCGTTGATCATCGGGTGGTTGCCGAGGACGACGACGGCGGCGTCCGCCGTCGCGGCGGCCTCGCGCGCCTCGGCGCGGCCGTCGCGCAGCAGCTCGCGCTGCCAGCGCTCGGCGGCGTCCGGCGTCTCGGCGGTGACCGTCACCCGGCCGTCGGTCGGATCCACGGCGGCGTAGCGGCCGGTGAACACGTTGCGCAGCAGCACGGTGTCCTCGCCGGCCGGTTCGAACCGGAAGGTCTCCTTGACGAACCAGGCCTTGATGACGTCCTGGTCGGCGGCCAGGCCCTCGTCGTCGTGGAGGGTCAGATAGCGGCCGGTGTCGACGGCGCGCAGGGTGGAGGCGCCGCCGCCCCAGTCGGTCACGTCGAAGGAGGTCTTGCCGAGCAGGTCACCGGTGGTGCGCGAGCGCAGGGCGATCCGGTCGCAGCCCTCCACCCGGACGATCTCGCCGCCGTGCGGGGCGAGGGCCGCGGCGAGGCCGGTGGCCAGGCCGACCCGGTACGGCATGGTGCCGCTGTACCAGTCCTCGAGGAGCACGTCGGCGAGCGGGCCGATGACGGCGATCCGCGGCGTGCGGGCGGGGTCGAGCGGCAGCAGGCCGTCGTTCTTGAGCAGGACGGCCGACTCGGTCGCGGCCTGCCGGGCCAGCGCGCGGTGCTCGGCGCAGTCGATCACCTCCGGGCCGATGGCGGCGTACGGGTCCAGCTCGGGGTCGAACTCGCCGAGACGGAAGCGCACTTCGAGCTGGCGGCGGACGGCGCGGTCCACGTCGGCTTCCTCGATCAGGCCGCGTTCCAGCGCCTCGCGCAGCCGGCCGACCACGGTCTCCGTGTCCTCGCCGCGGTCGGTGAAGCTGTCGATGCCGGCCTTGAGCGCGGCCGCGTGGGACTCGGCGTGGTCGTCGAAGTAGTGCTCCGGGTCGACCAGGTTGGAGGGGGCCTCGGCGTCGCTGACCACGAACAGCTCGTGCCCGGTCGGCCGGGCCCAGCGGCGCAGCTCCGTCTCGATCAGCGGACTCACGTGGCAGGGGCGGCCGTTGACCAGGTTGTAAGCGGCCATCGCGCCGGTCGCGGCGCCCGAGGCGATGACGGGCCGGAAGGCGGCGAGGTCGTACTCCTGGAGCACGCGCGGACGCAGGGCGGAGGAGGTGGTGCAGCGGTCGTCCTCGTTGTTGTAGGCGAGGAAGTGCTTGAGCACCGGGGCGGCCCGCAGGTAGTCCGGGCGATCGCCGGTCAGACCGCGGCAGAACGCCTCTCCGATGCGCGCGGTGTGCACCGGGTCCTCGGAGTAGCCCTCCTCGTTGCGCCCCCAGCGCGGGTCGCGCAGCAGGTTGAGCACCGGAGCCCAGGACTGCAAGGAGTTCGGCCCGCGCTCGGTGCTGCCGACGGCCGGCGGGCGGTGGTAGTGGAAGGCCCGCAGCTCGGTGGAGACCGCCTCGGAGACCCGGCGCACCAACTCCTCGTCCCAGCTGGCGCCCAGGCCGACGGCCTGCGGGAACACCGTCGCCGCACCGAGCCACGAGACGCCGTGAAGGCCCTCGCTGCCGGTGCGGAAGGGGCCGACGCCCAGTCGCGGCACCGCCGGCGCGTACTGGTGCAGCATCGCGAGCCGCTCGTCGGGCGTGAGCCGCCGGAGCAGATCGTCGACACGCTCCCGCAGGGCGAGCGTGGGATTGCGGAAGCCGGGCAGGCCGGCAGCGGACACGGAACTCACGTGGAACACCCTTCGGGCGGGCTCGGCTCGGCGACCGGATGATCGAAGCGTTTCGACGCTGGCATGCTCCGATAGGACTGTCAACTCCCCAGAGCGCAAACGATTTTGGATTTGTTCAGCCTCTTGCCCAACTGGTAACGCGTCGTTAGTCTCGCCGAAACATCCAAGCGCTTCGACGCTTCGATGCTTCGGCGCTTTGATGCTTCAACGCTTCGACGGAGAGGGCCACGCCATCATGAGATCCGGGTTGAACCGCAGGAGCTTCCTCACCACCGCCGCCACGGTCGCGGGAGCCGCCGCGATGGCACCCCTGCTGTCCGCCTGCGGCGGCGGCTCGGACAAGAAGGCCGGGGCGAACACCGGGGAGGGCCTCAAGGCCGCCCTGCCGACCTACGTGCCCAACGCCAACGCGGTCAAGCCGGACATAGCCCCCGTGCAGGGCACGGGCGACGCCGCGACCGACCCGGCCTACCTCTCCTACCCGGCCTCCCCGCCCACCAGCGTCTCCGGCGTCCCGGGCAAGGGCGGCAGCTACACGGCGATCACCCCGCTGTGGGGCACGGCCCCACCGGTCGGCAACTCCTTCTACCAGGCGATGAACAAGGCACTCGGAGTCGACCTGACCGTCAAGCCGACGGACGGGATCAACTACAACACCATCATCCCGACGATGACCGCCGCCAAGAAGCTCCCGGACTGGATCAACCTGCCGGCCTGGATGAGCAGCAACTTCAACACCGGTGGGCTGGCCGGCACCCAGCTCGCGGACCTGACCCCCTACCTGTCCGGCGACAACATCAAGAAGTACCCCAACCTGGCCGCCCTGCCCACCGGCGCCTGGCAGCACGGCGTCTGGAGCGACAGGCTCTACGGGATCCCCTGCTTCTCCACCAGCTTCGGCATCCCCGGCGCCACCTTCTACCGCCGGGACATCCTGGAGGCCCGGGGCATCACCGCCGACCAGGTGAAGTCCGCCGACGACCTGATGAACCTCGGCAAGGAACTGACCGAGGCCAAGCGGGGCGTGTGGGCCTTCGACGACGTGTGGACCTACCTCCAGTTCTCCTGGAACGTCCCCATGAACTGGCGGATCGACAACGGCAAGCTGGTCCACCCGTTCGAGACCCAGGAGTTCCTGGAGGCCATCGACTGGCACTACCGCCTGGCCACCTCGGGCTCGATGCACCCGGACGCGCTCGCCGGTGACGTCGCCAACAGCTCCACCCGCTTCTACAGCGGCAAGACGCTCATCGGGGGCGGCGGACTGGGCGCGTGGAACCTGGCCGACCACCAGTCCGGCACCGCCGCCGACCCGAACTACCGCCGCGGCGCCTTCAACGCCATCACCGCCGACGGCAAGGGCACGCCGGTGATCTACATGGGTGCCGCCGCCAGCATGATCAGCTACCTCAACGCCCGTCTGAAGCCGGAGCAGATCCAGGAACTGCTCGCCGTCGCGAACTACCTCGCCGCCCCCTACGGCACCGCGGAGTACACCATGGTCAACTTCGGTGTCGAGGGCGTCCACCACACCCGGGTGAACGGCATGCCGACCTTCACGGAGGAGGGGAAGAAGGACGTCCAGGTGACGACCTACCAGTTCCTGGCCGCTTCCGGCTCCGTGCTCAGCAACCCGGGCGGCGAGCAGATCACCAAGGACTTCGCGAGCTGGTCGGCCGCCAACGTCAAGTACCTCACCAAGCCGCCCTTCTGGGGCATGAACCTCAGCATGCCGCAGGCCATCGCCTCGGCATCGGCCGCGCAGAACGTCAACGACACCCTCAAGGACTGCTACCACGGCAAGAAGAAGGTCTCCGAGTTGCAGGACGCCATCGCCAGCTGGCGCAACGGCCCCGGGGAGCGGCTCAAGCAGTGGATGACCGACAACGTCCTCGACAAGTACGGCACCGGCCAGTGAGCACCGCGGCCCCGAAGCAGCCTGCCGGCCCCGCGCGGCTCAACTGGCGGACCAGGCTGCGGCGCGACAAGTCCCTCCTGCTGATGACGGTGCCAGCGGTCGTCCTGCTCCTGGTGTTCAACTACGTCCCGCTGTTCGGCATCGTCACCGCCTTCCAGGAGTACGACCCGCTGGTCGGGGTCTGGCACAGCGAATGGGTGGGCTTCGACCAGTTCCAGCAGTTGTTCGGCGACCCGGCCTTCTGGGCCTCGCTGCAGAACACGCTGTACCTCAGCTTCGTCCAGCTGATCCTCTTCTTCCCGGTCCCCATCGCCCTGGCTCTGCTGCTCAACTCGGTGATCAGCGAGCGGGTCCGCAACTTCTTCCAGTCCGTCGTCTACCTGCCGCACTTCTTCTCGTGGGTGCTGGCGGTCACGATCTTCCAGCAGATGCTCGGCGGCGCCGGCATGCTCAATCAGTTCCTGCGCCAGCACGACATCGGCACCTGGGACATCATGACCAACCCGCACACCTTCGCCCTGCTGGTCACCTCGCAGGCGATCTGGAAGGAGGCGGGCTGGGGCATCATCGTCTTCCTCGCTGCGCTGAGCGCGATCAACAGCGAGCTGTACGAGGCCGCGGCCGCCGACGGCGCCGGGCGGCTGCGGCGGATGTGGCACATCACGCTGCCGGGCCTGCGCGGGGTGATCGTGCTGATGCTGGTCCTGCGGCTCGGCAACGCCCTGTCCGTCGGGTTCGAGCAGTTCCTGGTCCAGCGCGACGCCGTCGGCCACGAGGCCGCGGACGTCCTGGACTCCTTCTCCTTCTACTACGGCATCGCCACCGGCGGTTACAGCTACGGCGCGGCGGCCGGGCTCTTCAAGAGCGTGGTCTCGCTGCTGCTCATCTGGGGTGCCAACAAGCTGGCGCACGCCTTCGGCGAGGACGGGCTGTACCGCAATTGACATCCTCCCCCTCGTGAACGAGGGGGATTCCCCTCAGCCTCGCGGCTGAGCCGCTGCGCGTGTGCGCTGCGGTGGGACGACTTCCTGCTTCACTGACGACTGCCCGCCCGGAGTGCTCCGTTGAGGTCTTACACCGTCTCCACAGGCTGTAACCGCCAGCCCGGCGGCCAGAATGTTGCGAGCTGCGTTGACGTCCCGGTCGTGGGCCGTCCCGCAGTCACACGTCCACTCGCGGACGTTGAGCGGCATCCTGCCGTGCAGGGTGCCGCAGGCCGAGCACAGCCCAGAGGAGGGGAACCACCGGTCAACGGTGATCATCTCGCGCCCGTACCAGTCTGCCTTGTACTCCAGCATCGACCGCATCTCGGACCAGCTCGCGTCGCTGATCGCGCGGGCCAGCTTGCGGTTCTTGAGCATGTTGCGGACCGTCAGATCCTCGATCACGACCGTTTGGTTTTCACGGACGAGTCGGGTGGTGAGCTTGTGCAGGAAGTCCCTGCGCCGGTCGGCAATCTTCGCGTGGACGCGGGCGACCTTCCTGCGGGCCTTCTCCCGGTTGGCCGAGCCCTTGGCCTTGCGGGCATGTTCCCGCTGGGCCCTGGCCAGGCGTTCCCGGTCGGCGCGCTCGTGCTTCGGATTGGTGACCTTCTCCCCGGTGGAGAGCGTCACCAGGCTGGTGATCCCGGCGTCGATGCCCACCGCCGCATGGATGGGCGCCGGCATCGACGGCCGGTCATCGCACAGAAGGGAGACGAACCACCGGCCCGCGCTGTCCTGCGACACGGTCACCGTGGACGGCGACCGCCCCTCGGGGAGCGGCCGGGACCACACGATGTCCAGAGGCTCCGTCATCTTGGCCAGCGTGAGCCGACCATCCCGGTAGCGGAACGCACTGGTGGTGTACTCGGCGGACTTGCGGGACTTCTTCTTCGACTTGAACGTCGGATACTTCGCCCGCTTCAGCCAGAAGTTGGAGAACGCCCCTTGCAGATGCCGAAGGGCCTGCTGCAACGGAACGGAGGAGACCTCGGAGAGGAACGACAGTTCCTCGGTCTTCTTCCACTCGGTCAGCATGGCCGAGGTGGCGTTGTAGTTCACCCGCTCCTGACGCATCGTCCACGCCTCGGACCGGGCGGCCAGCGCTTTGTACACGAGCCTCACGCACCCGAACGTGCGCGACAGCTCGGCCGCCTGCGCATCGGTCGGATAGAAGCGGAACTTGAAAGCCCGCTTCACGTGAGTGGTCGTCACGTATCACACGCTAACACCCATCCTTGTGACGACCTGTGGGCAGTTGGTGGACAACGGTCCGCCTTGACGGAGAATCGCCGACCCTGCCCCGCTGCGCGGGCGGCCCAATTCCTCCCCGGCCTGAAGGCCGGCGTTTCCTTGGAGGCATCCGATGACGAACGCACTCACCATGGGTTCGCGGGGCGAGAAGCGCCGCACCGCCACAGCAGCCGCCCGCCGCCGGGCCCGCTCCACCCGCCCGCCCTGGGACGAGCCGCCCACCGCCGTCGGCCAGGCCGCCAAGGGCCTTACGCTCGGCGGGACGCTCGCCGTCATCCTGGTCCCGCTCTGGATCATCGTCCTGACCAGCTTCTCCACCCCCGGTGCCATCAACCGGGCCGGCGGCCTGGTGATCTGGCCGGACGGCCTGACCACTGAGACGTACCGCCAGATGCTCGGCGATCCGACGATCGTCACCGCGCTGGGCGTGAGCCTGGGCATCACCGTGGTCGGCACCGCCGTGTCCATGGCCGTCTCCATCCTGTGTGCCTACGGCCTCTCCCGGCCCCGGTCGTTCGGGCAGCGCTTCGTCCTGCTGCTGCTGATCACCACGATGTTCGTCGGCGGCGGCCTGATCCCGAGCTTCCTGGTCGTCACCGGCCTCGGTGGCTACGGCCAGTGGTGGGCGCTGATCCTGCCGAGCGCCGTCTCCGTCTTCAACATCCTGGTGCTGCGCGCCTTCTACCAGGAGACCTCCTCCGAACTGATCGACGCGGCCCGGATGGACGGAGCCGGGCACTGGCGGATCCTGTGGTCCGTCGTGCTGCCCACCTCACGCGCCGTCACCGCCGTCACCGCGCTGTTCTACGCCGTCGGGTACTGGAACTCCTTCTTCAACGTGATGCTCTACATGCCGACGGACAGTGAGAAGTGGCCGCTCCAGTACGTGTTGCTCACCTACGTCAACCGGGCGAACGGCCTGCCCGGTTCGGTCAATTCGGGCTTCGGGAACACCAGTGTGCAAACCGCCCCGCTGTCGCTGCAGATGGCGGTCGTGGTCCTCACCCTGGTACCACTGGTGATCGTGTACCCGTTCGTGCAGAAGCACCTGCGCACCGGTGTCCTCACCGGAGCGATCAAGGGCTGAGCCGCCCGCACCGGTCCGGCGCGCCCCGGCCGGACCGGGGACCGGACCGGGAACACGCCCTCAACGGAACCGACACGAAGGAAGCAGCGCGATGGTGACACTCGCCGATGTGGCCAGGCACGCCGGCGTCTCGTCGAGCACGGTCAGCTACGCCCTCAGCGGCAAGCGCCCGATCTCCGACGAGACCAGGACCCGCATCGAACGGGCCATCACGGACCTCGGCTACCACCCCAACGCGGGCGCCCGGGCCCTGGCCGGCAAGCGCTCACACATCATCGCCCTCGTCGTGCCGCTCAACCCCGAGGTGCACGTGCCCACGATGATGGAGATCGCCATCGCCGTCACCGTCGCGGCCCGCGAACACGGCTACGACGTCCTGCTGCTCACCAACGACGAAGGCCCCGAAGGCGTCCGCCGCGTCGCCGCCACCGGACTCGCCGACGGCGTCATCCTCATGGACGTCCGCCTCGACGACGACCGCATACCGGTGCTGCGCGCCCAGGACATCCCGGCCGCCCTCATCGGCCTGCCCGACGACCCCAGCGGACTCTCCTGCGTCGACCACGACTTCGCCACCGCCGGCGCCCTGTGCGCCGACCACCTCGCCGACCTCGGACACCGCGACGTCGCCTTCATCGGCTACAGCAGCGGCGTCTACCGGCGGCACGCCGGCTACGCCGAGCGCACCCTGAACGGCTTCCGCGCCCGCGCCGAGCGGCGCGGCCTGCGATTCCTCCACCGGCCCTGCGAGGGCACGTACGAGAGCACCGCCGGCACCCTGGCCCGCATACTCGCGGACCGGCCCGACACCACGGGGTTCGTCGTGCAGAACGAGGCGGCGATCGGCCCGCTGCTCAGCCTGCTGCGCGCCAGCGGACGGACCGTCCCGGAGGACGCCTCCGTCCTCGCCATCTGCCCCGACACGATGGCCGAGCAGCACGCCCCCCGGCTCAGCTCGGTGACCGGACCGAGGAAGGACCTCGGGCAGGTCGCCGTCGACCAGGTCATGGCGAGGATCGCCGCCGCGGCCGCCGGCCGGGAGCCGGAGCACCGGCTCGTCCTGATGCCGCCGGACCTGGTGGTCCGCGAAAGCACCGCCCCGGCCCCGCGCCGCAGTTGACACCCCTACCCGAAGGACGGTTCCCCGATGGACATCCGCCGGCTCACCGACCGCCTCGGCGGTCTCGCCTACGGCGGGGACTACAACCCCGAACAGTGGGACGCCGAGGTGTGGAAGGAGGACGACGAGCTGATGCGCCGGGCGCGCGTCAACCTCGCCACCGTGGGCGTCTTCTCCTGGGCCCTGATGGAGCCCGAGGAGGGCCGTTACGACTTCGACTGGCTCGACGCCCACCTCGACCGGCTGCACGCGGCCGGCGTCGCCGTCGACCTGGCCACCCCCACCGCCTCCCCGCCGCCCTGGTTCTCCCTGGCCCACCCGGACGCCCTGCCCGTCGGCCCCGACGGCACCCGCCTGACCCACGGCAGCCGGGACACCTACTGCCTCACCTCCCCCGCCTACCGCCAGGCCGCCCGCCGCATCGCCACCGCCCTCGCCGAACGCTACGGCGACCACCCCGCACTCGCCCTGTGGCACGTCCACAACGAGTACGTCACCCTCTGTTTCTGCGACCACACCGCCGCCGCCTTCCGCGTCTGGCTGCGCACCCGCCACGGCTCCCTGGACGCCCTCAACGAAGCCTGGGGAACGGCCTTCTGGAGCCAGCACTACACCTCGTGGGAGCAGATCATCCCGCCCCGCACCAGCCAGTGGCACCACAACCCCGGCCAAGTCCTGGACTACAAGCGCTTCTGGTCCGACGAGACCCTCGCCGCCTACCGCGAGCAGCGCGACGCGATCCGCGCCCACAGCGACCGGCCGGTGACGACCAACCTCATGGTGCCCGACTACCAGAACCTGGACCTGTGGGCGTTCGGCCGCGAGGTCGACCTGGTCTCCATCGACCACTACCCCGGCGCACCCGGCGTCGACGCCGCCGCCCACGCCGCCTTCGACGCCGACCGGGCCCGTTCGTTCGCCGGCGGCGCCCCCTGGCTGCTGATGGAATCGGGCACCAACACCGTCTACGCGGGCGACCGCATCCTCCCCAAGGAGCCGGGCGACATCCTTCGCCATTCGCTCGCCCACATCGCCCGCGGCTCGGAGGGTGCCCTGTTCTTCCAGTGGCGCCAGTCCCGGGCCGGCGCCGAAACGTGGCACTCGGCGATGGTCCCGCACGCCGGGCCCGACAGCCGGACCTTCCGCGAGGTCACGGCGACCGGCGAGGCCGTCGCCCGGCTCGGCGAACTCGCCGGCTCCACCGTCCGGGCCGACGTCGCCGTGCTGCACGACTCCGACGCCTGGTGGGCGATGACCGTCGACGGCCTCCCGTCCGCCGAGCTCGGCTACCACCCCGCGCTGCGCCGCGCCCACCGGGCGCTGTGGGACGCCGGGCTGACGGTCGACTTCGCCCACCCCGAGCACGACCTGAGCCGCTACCGGGTCGTCCTCGCCCCCTCCCTGTTCCTGCTCACCGACGCGGGCGCCGAGAACCTGCGCCGCCACGTCGCCGACGGCGGCACCCTGCTCGTCCAGCACTTCGGCGGCATCGTCGACGAGCGCCTGCACGCCCGGCTCGGCGGCTACCCGGCCGCACCGCTGCGCGAGGCCCTGGGCCTCCGCGTCGAGGAGCACCGCCCGCTGCGGCAGGGCGAGGAGGTCACGCTCTCCGACGGCTCGACGGGCTCCTCCTGGAGCGAGTCCCTGCGCACCGAAGGCGCCGAGGCGCTCGCCGCCTACACCCACGGCATGCTCGCCGGCAGCCCGGCGCTCACCCGGCACGCCTTCGGCTCCGGCCACGGCTGGTACCTCTCCACCCGCCTCGACGACGCGGCCTACACCGCCCTGGTCGGCCGGCTGCTCACGGAGGCCGGGGTCGGCCCCGACCTGCCCGGCCTGCCGGCCGGCGTCGAAGCCGTCACCCGGCACGCCCCAGACGGCCGCGCCTGGCACGTCCTGATCAACCACCGCACCGAGCCCGCCCCGCTGCCGCGGCCCGGCCACGACCTGCTCACCGGCGGCACCGTGAGCCGGCTGCCCGCCGGCGGCTGCGCCGTCCTGCGCGCATTGTGAACGCTCACTAAGTCTCTCCGCCTCATCGAGGAAGGCCACCATGAGCGACCCGCACGAGACGATTCGCTGGGGCCACGACGCCCTGGAGCTGGAGATCGCCCTGGGCGAGCACGACACCCCGCGCCTGACCCGTGTCGGTGCCCCCGGCGAGAAGACCACCGCCCCCCGCCCCGCCGCACCGCTGCCGCTGGTGGAGGTGACGACCGCCGATCTCGGCCGCTACTGGTCGGGCCGGCACCTCGTCAACACGGTTCTCGGCGGGCGCCTGCGCCACCGCGCGCACCGGGCGACCCGGGGCGGCGACTGGCACGTGCTCACCGTCGAACTCCATGACCCGGAGACCGGCCTGACCGCCGAGGCGGTCTACCGCTCCCCGGCCGGCCTGCCCGTGCTGCGCAGCGAGGTGCTGCTGCGCAACGAAGGGACGACGACGCTGCACCTGGAATCGGTCGCCTCGCTCGTGGCGGGCTGCCTCACCGGGGGCGACCCGGTGGATCTGGACAACGCCGACCTGCTGTGGGCGGAGAACGAGTGGTTCGCCGAATGCCGCTGGCAGCGCCAGCCGCTGCGCGTGTCCTCGCCCGAACGGGGCGGCCGCTTCCCCACCACCTCCGGCCGCAGCACCCGCGTCGTGGCCGGACAGGGCGTGTGGTCCGGCTGCGGCCACCTGCCGATGGGCGGGCTGACGGACCGGGAGTCCGGCCGCACCTGGCTGTGGCAGATCGAGCACAACGGCGGCGGCTGGCGCTGGGAGTGCGGGGTCCGCGACGACACCGCCTACGCGGCGCTGCACGGGCCGACCGACGCCGACCA
Source organism: Kitasatospora sp. NPDC041988 (assembly GCF_055588525.1). NCBI lineage: Bacteria > Bacillati > Actinomycetota > Actinomycetes > Kitasatosporales > Streptomycetaceae > Kitasatospora > Kitasatospora sp. NPDC041988. The sequence continues at coordinate 17,166 of NZ_JBVJCO010000003.1, forward strand.
CGGCTGGCGCCACCCCCTGGAGCCGGGCGCCGAGTTCCGTACCGTGCCCGTGGCGCTCGCCCTGGCCCCGAGCGGCGGCCCCGACGTCGCCTTCGCCGGCCTCACCCGTTACCGCCGCGCCACCCGCCGCCCGCACCCCGACCACCGGCGGCTGCCGGTGATCTTCAACGACTACATGAACTGCCTGATGGGCGACCCGACCACCGCGAAGCTGCTGCCCCTGGTCGACGCCGCCGCCGAGGCCGGCGCGGAGTACTTCGTCATCGACGCCGGCTGGTACGACGACGGCGGCAACTGGTGGAGCTCCGTCGGCGCCTGGGAGCCGTCGGCCTCCCGCTTCCCCGGGCCGAAGGGGATCCACGAGGTCCTGGACCGGATCCGGGAGCGGGGCATGGTCCCCGGCCTGTGGCTGGAGCCGGAGGCGGTCGGGGTGAACAGCCCGGTCTCCGGATCCCTGCCGGAAGAGGCGTTCTTCCGCCGCGACGGACGGCGCGTCGAGGAGGGCGGCGGCCGGTACCACCTGGACCTGCGGCACCCCGCCGCCCGCGCTCACCTGGACCGCGTGGTGGACCGCCTGGTCGGCGAGTGGGGCGTCGGCTACCTGAAGCTCGACCACAACACCGACCCGGGCTCCGGCACCAGCAGCCACCCGGGAGAGGCACCGGCGGCCGGCCTGCTCGGCCACAACCGGGCCCAACTCGACTGGCTCGACGGCATCCTGGACCGGCACCCGGACCTGGTGATCGAGAACTGCGCCTCCGGCGGCATGCGGATGGACCACGCCCTGCTCTCCCGGCTCCAGCTGCAGTCCACCAGCGACCAGCAGGACCTGCTGCGCTACGCGCCGATCGCGGCGTCGGCCCCCACCGCCGTCACGCCCGAGCAGGGCGCCGTCTGGGCCTACCCGCTGCCCGAGGACTCCCCCGACGAGGTCGCCCTGACCATGGCCAACGCGCTCCTCGGCCGCATCCACCTCTCCGGGCGGATCTCCGAACTCTCGCCGGAGACAAGGAACCTGGTCCGTGAAGCGGTGACCGTCCACAAGTCGATCCGCGCCGACCTGCCGCAGGCGCTGCCCGCCTGGCCGCTCGGGCTCCCGGGCTGGGAGGACCCGTGGATCGCCCTGGCCCTGCACACCCCCGCCACCACCTACCTCACCGTCTGGCGGCGCTCCGGCGAGCAGACCACCAGGGACCTCGGCCTGCCCCACCTGGCGGGCGCCGAGGTCCGCGTCGAGGTGCTCTACCCGGCGTCCAGCCAGGCCCGCGCCACCTGGCACCCGGACACCGCCGAACTCACTGTGATCCTGCCGGCGGCCCCGTCCGCCGTCCTGCTGCGCCTCACCAGGAGTCCGATCGAGAGGAGTTGACGATGCCCCAGGTGTCCGCGCGCGGCCCACCGCGCCGGCCCGCATCCGCACGGAACACGCTTCGCGTCCGGGCCCGACCCAGGCAGCCGCACCGGGCCTCTGCCGTCCAGATCGCGGGAGTTCGTTTCCCCCACTCGAACACCACGCACCCTCACCCAACTGGAAGGACGCAATGAAATCGCCAGTCCGCTCGTGTCATGAACGCCTCATAGCCGCCGCGGCGGCCCTGGCGCTCGCGGCCACCGGCGCGATCGCCGCCGTGGCGCCGCACGCCGCCGCCGCACCGCCCGCCGTCACCGCGAGCACCGTGTCGGTGTCGGTCGACGCCGCCCTGCAGCTCGCCACCGTTCCCGCCACCGGCGTCGGCGTGAACATCCCGGTCTACGACGCCGCCATGAACGCCGCCGCCACCCCGGGCCTGCTCAGCACGGCCGGCATCAACACCGTCCGCTACCCCGGCGGCAGCCACTCCGACGCCTACCACTGGCAGACCGGCACCACCGACGACGGTTCGTACGTCGCTCCGAACACCGGCTTCGACGCCTTCATGGGCACCGTGCGCGCCGCCGGAGCGCAGCCGATCATCACCGCCAACTACGGCTCGGGCACCCCCCAGGAGGCCGCCGCCTGGGTCCGGTACGCCAACGTCACCAAGGGCTACGGCATCAAGTACTGGGAGATCGGCAACGAGGTCTACGGCAACGGCGAGTACGGCGCCACGTGGGAGCACGACACCCACAGCAGCAAGAGCGCCACGACCTACGCGAACAACGTGCTCCAGTTCGTCTCGGCGATGAAGTCGGCCGACCCGAGCGTCAAGATCGGTGCCGTGCTGACCACCCCCGGCTACTGGCCGGACCGCATGGTCGGCCCGGGCGACACCATGGACTGGAACCACACCGTCCTGTCGATCGCCGGCTCGAAGATCGACTTCGCCATCGTGCACGCCTACCCCACCAGCACCAGCCCGGCCGACCTGCTCACCAAGCCGCAGGCCCAGAACGCCGGCATCACCGGCGCCGTACGCTCGCTGATCAACCAGTACGCCGGATCCAACGCCCCCAACGTCGGCATCGCGGTGACCGAGGCGAACGCCCAGGCCTACCTCGACACCTCCCCCAACGGGCTGTTCGCCCCGGACAACTACCTCACCTGGCTGGAGAACGGCGCGTTCAACGTGGACTGGTGGGACCTGCGCAACGGCACCGACTGCACGAAGGTGACCACCGTCGAGGGCGCCACCGACTACAACGACGGCGGCATGGTCTCCAGCGGCTCCCCCTGCGAGCCCGCCGCCAACACGCCCTTCCCCGCCTACTACGGCATCCAGATGATCAGCAGGCTCGGCGCGCCCGGGGACACCCTGGTCAAGGCCGCCAGCTCGTCCTCGCTGCTCACCGCGCACGCCGTCCGCCGCGCCGACGGCGACGTGGCCGTCATGCTGATCAACAAGGACCCGAACAACGACGCCACGGTGAACCTCTCCTACACCGGGTTCACCCCGTCCTCCGCCACCCCGACCGTCCACTCCTACCTCAAGAACGCCCACGGGATCGGCACGGCCCAGTCCGGCAGTCCGACCACCCAGACCGTGCCCGCCTACGGCATCACGGTCGTCCGGATGCACCCGACCAGCGCCGCCTGCCGGGTCGTCTACAACAAGAACGAGTGGCAGGGCGTCATGGTCGGCTCCGTCACCGTCGTCAACAACGGCCTGGGCCAGGTCAACGGCTGGTCCCTCGGCTTCGACTTCCCCGGCGACAACGGCATCACCGACACCTGGAACGCCTCGGTGTCGCAGAGCGGCCGGAGCGTCAACGCCGGGAACGTGTCCTACAACGCCACCGTCCCGCAGGGCGGCAGCGTCCAGTGGGGCTTCAAGGCCACCTGGTCCAGCAGTGACGCCAACCCCTCCGCCTTCCGGTTCAACGGCGCCTCCTGCGCGATCGGCTGACTCCAGATCATCACCGAGTGATGAGCCGGTGGTGGGGGGGGGGGGGGGGGGGGGGGGGGGGGGGGGGGGGGAGGAGGGGGGGGGAGGGGGGGGGGGGGGGGGGGGGGGGGGGGGGGGGGGGGGGGGGGGGGTG
>NZ_JBVJCO010000003.1:20628-64989 GCF_055588525.1 Kitasatospora sp. NPDC041988
CCTCCCTTCGCCTACTCCCAATCACCACCCGCCCCTTACCCGGCCGCCCCCCCCCCCCCCCCCCCCCCCCCCCCCCCCCCCCCCCCCCACCACCCCGACATGCACCTCCGAAAGGAACCGACCACGTGTCAGACCAGACCCAGCCGACCGGCACCCTCCCCAATCCGGTGATCCCCGGCTTCCATCCGGACCCGAGCGTCTGCCGCGTGGGCGACGACTACTACCTCGTCTGCTCCAGCTTCGAGTACTTCCCCGGCATCCCCGTCTTCCACAGCCGCGACCTGTTCAACTGGACGCAGATCGGCAACGCCCTCGACCGGCCGAGCCAGCTGCGCCTGCCGCGCGAGTCCCCGTCCTCCGGTGGGATCTACGCCCCGACGCTGCGCCACCACGACGGCCGCTTCTGGCTGATCGTCACCAACGTCAGCGGCGACGGCAACATGCTCTTGACCGCCACCGACCCGGCCGGCCCCTGGTCCGACCCGGTCCGGCTGCCCGGGGTCCCCAGGATCGACCCGGACCTCGCCTGGGACGAGGACGGCACCTGCTGGTGCACCGTCGCCGGCGTCTCCCAGGTCCGCCTCGACCCGGCGACCGGCGAAACCCTCGGCGAGCCGCAGCGGATCTGGTCCGGCGCGCCCGACGCCACGGCCCCCGAGGCCCCGCACCTGTACCGGATCGGCGAGTACTGGTACCTGATGATCGCCGAGGGCGGCACCGAGCGCGGCCACGCCGTCTCCATCGCCCGCGCCACCTCGCCCTCCGGCCCCTTCGAGCCGTGCCCGGCCAACCCGGTGCTGACCCACCGCGGCATCAAGAGTCCCATCCAGAACACCGGGCACGCCGACCTCGTCCAGGCGCCCGACGGCTCCTGGTGGATGGTGCTGCTCGCCGTCCGGCCGCGCGGCGGCACCCCCGCCTGGTACGTGCTCGGCCGGGAGACCTTCCTCGCCCCGGTCGAGTGGGTGGACGGCTGGCCGGTGGTCGGCCGGGTCAGCCCCGAACTGCCCACCCCGGCCTGGCCGCTGCACCCCGTGCCCGCAGTCCCCGCCCGGGACGACTTCGACCAGGCCGAGCTGCACCCCCAGTGGATCTCGGTGCGCGAGCGCCCCGAGCACCTGTGCACCACGAAGGAGCGTTCCGGCTGGCTCACCCTGCGCGCCGCGGGCGCCTCCCTGGACGAGTACGACGTGGTGTTCGTCGGCCGCCGACAGCAGCACCTCGGCTGCCGGGCCCGCACCCTGATCGACCCCACCGGGGGCCGCGGCGGCCTCGCCGTCCGCATGGACGAGGAGCACCACTACGAGATCGAGGCGGCCGGCGGCGAGGTGAAGGTCTTCGCCCGGATCGGCTCGCTGCGCACCGAGGTCGCCTCCCGTCCGGTGCCCACCGGAGCCGTGGTGCTCGGTGTCGACGTCGTCCCGCGGCCGACGCGCGGCCCGCGCACCGGCCCCGACGACGTCGTCCTCGGCATCGAGGAGCCCGACGGCACCTTCACCGGGCTCGCCACCCTCGACGGCCGCTACCTGTCCACCGAGGTGGCCGGCGGCTTCACCGGCCGGGTCATCGGCATGTACGCCGCCGAAGGCACCGTCCACTTCGACCGGTTCGACTACGAGCCCCTCCCGCTCCCCTGACCACCCGCCAGGGGATCCTCCGCCCGTTCACCCGAAGGGATGACCCGTGAACGACGCACAGCAGACCGCACGCCCCCGCAGCCGCCGCCTCCACCGGACGGCCGGCCTCGTGGTGGCCCTGGTCACCACCGGAGCCCTCTGCGGCGGCACGGCGATCGCCGCCCCCGCCGACAAGGCCCCGTCCGCGGCCGAGGCGGCCGGGGCGAGGGCCCCGCACGACCCGATGGCCGCGGTGGCCGCGATGCAGCCCAGCTGGAACCTCGGCAACACCCTCGACGCCATCCCCGACGAGACGTCCTGGGGCAACCCGCTCACCACCAAGGCCACCTTCGACGGCCTCAAGGCCCAGGGGTTCCGCAGCGTCCGGATCCCCGTCACCTGGTACCCGCACCAGTCCGACACCGCGCCCTACATCATCGACCCGGTGTGGATGAACCGGGTGAAGCAGGTGGTCGACTGGGCCCTGGAGGACGGCCTCTACGTCGAGATCAACGTCCACCACGACTCGTGGAAGTGGATCGAGTACATGTCGACCGACCACGACACCGTCATGGCGCGGTTCAACTCGACCTGGCAGCAGATCGCCACCGCCTTCAAGGACGAGCCGCGCACCCTGCTCATGGAGAGCATCAACGAGCCGACGTTCGTCAACGCGACCGACGCCCAGAAGACCCAGTACCTGAACGAGCTCAACACCTCGTTCCACTCCGTCGTCCGCAACAGCGGCGGGAAGAACAAGGACCGCCTGCTCGTCCTGCCGTCGTACGAGACCAACAACGCCCAGCACTGGCTGGACGACCTGTCCACGACGATCAACTCGCTGCACGACCGCAACCTGGTCGCCACCGTGCACTACTACAGCTGGTACCCGTTCAGCGTGAACATCGCCAACGGAACCACCTACGACGCCACGGCCCGGAAGGACCTCACCGAGGGCTTCGCCCGGGTGCACGACACCTTGGTCGCCAAGGGCGTCCCCGTCTACCTGGGCGAGTACGGCCTGCTCACCTCGCCCTACTCCGGCGTGGTCGAGCGCGGCGAGATGCTGAAGTACTTCGAGCACGTCAACTACGAGGCGCGGCGCAACGGCATGACCTCCGCCGTGTGGGACGCCTTCAACGACTTCCTGAACCGCTCCACCATGCAGTGGCAGGTCCCCGAGATGAAGGCCCTGATCCAGAGCTCCTGGCGGACCCGCTCGGGCACCGCCTCCACCGACAACCTCTTCGTGCCGAAGTCCGGCCCGATCGCGGCGCAGACCATCACCCTGAACCGCAACGGCCTCTGGTTCGCCGGCCTCTGGCAGGGCGACCGCCCGCTGATCCCCTTCATGGACTACACCCTCGACGGCGACAAGCTCACCCTGACCGCCGGCGCCCTCACCCGCCTCGCGGGCGACCGCGCCGCCGGGGTCAACGCCACCCTCGAAGTCCGGTACTCCGACGGCGTCCCGTGGAAGCTCTACGTGCGCTCGTACGACAAGCCCACGATGGCCAACGCCACCGGAACGCTCGACGGGCTCACCATCCCCACCCGGTTCAACGGCTCCCTGATGGCCAACGTCCAGTCCACCTACCCCGACGGCACCGCCGCCGGCCCCGCCTCCTGGACCACCTACCAGACCTTCGACAACTACCGCACCGACTACGGCGCCAACACCACGACCGTCAAGCCCGACTTCCTCAAGTCCCTCAAGGACGGCGCCCCCGCGACGCTCGTCTTCCGCTTCTGGACCGGTGACACCGTCACCTACACCGTCACCAAGTCCGGCAACACCGTCACCGGCACCGCCTCCTGATCCCTGTTCCTCCCCGCCCCGGCTGCCTCCCACGGCAGCCGGGGTTCCCACACGTCCCGAGGTGCACCCGTGTTCCCGCTGCCCCCGCGCGTCCTGTTCGGCGCCGCCTACTACCCCGAGTACCAGCCGTACGAGCGGCTGAAGGAAGACCTCGACCTGATGGCCGGGGCGAAGTTCACCGTCATCCGGGTCGGCGAGTCGGTCTGGTCCACCTGGGAGCCCGAGAACGGCCGGTTCGAGCTGGACTGGCTGGCCCCGGTCCTCGACGGCGCCCACCAGCACGGCATCGCCGTCGTCCTCGGCACCCCCACCTACGCCGTGCCGCCGTGGCTGGCCCGGCAGTACCCGGAGATCGCCACCGAGCCGGAGACCGGCCGGCGGACGGGCTGGGGCGCCCGCCAGGAGGCCGACTTCTCCCACCCCGCCTTCCGCCACCACGCCGAACGCGTCAGCCGGGCCATCCTCGGCCGCTACGCCTCGCACCCGGCCGTCATCGGCTTCCAGGTCGACAACGAGCCCGGTCTGCGCCTGCCCCACAACCACGGCGTCTTCCAGCGCTTCGTCGACCACCTGCGGCACACCTACGGCGACGTGGAGACCCTCAACCGGGAGTGGGGCCTGGTCTACTGGTCGCACCGGCTCTCCACCTGGGCCGACCTCTGGCGGCCCGACGGCAACCAGCAGCCGCAGTACGACGTCGCCTGGCGGGCGTTCCAGGCGCGCCAGACCACCGAGTTCGTCGCCTGGCAGGCCGGCCTCGCCCGCGAGTACGCCCGGCCCGACCAGTTCGTCACCACCTGCCTCGCCTACCAGCACCCCGCGCTGGAGGACGACGAGATCACCGACACCCTGGACGTCACCGCGGGCAACCCCTACTACGACATGCAGGACGCCCTCACGCTGCCCGACCCCACGCCCGAGGACCACGAGCAGCAGTGGAAGACACGCGGCGTCTGGGCCCTGTACCAGAGCGCCGACCGGATCTTCTCCTCCCGCCAGGAGCCCTTCCTGGTCACCGAGACCAACGCCCAGGCGATCAGCGGCACCGAGGACAACCGGCCCGCATTCGACGGCCAGTGGCGGCAGGCCGCCTGGGCCCTCGTCTCGCGCGGTGCGCGGATGATCGAGTACTGGCACTGGCACACCCTGCACTTCGGCACCGAGACCTACTGGGGCGGTGTGCTGCCGCACAGCGGCAAGCCCGGCCGGGTGTACGCCGAACTCGCGCGCCTCGGTGTCGAGTTCGAGACCGCGGGCGCACTGGTCGCCGGGATCGAGCCCGATGCCGACCTCGCGATGGTCCACTCGATGCCCAGCAAGTGGCTGATGCAGAAGTACCCGCCGCTGGCGACCCCGGACGGCCGCCCGGACCCGGCCTCCTACCAGCGCTTCTTCGATCCGTTCTACCGCGGCGCCTTCGAGGCCGGCCGCCAGGTGCGGATCCTGCACGCCCGGCAGCTGCACGACGCCCGGGGCGGGCGCCGGGGCCTGGCACCCGACGAGGCCGCGCGGCGCCACCCCGTGCTGGTCGTCCCCGGCCTCTACCTCGCCGAGGACTCCCTGCTCGATTGGCTCGCCTCCTACGCCGAGGCCGGCGGCCACCTCGTCCTCGGCCCCCGCACCGGCTACGCCGACCACGAGGCCCGGGCCCGCCACGAGACCGCCCCGCCGCGCCTGACGACCGCCGCGGGCGCGTGGTACGACGAGTTCAGCAACCTGTCCTCGGACCTGCCGCTGCGCGCCGTCCCCGGCAGTTCGCTGGAGCTCCCGGCCGGCGCGACCGTGAACCGGTGGGTCGAGGGCCTGACGGTCACCGACGCGACGGTGCTGGCCGGGTACGACCACCCCCACTTCAGCCGCTGGTCCGCCGTCACCACCCGTGCCCACGGCGCGGGCCGGGTGACCTGCGTCGGCGCGGTGCCCGGACGCGACCTGGCCAGGGCGCTGGCCGCGTGGCTGGCGCCCGCCCCCGCGAGCGGCTGGCGCGATCTGCCCGCCTCCGTCACCGCGACCACCGGTACGGCCCCCGACGGGCGACGCGTCCACGTGGTGCACAACTGGAGCTGGCAGCCCGTCCGGACCCAGGCTCCGGTGGCCCTGGTCGACGTGCTGGGCGGTGCCTCGGTGCCCGCCGCCGGGTCGGTCTCCCTCGGCGCCTGGGACGTCCGGGTCTTCGTCTCGGACTGACGAACGACGTGAAGGGGGCGGCGGGCCCTGCCGGCCACCGCCCCCGCTCCCCTCGACGGACGGTCCGCTAATCCGCCGAGAAGCAGTAGACCGTCGTCGAGCGGAACTCCTCGCCCGGGCGCAGGACGGTGGAGGGGTACTCGGGACGGTTGGGCGAGTCCGGGAAGTGCTGCGTCTCCAGCGCGACGCCCGCGTACGCGCGGTAGGGGCGGCCGGAGCGATGACGTCCGCCGGATCGACGCCGGCGGCGCCGAGCGCGGCCGGGACGGCGGTCTGCGGCACCTCGCGCCAGTCCCCGGGGTGCTGCAGTGCCCAGTCGGGCGGCAACGGCCCTCCCACGCCGGGCAGTTCGCGCTCGATGACAGCGTGCGGGTACTCGTGGACGGCGGTGCCGACCTCCTCGCCGTCCCGTACGCGGACCACCACGGCGCGGCCGGAGAGGGTGCCGAAGTCGATCCCGACCACGTACAGGGCGCCCAGGCCGCCCTGCGCGGCGCCATGGACCGGGCTCTGCGAGAGCACGAACTGACCGTTCCGCAGTACGCCACCCTCGAACTCCTGGCCCTGAACCCCGGCATGTCCAACGCCGACCTCGCGCGCGCGACCTTCGTCACCCGCCAGTCCGGCAACGTCGTGCTGCAGGGCCTGCAGGAAGCGGGGCTGATCACCCGCCCGGCCACCGCCGACCACGGCCGGGCCCGCCCCGCCCACCTCACCGAGGAGGGCCGGGCGCGCCTGGCCGCCGTCGAGGACGCCGTCTACGCCATCGAGCGGCACATGGTGGGGTCGATCCCGCCCGAGCGCATCGCCGTGCTGCTCGCCGACCTCGACCGCATGGCGGCGGCTCTGGAGCAGTGACCACCCGTCAGGATCACCGCCCCGGGAGCCGCCCGGGGCCCCGTCCTCAGGCCACGGCCACGCCGCTGCCGGCGATGACCTCGGGCCGCAGCAGGGCCGCGAGCCGCTCCGCCGGGAGCAGGCCCCTCTCCAGCACGAGTTCGGCGACACCCCGGCCGCTGGCAAGGGCCTCCTTGGCGATGTCGGTGGCTGCCGTGTACCCGATGTGCGGGTTCAGGGCGGTCACCAGGCCGATGGAGTTCTCGACGGTCGCGCGCAGCACCTCGGTGTTGGCGGTGATGCCGACGACGCAACGCTCGGCGAGGGTGTGGCAGGCGGCCCGCAGGTGGGTGATGGACTTCGACAGCGAGTGCAGGATGATCGGTTCGAAGGCGTTGAGCTGGAGCTGACCCGCCTCGGCGGCCATGGTGATCGCGATGTCGTTGCCGATCACCTCGAAGGCGACCTGGTTGACGACTTCGGGGATCACCGGGTTGACCTTGCCGGGCATGATGCTCGAACCGGCCTGCACCGGCGGCAGGTTGATCTCGCCGAGGCCCGCACGCGGCCCGGAGGACAGCAACCGAAGGTCGTTGCAGGTCTTGGACAGTTTGACGGCTATGCGCTTGAGGACGCCGGACATCTGGACGAACGCGCCGCAGTCCTGGGTGGCTTCGACCAGGTTGGCCGCGGTCACCAGGGGCAGTCCGGTGATGTCGGCGAGATGGCGCCGGGCGTATTCGGCGTACCCGGCGGGGGCGTTGAGGCCGGTGCCGATCGCGGTCGCGCCGAGGTTGATCTCGTGGATCAGCTCGGCGGCTTCCGCGAGCCGGCTGCGGTCCTCGTCGAGCATGACGGCGAAGGCGGAGAACTCCTGGCCGAGCGTCATCGGCACAGCGTCCTGCAGCTGGGTGCGGCCCATCTTCAGGACGTCGCGGAACTCGACGGCCTTGCGGGCGAAGGCGTCCTGGAGGACGGCCATCGCGTCGAGCAGGCCGCGCACGGCGGACACCGTCGCGACCCGGACCGCGGTCGGGTAGACGTCGTTGGTGGACTGGCCGAGGTTGACGTCCTCGTTGGGGTGCAGGTGGGAGTACTCGCCCTTGGCGTGCCCCAGCAGTTCCAGCGCCCGGTTCGCGACGACCTCGTTGGCGTTCATGTTGGTCGAGGTGCCGGCGCCGCCCTGGATGACGTCCACGACGAACTGGTCGTGCAGCTTCCCGCCCCGGATCTCGCGGCAGGCGGCGACGATCGCGGCGGCCTTCGCGGGTTCCAGCAGGCCGAGTTCCTCGTTGGCGAGGGCGGCGGCCTCCTTCACGGCGGCCAGTGCGTCGATCAGGTGCGGGTAGGCGGAGATGGGGGTGCCGGTGATGGGGAAGTTCTCGGTGGCGCGCAGTGTGTGGACGCCCCAGTAGACGTCGGCAGGGACGTCACGGTCCCCGAGCAGGTCGTGTTCGCTGCGGGTGGCGACGGTCATGGGTGTGCGGTTCCTCTTCTCGGAGTGGTGGGTCGGGTCACGCGTGGGCGAGCAGGGCCTCCGGGTCCAGGGCGGCCACCGGCCGCACGCCACCGACCGGCCGGCCACCGCCGACCACCGGCTCCCCCGCGAACCCGGTCAGCAGCCGCTTGTCGACTCCTGCCAGTGCCAGGGCGGCCGCCGCCACCGGGATGCGCGCCCGGTTCGCCCCGTCCGCGATCTTCAGGGCGACGGCGCGGCCGTCCGGCAGCGCGGCGACCTGGACGCCCTCGAATCCGTCCTTGGCGAGCAGCCCGGGTACCGCGCGCATCAGCTCGGCCACGTCCCGCCCTGCGCCGGAGGCCATCTCCGGGTGGCTGCGCAACGCGTCCGCCACCCGGAATTCAGGGGTCCCGGGCGCGCCGGTGGCGATGCGCGCGGCGGCACGGGCCAGGCCGTGCAGGGAGACGGCGAACAGGGGGGTGCCGCAGCCGTCCACCGTGGCGCGCGCGATGCGCTGGCCCGTGAGGTCCTCCACGACTTCCGCGATCATCCGTTGGAGCGGGTGCTCAGGCGCGTCGTAGTCCTGCAGCGGCCACCCGTTGAGCTTGCAGAGGTGGAGCATCGCGGCGTGCTTGCCCGAGCAGTTCTGGGCGAGCCGGGAGGGCGGGCGGTCCTCCCGGATCCAGGTGTCGCGGACGGCCGGGTCGTACGGCAGGTCGGGGACGTTGCGCAGGTCGTCCTCGGTGAGGCCGACGAGCGCCAGGATCCGCCGGGCGCCGGCGAGGTGGCGTTCCTCGCCGGAATGGCTGCCCATCGCGAGGGCGAGCAGTTCGCCGTCGAGCGGCAGTCCCGCCCGGACCATGGCGACGGCCTGGAGGGGCTTGAGCGCCGATCGCGGGAAGCACGCGGCCTCCGCGTCACCGAGGCGGAACCGGACCTTGCCGTCGCCGTCGAGGACGACGACGGAACCGTAGTGGGTGCCCTCGACCACACCGCCACGGGTGACGTGGGCGACGGGCACGTGGCGGGGCTCGCGGATCGCGGGCGCGTCCGCGAGGGGGAGGGTGAGCATGACTGCCTCGATCGAAGTGGCTTGGGGCTGCTGACCTGTGTGCCTGGTGGCAGTGGGCCGGCCCGGGCGGACGCGCGGTGGCTCTGCGGGTCCCCCGGGCCGCCCGGGTTCAGTCGTCGGTTCCGGCGGCGGCGCGCGCGACGCGCCCGCGGATCGCGTACCAGCCGGCGACGAGTGCGGCGGCGATGAGCGGTACGCACAGCACCGTGGTTCGTCCGGCGCCGCCGTCGGCGTACATGAGGACCAGGACGACGGCGAGGAAGGCCAGCGTCAGGAGTTCGGTCCAGGGCGAGCCGGGCAGCCGGTAGGCGGGGCGGGTCAGTTCGCCCGCCGTGGTCTTCCGCCAGAACAGGAGGTGGCAGACCATGATCATGCCCCAGGTGGCGATGATGCCGATGGCGGCGAGGTTAAGCACGATCTCGAACGCGTCGGCGGGGACGACGAAGTTGAGGCCGACACCGAGGACGCACATGCCGCTGGTGAGCAGGATGCCGCCGTAGGGCACCTGGGTGCGGCTCATCCTGGCGGTGAAGCGGGGGGCCGATCCGTTGACGGCCATGGAGCGCAGGATGCGGCCGGTGGAGTAGAGGCCCGAGTTGAGCGAGGACATGGCCGCGGTGAGGACGACCAGGTTCATCACACTGCCCGCCGCCGGGACACCGATGTGGGAGAGCACCGTCACGAAGGGACTCTGGCCGGAGGTGTACTCGTTCCACGGCATCAGCATCGACAGCAGGACGACCGAGCCGACGTAGAACAGGCCCACCCGCCACATGATCGAGTTGATCGCCTTCGGCATGATCTTCTCGGGGTTCTCGGTCTCCCCGGCCGTCACGCCGACCAGTTCGACGGAGGCGTAGGCGAAGACGACGCCCTGGATGATCAGCAGCATCGGCAGCAGGCCGTTGGGGAAGATTCCGCCGTTGTCGGTGATCAGGGACGGACCGGGTACGACGCCGTCGACCGGGTGCTGGGTGACGAGCAGGAAGATTCCGATGCCCATGAAGACCACCAGGGCGCTGACCTTGACGATGGCGAACCAGAACTCCAGTTCGCCGAAGATCCGCACCGAGATGAGGTTCACGGTGACGACCACGGCCAGGGCTATGAGCGCGATCACCCACTGCGGGACGTCGGAGAACAGGTGCCAGTAGTGGGTGTACGTGGCCACCGCGGTGATGTCGGCGATGCCGGTGGTCGCCCAGTTGAGGAAGTACATCCAGCCGGCGGTGTACGCGCCCTTCTCTCCCAGGAACTCCCGGGCGTAGGACACGAAGGCACCGGAGGACGGGCGGTACAGGACGAGCTCGCCGAGCGCTCGCACGACGAGGAACGCGAAGACGCCGCAGACGGCGTACGCGATGAACAGGGAGGGCCCGGCATCGGCGAGCCGGCCGCCCGCGCCGAGGAACAGCCCGGTGCCGATGGCACCGCCGATGGCGATCATGTTGACGTGCCGGGCTTTCAGGGACTTGCTGTAGCCGGTGTCACCGGCGTCGACGTGACGGGTCGTGGGGCGCTTCTCGTCTTTGAGGAACTGCTCGCTCACGCCTCGGCTCTACCTTCTCTTGAGGTGTCCGCGCGCTGGGGGCGCACGATGTCGGTGAGAGTGGCCTCCACGCGGTGGAGGTGGTGGGACATCGCCTCGACGGCGTCGGGCTCGGAACCGTCGATCAGGGCCTCGACGATCGCCCGGTGCTCGCAGTTGGACTGCTCGCGCCGACCGCCGAGTTCGTTGAGGAGGGTCGACTGACGCGCCAGTGCGTCACGGATCTCCTCGATCACCCGGCGGAACACCGGGTTGCCGGAGGCCTCGGCCACCGCCAGGTGGAACACGGTGTCCAGGGCGACCCACGCGGTGGTGTCGGTCTCCCGCTCCATCCGGTCGAGCAGGTGGGACAGGTGGTCCAGGTCCTCCGGGGTCCGGCGCAGCGCCGCGTAGCCGGCGACCGGGATCTCGACGTGCCGGCGCACCTCCAGGAGGTCGCTGGCCGCGTAGTCGCCGAAGGTGGGGTCCTCGACCGTGTTCGCCACGACGAAGGTGCCCTTGCCGGTCTTCGAGACCGTCAGGCCCATGGCTTGCAGGGCACGGAGTGCCTCCCGCAGCACGGGCCGGCTGACCTCCAGGGTCCGGCACAGCTCTGCTTCCGAGGGGAGCTTGTCCCCCACGGCGTACTCACCGCGCTCGATGGCGCTGCGCAGGTGGCCGAACACCGCTTCCATCGCGCTGACGCGCCGCGGGATCCCACCACCTGTCTGGCTGTCTGACAGGTTCACAGGCTGATCCTGGGGGCTGGAGCGCAGCGGTGTCAAGACACCCGGGTCGCCGTACGCACATCCGGCGAACTCCGCCGGACCCGCTCCTTCTGCTCGCCGACCCGACCCGCAGCGGGGTTCGGAGTCGACCCGGCGGCCGCCACCAGAGCGTGCACCACCGTCGAGTCGAAGGCCATCTCGGGGTGCCACTGCACGCCGACCACGAAGCGGTGCCGGGTGCTCTCGATCGCCTCGATGGTGCCGTCCGCCGTGCGGGCGCCCACGATCAAGCCGGCCCCGAGGGACTCCACCGCCTGATGATGGTGCGTGGCGACCTGGCGGGTCCCCGGAAGGAGCGCGCCGATCCGCGTCCCCGGCACCGTGGTGACGGCATGGGGGGAGAAGTGGCCGCCGTGCAGGTTGTGCCCGTGGTGGCCCACGGTTTCGGGGAGGTGCTGGATCAGGGTTCCGCCTGCGTGCACGTTCATCAATTGCATTCCGCGACACACTCCCAGCACCGGCATGTCACGCGTGAGAGCCTCGGCCAGCACGGCCCACTCCCACCGGTCGCGCTCGTGCACCGGCGGCCCCGTGCACGGGTGCGGCGTCGCCCCGTACAGCGCGGGATCCACGTCCTCGCCGCTGGTCAGGACGATGGCGTCCAGGCGCGCGACGACATCGGCAGCGGCTTCCGGCGCGTCCGGCGGCAGCAGGACCACGCGGCCGCCCGCCGCCCGGAGACAGCTGATGTACGCCGCGGGCAGCAGCGCGGCGGGCAGCTCCCACTCCCCCCACTGGGCGTCGGCGAGGTAGGTGGTCAGTCCGATGAGTGGCTTGGGCATACCACTTCCTTTCAGGGGCGGGAGTCGCTCGTCGACGGCCGTCTCCTCCGCGGCCCACCCGCCCCCGCGGACGCGGGGTCAGGAGGGCTGCGGAAGAGGGGGTGCACGGCCCCCGTGGGCGCACGAACGCGTCCGACGAGGGAAATGGTGGGTCGCGGACCCCGGGGGCGGAGACTTGCGCATCCGGGCCCCGAGCAAGAATCCTGCTGCCGTTCATGCTTAAGCACAAGAAAAGACATCTTCGCGACAGATAAGTGAGCATTAACTCCGTGCAGAGACTCGACCCCCGGTTGCTCGCCACCCTCGAAGCGGTGGTCCGCCACCGCTCCTTCAACGCCGCCGCACGCGAGCTGGGCTACAGCGCGCCCGCCGTCTCGCAACAGATCGCCGAACTCGAACGCCGCGCCGGCCTCATCCTGATCGAGCGCCGCCCGGTGCGCGCCACCCCGGGCGGCATGGTCCTCCTCGACGCCGAACAGCGCGTCCGAAGCGCACTGGCGGCGGCGTCCGTGGAACTCGACGCCATGCGTGCGGGTACGGCCGGACGGATCAGGCTCGGCGCCTTCGCCTCCGCCGCCGCCGGCATCGTCCCGCAGGCGCTGGCCGAGCTTCACGCGACCTATCCCGATGTGCAGGTCAGCCTCTCCCAGGTGGAGCCCGAAGCCGGCTACAGCCGGCTCAAGCGGGGAGACATGGACCTGGCCCTCAGTTACGACTACGACTTCATCCCGATGCCACCGCCCCGGACGCTGCGCCGAACGCTGGTCGCCCGGGACCCGGTCGTGGCGGTCGTCCCGGCCGACCACCACCTCGCCCACCGGGACGTCATCGACCTCGCCGACCTCGCGTCCGAGACGTGGATCGCCGCCCCGGAGGCCGCCCTTCGCCTGGAACTGCTCGCTCAGATGGCCAAGACACCGGGCTTCCAGGCCCGCCTGGAATACGACGGCGACGACTTCAACACCGTGCTCGGCTTCGTGGCCGCCGGCCTGTGCGTCGCCGTCATGCCCCGGCTGGCCCTCCCCCCGGGTAGCACCCAGGTCGTGGCGCGTCCTCTCGCCGACCCGGAGCTGACACGCTTCATCTACACCGTCCGCATCGACACCCGGCACGCCCCGCGCGCCCTCCTGGCCCTGGAGCGGATGCTCGCCGCGCAGGCGCTGGCCGCCCTCTCATGACCGGGGGCGACGCCTGACGGTTCGCAGCGTCGCCGGCCCGCCCGCGGGCCGGCTCTCCGGGCAACCTCTCACCCCTCCGCTCGGACACTCCGATCGGCGGTGAGCCGCTCGCGCCACTCGGCCACGGCGACGGGGGACATCGCCGCGAGACCGGCGATCACCTCATCGTCCCGCCCGTCGGTCCAGCTGAGGACCCGGGTCAGGACGGTGTTCCGGACCAGGCGGACCTCCTTCAGCAACTCCTCCAAGCGCTTCAGTTCCTCCCCGCTGGCGGCCAGCGCGTCGTCGACCGCCGCCCTTTCCTCGGCCCGCTGCTGCCGCAGGTAGGCTGTCAGGCCGGTGAGGACGACGCCGTCGTCGGCCGCAGCACTGCGGAACGTCTCGGCGAGGTGGTCCAACACGCAGTCGGGGGCGTCGGCGAGACTCGCTCCCACCACCTTCGCGCCCTCCCAGCTGCTCCGTCCGGCATCACTGGTCCGCAGCCAGAGCCCGGCTTCGACCGGGGCGCGGTCGCCGCAGGCGGCCGCGCGGTAGGCGTACAGGGCCGCACGGTGACCGTAGAAGGTGTAGCCCTCCCCGATCCGGACGCCCGCCGGAGCGCACATCCGTCCCGGAACGCCGCCGTAACCGGAATCGGGCTCGTACGCGGCGTACCCGTCCAGTTCGGCGTCGGTGGCGGTCGCCCACGCCGGGTCGCACAGCTCCGGATTCCGGGCCAGGAAGTCCGCCACTTCGACCCGCCAGGCGGGAACCGGGCTCATGCGCGGTTCGGCCCACGCCACCGCTCCCCCGGCGTCGAGCGTGTACCGGCAGGCCTGTTCGAGATCGACCCATGCCGTGGCGGCTTCGGCGGACCATTCCAGATCCCCGTCCGGACCCACCCGATGCAGCGAGCCGATCAACCCCTGGACCAGGGGCAGTACCCGTCGGACCAGTGCGTAGAGCTCCTCGGCCGTGAAGAACCGCCAGGTCTCGGAGTCCCGGTCGTCGACGGCGCGGTGGGTGAGCGGGATCGCGAACACCGCCGGGGACGGCAGAGCGCCCTCGCCGACCGTGGCCCGGCGGTGACCCGGGAGCCAGGAGGGGGCGTCCTCACTGCGGGTCCGCCAGTCGGTGTCCCCGAACCACACCGCGCCGGTGGCGGCGTCGACGGCGAGCCACTGCTGGTAACCGTTACCCGGCCCGAACCGCTCCTCGCGGTGCTCGGCCTGCCGGTCGTGCCACACGTATTCCGCTGGGGGCGGGTTGAGTTGGACGGCGACGAACCCGTCCTGCGGGCTGTACCCGACGACGACGTGTGCTGCCGGTTTGCTGTGCTCGGTCCCGGACATGCGGCTCCCTCCGTGCCGGACCGTGGCGGTTCCGCCACTGTGCGGCACCGAGCCTGCCCTGCGAGAGCCGTACGATCAAATCCGATCACTTGTGGACTTGCCGCCCCATGGGGTTCCGCGCACGAGCGGAGCCGACGACAGGCGATCCCGGAACGCCGCTGCTCCTCGCCGGCGCAACGGGGCACGAACCGGACCTTGACGCGGCGCCGTCGGGCGTCGCATGATCGACCCGTGAACCTGTCAGACAGCAAGACAGGCAGTATGATTGACGGCCCGTCACGATCACGTCCTCCGGCGGCAAGCCGGCCACGGAGGGCGGCGATGCCGGGCCGGTGACCGCGCGGCCAACGCCGCGCGGCCCGAGGCCGGCGATGACGGCGTAACCCTGGTGCTGGCGGTCGTAGATGAAGGTCTCCCGGGCCTGCGCCGCGGTGCGCCGGGTGGTGACCCGCACGCAGTAGCGCACGTTGGCGCGCAGCACGTCGGCCAGCAGCGGCGAGCCGTCGTTCCAGGATCCGCCGGTGTGCCAGATCCGGTTCATCCCGGTGAGGATGCGCACGGCCGCGTTCCCCTCCGGGGTGAGGTCGGCCATGGTGTCGGTCGTGCAGGAGTCCACGAAGGCGGCAGCTTGGGCGGGGCCGGCGGGCGCCGCGGCGGCCCGCCGCGGGGCGGCCGACAGGCTCAGGGCCGTGGGCGCGGTGAGGAGGCCGGCCGAGGTGACTGCGGAGTGGCGCAGGAAGCGGCGGCGGTTCAGGGTGGGCTGGTCGTTCATGGCTGTCTTCCTGCGATGGTGCGCCTGGCAGGCGGAGCGGTGTGCGGGAGGGGAGGTGGTCCCCGGCCCGGGTGGCGGCTCGGTGACGGGTGGTGCGGGGAAGTGCGGAAGGGGTCAGCGGCGGGTGAACAGGAACCCGAGCTTGTCGACCTCGTCGCCGGCCCGGGTGTAGCGCGTGTTGGTGTCGCCCATCACGACGACGGCGTTCCCCGCCGAGTGGGTCCTGATGTAGCCGGTGAGCTGCGCCAGGTTGGCGGCGCGGGCGACCTCGTCACCGGGCTCGGTGCCGGCGTTCGCGTAGAGGTTGTAGAAGTCCACGTACACGCCTTCGGCCAGCCGGGTCCGCATGAAGGTGAAGCCCTTGGGCGTGAGGCAGTCACCGGAGTCCAGCCGGCAGTCGTTCCACTTGACCCGCTCGAAGTCGTCGGTGTCGTAGCCGAGGTCGGACAGGGCGTTGAGGCCGCTGCCGATACCCGCCCGGCCGCTGGTGGCCGTTCGGTTCGGGTGCGAGTCGGCGGCGTACAGCGCGGCGTGGTAGTTGAAGTCCTCCTGGACGTTCACGACGTCGTACGGCGCGAGCCGGCTGCCGATGGCGGTGGTGCTGCTCTGCCGGTCGGTCGAGGCGCTGGACAGCACCTGCGGCAGACCGGCCACGTTGTACGTCAGCGCGGTGAACGACCCTCCCCCGGCCGGGACTTGCACGACCGGCGCATCGGCAGCGGCTTGCGCGACCGGCGCACCGATCAGGCCGCCCAGCGCGGTGGCCACACCGAGCGCGCCCACGAGCGCGGAGCGGAGGAAGGGGTGGCGGGGGCAGGACTTGGACATCAGCGCTCCGATCGGAGTACGGCCACGGGGATCCGGTGCCCGGAGCGCATGAGTGAATTATGTGAGCGTCAACACGGCCGACGATCAGTAATATCGCCTCTGACCTGCAGTTTTATCCCTCAGCCCCAGGCTTCGGCAAAGAGTTCTGTGAGCGTTAACAGGCGTTCTCCGCAGTGCTCGGATGGCGGTGCGGGGATGCCGGGCGCCCACCCCCGGCATAGCATTGCCGGTGGCACCCGCGTCCCCGCCATGCGGCGCATGAGGTCGCAACACCGCTCCCCCGGAGGTCAGTTCATGCGCGCCGTGACTTACGACTCCTACGCCCAGGACAACTCCCGGCTGAAGTACGGCGAGGTGCCCGACCCGAAGGTCGGCCCCGGGCAGGTGCTGATCGAGGTACGGGCGGCCTCCGTCAATCCGGTCGACTGGAAGGTCATGGCGGGCGGTCTGGACGGCATGATGGACACGGTCTTCCCCGTCGTCCCCGGCTGGGACGTGGCGGGCGTGGTCGCCAGGACCGGCCCCGACACGCCCGAGTTCGCGCCCGGCGACGAGGTGATGGCCTACGCCCGCAAGGACGCGGTGCAGGCCGGCACCTTCGCCGAGTACGTCGCGGTCGCCGCGCCCGCGGTGGCGCGCAAGCCCGTCGCGCTCGACTGGGCGCAGGCGGCCGGACTCCCGCTGGCCGGCCTCACGGCGCTGCGCAGCCTGGACCGGCTCGCCGTCGGCCCCGCCGACGTGCTGCTGGTGCACGGCGCCGCGGGCGGCGTCGGCAGCCTGGCGGTTCAGCTCGGCCGCGACCGCGGGGCCCGGGTGATCGGCACCGCCTCGGAGCGCAACCACGCGTTCGTCCGCGGGCTGGGCGCCGAGCCGGTGGACTACCGGGACGGCCTGGCCGAGCGGGTGCGCGCGCTGGCGCCCGACGGGGTGTCTGCGGTGGCGGACTTCGTCGGCGGCCAGCTGGAGACGACGCTGGCCGTACTCGCCGACGGCGGGCGGCACGTCTCCGTCGCCGACCCGACCGTGGAACAGCACGGCGGTCACTGGATCTGGGTCCGCCCGGACGGCGCCAAGCTGGCCGAACTGGCGGCGCTGGTCGACCGGGGCGCCCTGACCGTCGAAGTCGCCCGGACCTTCCCACTGGACCGGACGGGCGAGGCCTTCGACGCCAGCCGCACCGGCCACACCCGCGGGAAGCTGGTCATCGTCCCCTGACCCCCGACGGCTCACCACCCGCTGCCGCCGGCCCACGCTCCTGCCAGGACGCTCGGACCATAGATGGGTTCAGGCGGTTCGACGGCCACTGGCCAGCCGAGGCGCTTTTGGATGCGGCGGGGGCTGTAGAAGCCGTCGATGTAGGCGAACAGCGCCGGGTCGGCGTCCGTGCGGGTCCCGAAGATCGTACGGCGTACGCACTCCCGCAGGTGTCGACCGGGTGGGCGCCGGTGCCGAGCGTGCAGGAGCTCACGGTGAGCGTGCCGGACCGGCCGCTCCAACCCATGTCCCGCACGAACGACGGCCACAGCGTCGCCAGCAGCACCGCCCCGATCCCGAGGAAGCCGAGACCTCGCACCAGGTGCGGAGTGTCGTCCGAGCCGAGCCGCCGCCCCGTCGGTAGGTGACCCGCCACAACCCCTCCTGTCCGTCAGAGGGGCGAGATGGTCGCACACCCTCCTGCCGCGCGGCACCGCGACCACCGTCGTCGACACCGACTGCCGACGACTGACGGCCGGCACCCGGTCCGCCGGGGGTCGGGCCCCTCGGCGGACCACCCGACCGGCAACAGCTCCCGGACCGCTGCCCGTTCACGCCCGACCGGCACCCCTCGGGACCGGACCGACGGCAGCCGACCTCAGGTGATGGACCTCGACCGTCTCCGCCCGCGCCACGCCCCCGGCGGCGTAGAGGGCGACGCCGGTGTCGGCCGGGTCGGGGAACACCTGGTCGGTGAGGACGAGCGTGCCGTCGCCCGCGTAGACCTCGACCGAGGAGGTGTCGACCAGGACGCGCAGGTCGAGCCCGCCCTTCGCGTCCAACGGCAGCTTCGCCCGGTGCACGGCCGCGAAGGACTCGTGGAAGTCGGTGTTGCCGGAGGCCGTACGGTCGACGTACAGCTCGCCGGTCGCGGTGTCGTAGCCGATCCGGGTACGGTGCCCGCCGCCGGTGTGCACCGCGAGGCCGAACTCGCGGGCGGTGCCGGCCCGTAGCCGGGCGTCGACCTCCAGGGTGGCGCCGCTCACCGGGAGCGGGAGCGTGGTGTCGCGCACCGGCAGGTCGGAGCCGTGCCAGGGACGTCCATCGCGCAGTTCGTCCAGTTCGCGTACCGGGCGCTGGACGAGCACGGTGCGGCTGCCCCGCGTGGTGAGGGCGAGTTCGCGCGGGAAGCTGTCGGCACCGCGCCAGGGCGAGGTGGGGATCTTGTCGGCGTAGGCCCAGTCGTTCATCCAGCCGATCACCACCCGGCGGCCGTGCGGCTCGTCGTTGACGCTGGTGGCGGCGTAGAAGTCGGCGCCGTGGTCGAGCCAGTGGGCGCGTTGGACCATGGTGAGGGCCGGGGCGTCGGCGAGCGTGAACTGGTCGGCGAGCACGTGCCCCCAGCCCCCGGTGGCGTGGTCGGCGATCTGCAGCTGTACCTGTCGGCCGATCAGATCGCCGAGGTCCCAGGCGGTCCAGTCCAGGGCCTCGCTGTTGCCGCCGGTGGCGCTGCGGACCACCTGGCCGTCCAGCAGCAGGTTGACGGCGGTCTGCCGGTCCGTGGGCCGGGCCTGCTGGTCGGACAGCTGGAGGTCGTCGACCATCAGGTGCCCCCAGCCGCCGGTGGCGTTGTCGACGATCCGGACGGTGGCCCGGCGGCCGGCGAACTCGCCGACGTCCCAGCCGGTCCAGTTCAGCTCGCCGCTGTCACGGCCGGTGGCGGTGCGGACCACCCGGCCGTCCACCACGAGGTTGACGGTGGTCTCGCCGTCGGCGCCGGCCGGGTGGTTGCCGCCGCCGATCAGGAGGTCGAGGTAGCGGTGGTCGATGGTGAACTCGGGTGAGCTCACCGTGCCGGTGGCCGCGTCCCCGGCGGCGGGGGTGAAGGTGTCGAGCACGCCGGCGCCGAGGCCGCCGTCCAGGTGCTCCTCGGTGGGGGCGATCCCGGTGAGGTCGGCGGTGGCGGTCCAGCCGGGCGGGAGGGCGCGGCCCTCGAAGTCGGCGAGGGTGGTGCCGGGCGGCGCCGAGCTGTTCCCGGCGCCCGGGACGTACGGGTGGTTGCCGCCGCCCACCTGGAAGTCGAGGTAGCGGCGGGTGACGGTGAAGGGCGGCGAGAGGAGGTCGCCGGTGGCGGCGTCGCCGCCGAGGAACGTGTTGACCAGGCCCGGTCCGGTGAATCCGGAGACGGGCTGCTGCCCGGGCAGGGTGCCGGTGGCGGGGGCGGAGCCGAAGGCCGTCCCGGTGGACGTCCAGCCGCCGTAGCCGCCGCCGTCGAAACCGCTCAGCAGGGTGCCGGTGGGCGGGGTGTAGGTACCGGCCGGGTCGTCGGCGGTGAAGCGGGTGCCGTCGAAGTCGCCGATGAAGTACTGGACGGCCGTGGAGTTCTGGGGGCCGCCGTTGGTGGAGACGGTCAGCACCCACTTGGTCCGCGCGGGGTCGCCGTCCACGGCGAGGGGGAAGAGGTCCGGGCACTCCCAGACACCGCCGGTGGCCCCGGCCGGGCCGAACTCGCTGAGCTCGGTCCAGGACTTGAGGTCGTGGGAGGCGTAGAAGCGGATCCGGTGCCGGTCCGAGAGGGCGACGGCCATCAGCCAGCTGCCGGTCCGGTCGTTCCAGAACACCTTGGGGTCGCGGAAGTCGGAGGAGCCGATGTCCAGGACGGGGTTGCCCCGGTACTTCGTCCAGGTGGTGCCGTGGTCGAGGGAGTAGGCGAGCGACTGCGTCTGGCGGCCGTCCGGGGTCCGGGCGGCGCTGGTGTAGACCGCGACCAGCGGCGGGTCGGCGGCGGTGCCCAGGCCGCTGGAGTTGGCGCGGTCGTCCACCACCGCGCCGGAGAAGATCATCGCGGTGTCGTCCTGCGGGATGGCGAGCGGCTGCTCGGTCCAGTGCACCAGGTCGGGGCTGGTGGCGTGGCCCCAGGACATGTTGCCCCAGGTGGTGCCGGCCGGGTTGTACTGGAAGAACAGGTGGTAGGCGCCGTGGTGGTAGATCGGGCCGTTGGGGTCGTTCATCCAGTTCCGGGCAGGCGAGAAGTGGAACTGCGGGCGGTAGGGCTCCTGGTAGGCACCCGCAGCCTGGTCGCCGGCGGCGGCCGCGGCCGGAGTCGACGGCAGAGCGGTGAGGGCTGCGAGGGCGGTGGCGGCGAGTACGGCGAGCAGTCGGCGGGCACGGGAAACGGGCGCGGGGGGAACAGGCATGGTGGGGTGCTCCTCCGGGAGGGTGTCATCGTTGACTCATGTCATCGATGACAGCTGCTGCGGAGGATGATGGGCGGCCACCGACGTGCCGTCAAGAGCCCTGGCGCTGACGGGGTGTGCCGAGCTGCTCCGCCCACGGCGGGTTGGGGCCGGGAACCGAGCAGGTCAGGGCCGCGACCTCGGCGGCGAAGCGGCAGGCCGCGGCGGCCTCGGCGAGGCTCAGCCCGCCGAGCCGCCCGCCGAGCCGGCCCAGGTGCGCGAGGCGGTGCAGCAGCCCGGCGGTGAACGAGTCGCCCGCACCGACGGTGTCCACCACCGCGACCTCGGGCGCCGGCACCCGGACCCGCTCGCCGTCCAGCGAGACCAGCGCCCCCGCGCCGCCGAGGGTGATCACCACCAGCCGGGCGCCGGCCGCGTGCCAACCGTCGCAGGCCCGCTCCGGCGGGACGCCGGGCAGCAGCAGCTCCAGGTCGTCCGAGCTGAGCCGCAGGATGTCCGCCAGCTCGCACCACCGGTCGAGCCGGGCCCGGTAGACCGCCGGATCGACCAGCTGCGGGCGGACGTTGGGATCGATCGAGACGGTGAGCCCGGCCCGCGCCCGCTCGACGAGGTGCTCGACCAGAGCGCCCCCGGGCTCGCGGACCAGCGCGAGCGAGCCGGTGTGCAGGCAGCTCGCGTCGGCGAGCGGCAGGGCGGCGAGCTCGGCCCCGCTCCACTGCCAGTCGGCGGCGCGGTCGGCGTGGAACGCGTAGCGCGCCTGGCCGAGGTCGTCCACGGTGGCGATGGCGAGCGTGCTGGGCTCGGGGGCCGCCACCACCGCGCCCAGGTCGACCCCGGCGCTGCCGAGGTGGGCGCGGAACAGGCCCCCGAAGGCGTCGTCGGAGATCCGGCCGAGGAAGCGGGTGGGCGTGCCGAGCCGGGCCAGCGCGACGGCGGTGTTGGCCGGCCCGCCGCCGGGCAGCACGCGCAGGGCCAGCTCGCCCGGACGGGCGCCGGCCGGATCGGCGAAGGTGTCGGCGACGCACTCGCCGAGGACCGCGACAAATCGCTGGGACACGAAGGACCGCCTCTCGCGGATCGGTGGAGGAATGTCGCGCGGCATGGTCGTCAACTCGCGGCTGTCACGTGGCATTTCGACCGCGTTACCCAGTTGTTACGCCCGGGGGGCTTGCCCGCCGCGCCGGGCTGACTTCATCATCCTCGGCAAGGCGATGTCAACGTTGACAGTCAACGTTGACAGTCGACGCGTCGACCTCGGCCGGCGAGACCTGACACCGCCCCGGACCTCCGCACACCGCTCAGGGAGCCACCGCATGCCCCGTATCCCCGCCCTCGCCCGCGTCGCCGCCTGCGCCACCGTCGCGGCACTCGCCCTCACCGCCTGCGGCTCCGGCTCCAAGGGCTCGTCCGGCGCCGGCGCGTCGGGCGGCGCCGTCAAGGTCGGCCTGATCACCAAGACCGACACCAACCCCTTCTTCGTCAAGATGAAGCAGGGCGCCGAGAAGTCCGCCAAGGAGAACGGCGCCACCCTGGTCACCGCCGCCGGGAAGTTCGACGGTGACAACGCCGGCCAGATCGCCGCCCTGGAGAACATGGTCGCCACCGGGGTCAAGGGCGTCCTGATCACCCCCAGCGACTCCAAGGCGATCCTGCCCGCGATCAAGAAGGCCCGGGACAAGGGCGTGCTGGTGATCGCCTTGGACAGCCCGACCGACCCGCAGGAGGGCACCGACGCCCTGTTCGCCACCGACAACAAGCAGGCCGGCGTGCTGATCGGCCAGTACGCCAAGGCCGCCATGGCGGGCCGGACCGCGAAGATCGCCACCCTAGACCTCGCCCCCGGCGTCGCCGTCGGCCGGCTGCGCCACGACGGCTTCCTGCAGGGCTTCGGCGTCGCCGCCGACGACCCCGCCCTGGTCTGCTCGCAGGACACCGGCGGCGACCAGGCCAAGGCCCAGACCGCAATGGAGAACTGCCTGCAGAAGGCGCCCGACCTCAACGTCGTCTACACCATCAACGAGCCCGCCGCGCTGGGCGCGTACACCGCGCTCAAGGCCAAAGGCCGGGAGAAGGACGTCCTCGTCGTCTCGGTCGACGGCGGCTGCACCGGCACCCAGGCCGTCAAGGACGGGAAGATCGCCGCCACTTCGCAGCAGTACCCGCTGGTCATGGCCGCCAAGGGCGTCAAGGCGGTGGCCGACTACGCCAAGGGCGGCGCCAAGCCCACCGGCTACACCGACACCGGCGTCACCCTGATCACCGACCAGCCGCAGGCCGGCGTGGAAGCCAAGGACACCGCCTACGGCCTGGAGAACTGCTGGGGCTGACCGGCCCGCCCCTCAACACCCCGCCTCCGCTCCCCCGCTCCCCTGAGGATCCGCCGATGACCACGACCACCGCCCCGTACGCGGAACTCCAGCCGCCACCGCTCGCCCGCCGCCTGCTCGCCGCGCCCACCGCCGGACCGCTGGCCGCGCTGGTGCTGGCCTGCGCCTTCTTCACCCTGACCACCGACACCTTCCTCTCCAGCGGCAACTTCTCGCTGATCATCCAGCAGGTGATGGTGGTCGGGGCGCTGGCGATCGGGCAGACCCTGATCATCCTGACCGCCGGCATCGACCTCTCCTGCGGTGCGGTGATGGCCTTCGGCTCGATCACCATGGCCAAGCTCGCCGCCGAGGGCACCGTGCCGCCGCTGGTCGCCATCGCCCTCGGCCTGGCGGTCTGCGCGGCCTTCGGCCTGGCCAACGGCCTGCTGGTGCAGCTCATCCCGCTGCCGCCGTTCATCGTCACCCTCGGCATGCTGAACGTCGCCTTCGCGCTCACCCACGTCTACTCGGACGAGCAGACCGTCACCGACCTGCCCGGCCCGCTCACCTTCCTCGGCGGCACCTTCCCGCTCGGCAACACCGACGTGACGTACGGTTCGGCGCTCGCCCTGGCGCTGTTCGCACTCTTCGCCTACCTCCTCTCCCGCACCGCCTGGGGCCGGCACGTCTACGCCCTCGGCAACGGCCGCGACGCCGCCCGCCTCAACGGCATCCGCACCGGCCGCCTGACCATCGGCCTCTACGCCCTGGCCGGCCTGGTCTACGGCGTCGCCTCCCTGCTGCTGGTCTCGCGCACCGGCGTCGGCGACCCGCAGGCCGGACAGACCGACAACCTGGACTCCATCACCGCCGTGGTGCTCGGCGGCACCAGCCTGTTCGGCGGCCGCGGCAGCGTGCTCGGCTCGCTGATCGGCGCGTTGATCGTCGGGGTCTTCCGCAACGGGCTGCAGCTGATGGGCGTCGCCTCGATCTACCAGACCCTGATCACCGGCGTGCTGGTGATCCTCGCCGTGACCGTCGACCAGATCTCCCGGAAGCGAGCCAGCCGATGACCACGACCCCCGTCCTCCAGGCCCGCGGCCTGGTCAAGCGCTACGGCCACGTCACCGCGATCGACGGCGCCGACTTCGACCTCATGCCCGGCGAGGTGCTGGCCGTCATCGGCGACAACGGCGCGGGCAAGTCCAGCCTGATCAAGGCGCTCACCGGCGCGATCACCCCGGACGAGGGCGAGATCCGGCTGAACGGGGAGCCGGTCCGGTTCGCCGGCCCGCAGGACGCCCGGGCGGCCGGCATCGAGACGGTCTACCAGGACCTCGCCGTCGCACCGTCCATGGACATCGCCGCCAACATGTTCCTCGGCCGGGAGCTGCGCCGGCCGGGCGTCCTCGGCACGGTGTTCCGCAGCCTGGACCGCGCGCGGATGCGCGAGGAGGCGGCCGCCCACATGGCCGACCTGAAGATCGGTCTGCGCTCGCTCACCCAGCCGGTGGAGACCCTCTCCGGCGGCCAGCGGCAGGCCGTCGCGGTGGCCCGCGCGGTCGCCTGGGCGCGCAGCGTGGTGGTGATGGACGAGCCGACCGCGGCGCTCGGGGTCAAGGAGTCCGGGCAGGTGCTCGACCTGATCCGGCGGGTGCGCGACCGCGGCCTGCCGGTCGTGCTGATCAGCCACAACATGCCGCACGTCTTCGAGATCGCCGACCGGATCCACGTCCACCGGCTCGGGCGGCGGGCCGCGCTTATCCGGCCCGGTGACCACTCGATGTCCGAGGTGGTGGCCATCATGACCGGTGCGCTCACCGTCGCCGAGGACGGCAGCGGTACTGTCGTCGCGGACGCGGACGCCGCCCAGGCCGCCGGGGTCCGCACCAGCTGAGCAGTCCAGGGCGGCCCGGGCCGGGGCCGGGCCGCCACCCGACAGAAACGGTGATCCATGGCCGCGACCCGTCGTCCGACGCTGCACGACGTCGCCCAGGAGGTCGGCGTGAGCGCCAAGACCGTCTCCCGCGTGCTCAACAACGACGGACCGACCTCCGCCGCGACCCGGGAGAAGGTCCTCGCTGCCGTCGCCCGGCTCGGCTTCCAGCCCAACCTGATGGCCCGCAACATCCGCACCGGCGGCCCGGACACCACCATCGGCCTGGTCGTCCCCGACATGGGAAACCCCTTCTTCGGCACGGTCGCCGGCGGGATCGAGTCCGCCGTCCGCGAACGCGGGCTCACCCTGCTGCTCGGCTCCTCCGGCGACGACCCGGCCCGCGAACGCGACCTGATCTCCACCTTCCTGGCCCGCCGGGTCAGCGCGCTCATGGTCGTCCCGGCCGACGGTTCGGACCACGCCCACCTCAAGTCCGCCCGCGCCGCCGGGCTGCCGGTCGTCTTCCTGGACCGCCCCGGCGCCGGCCTCGCCGCCGACTGCGTGGTCTCCTCCAACCGCGACGGCGCCCGGGTCGGCGTCGCCCACCTCATCGCCCGGGGTCACCAGCGGATCGGCTTCATCGGCGACCTGCCGACCACCCTGTACACCCGCCGCGAACGCCTGGCCGGCTACAAGGACGCACTCGCCGCCGCCGGCCTCCCGTACGACCGCGCGCTGGTGGCCGGCGCGCACGGCCAGCCGGACGCGGCCACCGCCACCGACCGGCTGCTCTCCCTCCCGGAACCGCCCACCGCGCTGTTCGCCGCCAACAACTTCGCCGCCATGGGCACCGTCTCCGCCCTCGCCCACGCCGGACGGCGCGAGGTCGCCCTGGTCGCCTTCGACGACATCCCCCTCGCCGACATCCTGGAGCCCGCACTCACCGTCGTCGCCCAGGACCCGGCCGAACTCGGCGCCGCCGCCGCGCGCACCGCGCTCGCCCGCCTCGACGGCGACCGCGGCCGCGCCCGCACCGCCGTGGTCACCACCCGCCTCATCCCCCGCGGCTCCGGCGAACTCCCCCCACCCCGCCGCTGACCCGGCGTGGCCGGTCGGATCGGGCGCTCGGCGAGGGCCTCCGCCGAGCGGCCCGACGGCCGCCAAGAGCCCCGACCGGGGCCGGGGCCGGGGCCGGGGCCGGCATCAACCCATCCGAGGCGGCAGATCTGGCGGGACCCCGACGGGCGGTCGCCAGGGTCCTACCATCGCGCACGCGGGGTCATCCCAGGGTCCACTGCTGATTCCTGCCGCCGCTGCAGGTCCACAGCTGGACGGGCGACCCGTCAGCGGTGGCCAAGCCGGCCACATCCAGGCACAGCCCCGACTGCACCCGGTGATGGTGCCGTTCGAGTTCAGCTTCCACTGCTGGTTGGCCTGGCCGTTGCAGGACCGGACGATTGAAGTTCCACCCTGCGGTTGGACACCTGGAGACTGGGACGTGTGAGCCCGGAGGAAGCAGTTTCAGGTGGGAAGCAAGAGCAACATGAGTAAGCGGTACACGGCGGAGTTCAAGCGGGACGCGGTCGCGTTGGTACGCTCGTCGCCGCACCGGAACGTCACAGAGATTGCCCGGGAGCTGGGGGTCAGCCCGGAGGGGCTGCGGGGCTGGGTCAAGCAGGACCGCACCGATCGGGGCGAGGGCGGTCCCGGCGAGCTGACCAGCCCCGAGCGTGAGGAACTCACCCGGCTGCGCCGGCAGAACCTCGAGCAGCAGAACACCATCGAGATCCTGCGCAAGGCGGCCGCCTATTTCGCGGCCGAGACGACACGGTGGTCCGCTTCCGTTTCGTTGAGGACCACCACGGCGCCTGGGGCGTCAAGCGGATCTGCCGGAAGAAGGACGTGACGGTCGCACTGCTGGACGAGTCCCTCGCCCCGTCGGTGACCTGGGCCGTCATCGACGCCTTCCCGGGCAAGCTCACCTCCCTTGTTCATGTCGATGGCGTCGACCAGCCCGTCATCGGAGAACTCGTCCTGCGCTCGCTCCGCGTCGTCCCGCAGTTCCAGGCCTGACGTCCGGGCGGCGGCCCGCACGCCGCGGACGGGTGCGGGCCACTTGGTCAGGCACGATGACGGACATGCTCTTCGGCTGAGCCATGTGGTCCACGGGCGTCCGGGACGGTCCGCCGACGACGATGGTCACGCCTGCCAGTGCGGTTTACCGCTGACCATCCGGCAGTAGATCACCCGGCCGCCGGCCTCGTGGGTGCTCTTGCCGAGGTCGGCGTTACGGCAGAACTGCCCGGCCTGGTAGCAGTTGCCGGCGTTGGAGCGGATCTCGCAGTCGCTGGCGGCGGCCTTGGTCTGGGCGGCCTCGGGCTCGGGGTCGGCCGGGGGCTTGACGGTGGTCGCCTTCGGCTCCGGCGCGGCTTTGGTGACGGGCGCCTGCGGCTTGGGGGCGGCCGGCGCGGGCGGCTGTGACGCGGGCGCGGTGGCCGCCGGGGGCGGCGTCGGGACGGCCGGGGCCGACGCGGGCGGGGTCGGGACGGCCGGTGCGGGAGCGGTCGGCACGGGGGCCATGGTGCTGGCCGTGACCTGCGCCGTCACGGCGGGCGCCGAGGCGGCCGCAGGCGCCGCGGCGCCACCGGTCTCCGGGTCGCAACCGGTCAGGGCCAGGCCGATGGTGAGGACGAGTCCGGCGACGGAGGCCAGTCCGCGACGGCCGCCGCGCATCCGTGAATCCATGAGGGGAGAACACTCCGTTCCACTTGAAAGAGGATCGTGATTCCATCAGATCAGCGACACGGTGCCCACACGGTTCGCGCACTTGTTGGCGGATCGAGACCTCCCGACTACGGAGCGTCGGCGATCGCCCCGGCAGTGATCGCCGGCGCCGTGATTCCGCCCCCGGACGCCGGGCGCCTCTGGCAGGATCGGCCCGCCGACCACAGCAGCCGACCGGAAGGAGTCCGCGCCATGCCGGACAGCACCTCTGCCCGCAGCGTCCTGGCCCGCTATCGCCAGGCCATCCTCGACAAGTCCGCCGACGACCTCGCCAGCCTCTACGCGGAGGACGGCGTCCACGAACTCCCCTTCCTCTTCCCGGGGATGCCCGCCGCCTACCACGGCCGCGAGGAGGTGCGCGCCGCCTACCACGCGGCCTGGAGCGCCAGCCCCGCGAAGCCGCTGGAGATCCGCGAGGTCGCCACGCACGAGGGCGCCGACCCCGAGGTGATCGTCGCCGAGCAGCTCGTCCGCGGCGAACTCACCACCACGGGCCAACCGTTCAGCTTCCCCGGCCTGCTGGTGCTGCGGGTCCGGGACGGCCTGATCGTCCACGCCCGCGACTACATGGACGGCCTGACCGTCGCCCACACCATGGGCCGCCTCCCGGCCGTGGCCGCCGCCCTCGGCGCCGCCGGGAGCTGACCACGGGGTTGCGCGGCCGGGGTCGGCAGACGGGGGCGCGGGAGCGGGCCCCGCGCGGTGACGGAGCAGGGCCGGAACGATAGCCGAGCCGGGCCTCCCGCCGCCGGGCAGCCGTCTCCCCCTCCGCCGGACAGGGACTAAAACCCCCGATCGGCCGCGTTTGCCCGGGCTTACGCCATCCCGTTGCATACGGTCGGTGCCGTCCCGACCGAACCCCGGTCGGCAGGCCAAGGAGACCGGCTGCCGTGCAACGCAAGTGGTGGACCCTCATCGCCGTCTCGGTCGCGACGTTCATGCTGCTGCTCGACATCACGGTGGTCAACGTCGCCCTACCGTCGATCCGCAAGGATCTCGGCGCCAGCTTCACCGACCTGCAGTGGGTGTTCGACGCCTACGCGCTCTCGCTGGCCGCGCTGGTGCTGACGGCCGGTTCGCTCGCCGACCGGCTCGGCCGCCGCCGGGCCTTCGCAGTCGGCCTGGTGATCTTCTCCGGCGCCTCGCTGCTCTGCGCCCTGGCTCCCAACCCGACCTTCCTCAACGTGTCCCGGGCCGTGCAGGGCGTCGGCGGCGCCGTGATGTTCGCGGTCTCGCTCGCGCTCGTCGCCCAGGAGTTCCCGCCCGGCCGCGAGCGCGGCACCGCGATGGGCGCGTACGGGGCGACCATCGGCGTTGCGGTGGCGGTCGGCCCACTGGTCGGCGGGGCGCTCACCGACGCGCTCGGCTGGGAGTGGATCTTCTACCTCAACGTGCCGATCGGGGCGGCCGCCCTGGTGGTCACCTACCTCAAGCTGGCCGAGAGCCGCGACCCGAACGCCACCCGGGTCGACTGGGCCGGAGTGGTGACGTTCAGCACCGGGCTCTTCCTGCTCGTCCTGGCGCTGGTACGCGGCAATGCCGAGGGCTGGGGCAGCACGCTGATCGTGTCGCTGTTCATCGGCTCGGCCGTGGTGCTCGCCGCCTTCGTGGTGATCGAACTCCGCGTCCCCGAGCCGATGCTGCCGCTGGGGCTGTTCCGCCGCCACGCGTTCACCGGCGTACAGCTGGCCGCGTTCGCGGTGTCCAGCTCGCTCTTCGCCCTGTTCCTCTACCTGACGCTGTACCTGCAGAACTACCTCGGGCTCTCCCCGTTCGCGGCGGGCGTGCGCTACCTGCCGATCACGGCGCTCAGCTTCCTCGTCGCCCCCGTGGCCGGCGTGATGCTCTCCCGGGTGCCGGCCCGGCTGATGCTCTGCGTCGGCCTCGTCGCGATCGGCGCGGGCATGCTGCTGATGGGCGACGTCCAGCCCGACGACGACTGGACGGGCCTGCTGGCTGGCTTCCTCGTCGCCGGCGCGGGCGTCGGCCTGATCAACCCGGTGATCGCGGACGTGGCGGTGAGCGTGGTGCCGAAGGAGAAGAGCGGCATGGCGGCCGGCATCAACGACACCTTCCGGCAGGTCGGCATCGCGGTCGGCATCGCCGTCTGGGGGGCGATCTTCGTCGGCCGGGGCGCCGACAAGGTCCGCGAACTCACCGCGGGCACGCCGACCGCGGAGGGCTCCCACCCGCGCGAACTGATCGAGGCCGCCTCCTCCGGCAGCCTGCCTCAGGCCCTGGCCGCCGTCCCCGAGCCCGCCCGGCAGGCCGTCCAGGACGCCGCCCGTGCGGGCTTCCTCGACGGCCTCAACACGGTGCTGTTCCTCGGCGGCCTGGTCAGCCTGATCGGCGCGGCGCTCGCGCTCTGGCTGGTCCGGGAGAACGAGATCGACCGCACCGAAGCCTAGGCGCCGGAGCCCCGTCCGCGGACTAGCCGATGGCGATCGTGAAGATCTTGTCCGCGCCGTCGCCCGCCCCGCCGTTGTTGTCGGCGTTGGTGGTGGTGAGCCAGAGCCGGTCGGCCCCGGGCACCTTGGACACCGTCCGCAGCCGGCCGTAGGTGCCGACGTAGTAGGAGGTGGGAGTGGACACGTTCTCGGTGTCCCCGTCGATCGGGATGCGCCACATCCGCTCGCCCCGCAGCGCGGCCATGTAGACGACGTTGCGGACGATCGCGATGCCGCTCGGCGAGGCCTGGTCGACCGGCCAGCTCGCCTTGGGATTGGTCATCCCGGCCACGCTGCACGAGCCTTCGCACGTGGGCCACCCGTAGTTGGCCCCGGGCTTGATGAGGTTCAGCTCGTCCCGCTTGGAGTCGCCGAACTCCGCCTCCCAGAGCCGCCCGTTGCGGTCGAAGGCCAGGCCCTGCGGGTTGCGGTGGCCGTAGCTGTAGACGTAGTTGCCGAACGGATTGCCGGGGGCGGGCTTTCCGTCGGTGGTCAGCCGCAGGATCTTCCCGTTGAGCGTGTTCTTGTCCTGGGCCAGGGAGGACGTCTGGGCGTCACCCGTCGACGCGTACAGGTACCCGTCGGGGCCGAAGGCCAGCCGCCCGCCGTTGTGGTAGCGGTTCTTCTTGATCCCCTGGAGCAGCACCGTGTAGCCGCCCAGGCTGCTGCCGTTGTACGTCATCCGCACGATCCGGTTGCCCTCGGCCGCGGTGTGCATGAAGTACACGTAGTGGTTGGCCGACCAGTTGGGGTCCACGGCGGTGCCGAGCAGGCCGCCCTCGCCGTCGGTGGTGACGGCGTTGGGCACGGTGCCGACCTCGGTCCTGGTGCCCGCGGTGGTCAGCCGGAAGACCTTGAAGCTGTCCCGCTCGGTGACCAGCGCGCTGGTCCCGTCCGGCAGCCAGCCGATGCCCCAGGGCACCGTCCACCCGGTGGAGAAGGCGGTCGGCGAGCCCGGGACGCCGCCGTCGGCCGGGCAGGCTCCGGTGGTGAACGAGACGGTGCCGGACGGCCCCGAGTAGCCGCCCGCGGTGTCCCGGGCCACGACGTCCAGGGCGAACGGGGCGTCGCAGGCGAGCCCGGTGACCGTCGCCGTGGTCGCCGGCGGGGTGCCGGTCACGGTCTTCACGACGGCGGAGCCGCTGCGGACTTCGTACGCGACCACACCCTTGTCGTCCGTGCTGGCAGCCCACTTGAGGGTGGCGCCGGTGGCGGTGACCGCCGAGACGACCGGCGTGCCCGGCCGGCTGGGCGGCGGGTCGGTGCTCGCCGAGGTGGTGCAGTCGACCGCGACGCTGGCCGGCGAGGCGTTGCCGGAGCTGTCGCGGGCGATCACGGTGAGGTTGTAGGTGGTGGCGGGGGTGAGCCCGGTGAGCGTCCAGGACGTCGCGGTTCCCGGCGCCTCGGCGAGCTTGTTGCCGTGCTCGTACAGGTCGTAGGCGGTGACGCCGACGTCGTCGATGGCGGCGCCCCAGCCGAGCGTCAGGCCGTTCGGCCCGATGCCGGAGCAGCTCGGCGGGCCGGGACGGCTGGGCGGGGTGGTGTCGGCCGTGGCGCCCACCCGCAGGCGGTCCAGGTTGGGCCCGCCGTCGGCGGTGGTGGCGGTGGCCCGGATCCGGTTGGTGCCGGCGCCGAGGCCGACGGCGACGGTCTTCTCCGCCCAGGTGTCCCAGTCGGCGGTGGGCGGGAAGGCGACGCCGGCCGCGACGACCTTCCCGTTGACCGCGATGTCCATCGGGCGGTTCGCCGTGCCGGCGTTGGCGTACCGG
Source organism: Kitasatospora sp. NPDC041988 (assembly GCF_055588525.1). Taxonomy (NCBI): domain Bacteria; kingdom Bacillati; phylum Actinomycetota; class Actinomycetes; order Kitasatosporales; family Streptomycetaceae; genus Kitasatospora; species Kitasatospora sp. NPDC041988. The sequence goes on from NZ_JBVJCO010000003.1 coordinate 52,405, forward strand.
AAGGCCAGCGGGGCGGTGCCGGCCGTGGTGGCGCTGACCGTGAACTCGACGGCGGAGCTGGTGGTGTTGGTGTAGTCGACGAAGCCGGTGCCGGTGTACCCGGTGTGGTTGGCGGCCGTCTTGGCCTGCACCAGCTGGGCGTCCTCGGCCTGGTAGTCGGTGCTCGCCGCGACCGCCGGGGCAGCGGTCGCCGACGGCGCCACCGTCACCCCGAGGAGCAGGCCGGCGGCGGCGAGTGCTGCGCCCCCGGCCCTGGCGAGTGCCGTCCGTGGGCGTCGCGGGTGTGCTCGGTCTGTCATCACGGCACCCAGTAGTTTCCGGAGGCGACGATCATCGACTGGAGCTGAACGCTGCTGCCGTAGTAGAGCGACGGATCCACGGCGGTGGCGACGAGCTTGTTCCAGAGCACGTCCAGCCAGGCCTGCGAGCCCGGGTCGGTCATCGCGGTGACCACGAACGGCGCGGTGAACGCCATGTCGTGCCCGCTGGCGAAGGCCGAGCCGTTGAGGTGGTAGCCGGTGACGATGTTCGCCGGGTTGCCGCCGGCCTTGCCCTTGATCCAGGCGTTCAGTTTGCGCGCCGAGGCCAGTGAGGCGGCGTCGCCGCTGGTCACGGCGTCGGTGCCGATCCGCCACGGGTCGCGGCAGGCGTTCCAGCCGTAGTCGCCGTCGTTGACGCTCTCCAGCACCTTGCCGGCGGCGGGCCTGGCCGTGCCGTTGGTGTTGACCACGAAGTCGGCGAGCAGGCCGGTGCCGGAGGCGTACGCGGACTGCTGCGAGGTGATCAGGTTCTGGTGCGCGGTGCGGATGGTGTCCCAGGCGGCGTCGCCGGTCGCGGCCCGGAAGGCCCGGAAGTGGTCGATCAGCCAGTCCGAGGAGCGGGTGACGTAGTAGGTGTTGTCGTCCGAGGTGGACCAGTCGCCGAGCCGCATCAGGTGGGTGCTCGGGTTGACCTCGCTCGCCTTGATGGCGTTGATGTGCTTGACGGCCAGGTCCTTGTAGTCGTACGTCCCTCCGCTGCCCCACTGCCGGTCGGCGAGCAGCAGCCCGTATGCGACGTCCAGGTCGCCGTCGGTCGCCGAGTCGGAGCCGTTGACGCTCTTGCAGGAGGAGTCCTGTTCGGCGGCGAGGAGGTTGGGGTTGTTCACCGACGGGTGGGCGAGCACGAACTTCACCATGCCGTCGAAGGCCGTCTTCGCGTTGGCGTCCGCGCCTGCCATCAGCGCGGTGATCACCATGCCGTAGCCCTGGCCCTCGGCGACGTACGGGTGGTCGGCGTCCGGCGAGATGGTCTCGTACCAGCCGTTGCCGCAGTTCTGCCGGACGAAGGCGGCCTTCCAGGCGTTGTACTTGTCGATCACCTGCTGGTCGGTCACGGCCTGCGCGCCGGACGGCTTGAGGGTGCCCGCCGCGTACGGGTGGCGGTGGCTGCCGAACGGCACCGCGGGGCCGCCGGGGGGCGGGCCACCGCCGAGGTCGGCGTCCAGGTAGTCCAGGTTGGGCAGGCCGCCGGCGGTGGTGGAGGTGAGCCGGATCCGGTTGGCGCCGGCGGCGAGCCGGACGGTGAGCGTCGAGGTCGCCCAGGTGTCCCAGTTGCCGGTGGACCGGAAGGCGCGGGCGGCCTCGACCGTGGCCCCGTTGACGGCGACGGCCGCCGGGCGGTCGGCGGTGGTCCCGTTGGAGTAGCGGATGCCGAGCGTGGCGTCGGCGGCGCTCGGCGCGTTGACGGTGAACTCCACCCAACTGCCGCTGACGTTGTCGCCGTTGACGAAGCCGCTGCCGGAGTAACCGGTGTGGTTCGACTCGACCACGCCTTGCGAGAGCCCTGCGCTCTCCGCCTCCTGACGGACCGGCGTGGCCGAGGCCGGCGGGGCCGCGAGCAGCCCGGCCGCCAGGCCCGCCCCCGCGAGCAAGGCGGCGGCGCGGGCACGGTGTCCGGTGATCAGCTGTGCCATCGGGGTGCTCCTCAGCCCTGGTACTGGACGACGATCTTGGTGAACTCGTACGGGGACTGCGCGATGCCGCTGCACGCGTCGGCGTCCGCGCCGGAGCCGCAGGCGCGGTCGCGGTTGACCGACCAGAAGGCGAACCGGGCGAGGTGGTGCTGCTTCGCGTAGCCGAGGATGGTGCGGAAGTCGGCCGTGGTGACGGTCTCGCCGGCCTCGTCGGTCTTCCCGTTCATGGACGACACGCCTGTGTGCCGGTACGCGGCGTCGTCGCTGTAGCCGTAGGCGCTCTTGACCGCCGCCTTCAGGCCGTCCAGGGCGCTGACCGTGGCCTGGCCCATGGTGCCGCTGTGGCCGCCGAAGTCGAACGGCATGATGACCCAGCCGTCGTTGGCCAGCCCGGCGGCGGCACCGCGCTTGATCAGGTCCTTGCCGGTGGCGTCCGGGCCGCTCGGGGTGGTGCCCATGGTGATGTAGGTGACGATGCCGGGGTTCCTGGTCTTGACGATCTTCAGGGCGTCGACCACGCGCTGACGGACCGTCGCGTTGGAGAACTCGGTGTTCTCGATGTCGATGTCCAGCGCCTTCAGCCCGTAGGCGTCGATCACCTTCTGGTACGCGCCGGCCAGCGCGCTCGCGCTGGAACACTTCTCGCCGAGCTTGTTGCCGCTCCAGCCGCCGACCGAGACCATGACGTCGCCGCCGGCCGCCCGGATCGACTTGATCGCGGCCTCGTCGGAGCCGCCGGCCAGCGCCCGGCTGCCGTCCCACTTCGGGTTGCATCCGCCGTCGGAGAGGATGAAGGCCAGGGTGAACCACTTGACCCCGGTCGCCTTCATCACGTCGGTCGGCTTCTGCGGGCTGCCCCAGCCGAGGTACTCGTACGGCGCGGCGGCCATCCCGGGTACGGCGCTCGCGGCGGCGGGGGCGGCGCTCGCGGCGGCGGGGGCGGCCGATGCGATGTTCACGGGTGCCAGCAGCAGGGCGGCCGGGCCGAGGGCGGCGGCCAGCAGCGGGGCGGTGAGGCGGACTCCGATAGCTTTGTGCATGCCAACTCACTTTCGTCGGCCCGCCACACGGAGGCGACAGGCCAGGGGGAGGACGGGAGAGCGCCCGCGGCAGCCACGGCGGGCGCCACCAGAATCGGGGCACCGGGCCGCGCGGTCAATGACTTTCGTTAGGAAAGTTTCCCAATGGTCGATTCGTCAACCCCGTTCTCTCCGGTCACCCTTGACGAATCTAGTAAAGCTCCCTAACTTGAACCCCCGCGCCCCGCCGGGCGCCCACTCCCCCACTCCGGAGGCCGCGGTGTCGTCCCCAGGTCTGTCCCGAAGAATCGGCCTCTTCCAGGCCGCCGCCATCAACATGAGCCAGATGTGCGGCATCGGACCGTTCGTCACCATCCCGCTCATGGTCGCCGCGTTCGGCGGCCCCCAGGCGGTGATCGGCTGGATCGCCGGCGCCGTCCTCGCCCTCGCCGACGGCCTCGTCTGGGCCGAACTCGGCGCCTCGCTCCCCGGCTCCGGCGGCACGTACGTCTACCTGCGCGAGGCCTTCCAGTACCGCACCGGGCGACTGATGCCGTTCCTCTTCGTCTGGACGGCGATGCTCTTCATCCCGCTGATCATGTCCACTGGCGTGGTCGGCTTCGTCCAGTACCTCGGCTATCTGTGGCCAGGCATGACGGACGGTCAGGGAGACGCGGTCGGGCTGGCGTTCTGCGCACTGGTGGTACTGCTGCTCTGGCGCCGGATCGAGAACATCGCCAGACTCACCACCGTGATGTGGGTGGTGATGATCGCCTCCGTGCTGGCCGTGATCCTCGCCTGCTACACCCACTTCAGCCCGAGCCGCGCCTTCGACTGGCCCGCCCACGCGGTCGAGCTCACCCACGGGCAGTTCTGGCTCGGCTTCGCGGCCGGCCTGACCATCGGCATCTACGACTACCTCGGGTACAACACCGCCGCCTACCTGGGCGCCGAGGTCCGGCAGCCCGGGCGTGTACTGCCGCGCGCCATCGTGCTCTCCATCGTCGGGATCATGGCGATCTACCTGCTGCTGCAGGTGGGCGTGCTCGGCGCGATGGACTGGCACGCGATGCTGGACCCCGACTCGGTGGCGTCGAAGTCGGTTGCCTCGGCGGTACTGGAGAGCACCTGGGGCAAGGGCGCGGCGGACGTCGTCACGGTCCTCATCCTGATCACCGCATTCGCGTCCGTGCTGGCCGGCCTGCTCGGCGGCTCCCGGGTCCCGTACGACGCGGCGCGCGACGGGGTGTTCTTCCGCGCTTTCGGCAAACTGCACGCCAAGCACGGGTTCCCCGTGTACGGGCTCGCCGCGATGGGCGCGCTCACGGCGGCGGGCTTCCTGCTCGGGCGCCACCTGAGCAGCGGTGCGGCACACCCGCCGCTCACGGTGCTGATCAACCTGCTGACGACGGTGATGGTGATCGTCCAGGCCCTCGCCCAGATCGTCGCGGTGAGCGTACTGCGGCGCCGGCAGCCGGGGTTGGCCCGGCCGTACCGGATGTGGCTCTACCCGGCGCCGGGCATCATCGCGGCGATCGGCTGGCTGGTGATCTACGGCTACGCCGACCGCAACGCGCCCGGCTTCCACCCCATCGAGTGGTCGCTGGCGTGGGTTGCGGCGGGGTGCGGGGCATTCCTGCTCTGGGCACGGGCGGAACGGACCTGGCCGTTCGGGCCGCGGGAGGTGCGGGAGGAGTTCGCCTCGGCCTGAGGCGTCGCGAATGGTGCAGCCTCGGGGCGACGGCTCCGAGGCTGCGCGCGTCAGTGGTGACCGTCGACGAATGCCTGCTCGACGCGACGCCTGACCCGCTCGAACGAGTCGGGGAGCGTGTGCGCCAACTCTGCCTCGATGCGGCGGCGTTCGGCCCGGAGGAGCCGCGCGACCGGCGCGCGGGAGCAGTGGACGAACCACCAGGGGTAGAGGAGCCGGATCACCGAACGTCCCCCGGGGCCGCCCAGTCGATGCGCAGGTGGTGGACACCCTCGGGGAGGATGACCGGGAGGGACAACGGCCCGGTGTAGTTGAGGTATTCGGCGACGACACGCTCGGCGCAGGGGCCGGTGAGGTAGCGCTCGAACCACAGCCACTGCGGCCTGCTCAGCGGGCGGAACTGGAGAGCGGACCAGAGGGAGTCCAGGGCCCTCGGGAGGAGCGGGAAGGTCGTCGGCGGCATGACGCCGCCGGTGATCTCGACGGTGACGAGGCGGTCATCCCTCACGCGGCACACTCCCCGGCGGTGGCGGCCGGGCCGATCTCAGCCCAGACGATCTTCCCGAGCCCCGTTCGGGGGCAGCAACCCCAGCGCTGGGAGAGGGACTTGACGAGGATGAGGCCGCGCCCGTTCTCGTCGTCGGCGGAGCTGGGGCGGAGCACGGGCTCCCGCTCCGCCCGGGCGTCATGCACCTCGATCCGCAGGCGGACGCGGTTGACGGAGAGCTCCAGGCGGATGCGGTTGCCGCTGGGCGTCCCGTGGATCACGGCATTGGTCACCAGCTCGGAGACGAGCAACAGCCCGACATCGGCGAAGCGTTGACCGTCAGGAATCTCCGCGAGCAGCTTTTCGAGCAGACGACGCGCCTCACCGGGCGATCGCTTGCTGCGCACCAGCCAACAGCTGGTTCCAACAGCTGCTGCGGGCGGGCGTTCGGATGTTCCGGACATGGGGGAACCACCTTCCGAATGCGGGGAATCAGGCCACGGCGTCGGCCGGAGGCATGAGGCATCAACGGACAAGGCGCCGGTAACACATGTCACCGTGCGTCATCTCTCCGTCACCATCAGCATGGAGCATGGCTCGACGCCGTCGCAAGTCATGTCGGGCAAATATGAAAACTTTCAGTTCTGCTGCCAAGGTGCCGCCCCTAAGCTCGGGTTGGCAGTGGCGAACCATCGCCGACGGCATGCACACTGGTCCACGGACAGCACTGGAGGGGTTACACAGATGGCAGTTGCAGTGCCGGCCGTGCGCTACCGGCGCATCGCGGCAGAGCTCAGGAGGCTCCGCGAGCTCAAGAACCTCTCGGCCGAGGAAGTGGTCGCCCAGGTCGACGGCCTCAACCTCGTGAAGCTCAGCCGGTACGAGAACGCGCGGGTCCAGTTGAAGCCCGACATCGTTCGAAAGCTCCTCGACTTCTATGAGTGCGAACCCGAGCTGAAGGAGGTTCTCGTAGAGATCCTCCGCGACCGACACCGGCCCGGCTGGGTGGCGGGATTTGATCAACTGAACCCGCTGTACCACGATCTGATCCGACTCGAAGAAACCGCCATCGGCAACAAGTCATACGAGTCTGCCTACATCCCCGGTCTTCTCCAGACACGTCGGTACGCGCACGCCATCATCTCAAGCGGCGTCTTCACGACTCCCAGCGTCGAGGCCCGCGTCGATGTACGGATCAATCGGCAGTCAGTCCTTACGCGTGCTGAGGCCCCGCTGAAGCTGTGGGCGGTCATTCATGAGTCCGCGCTGACGATGAGGGCCACCGATGGCGTCATGGCCGATCAGCTCGACAAGCTGGTCCAGTGGAGCGCCCTCCCGAATGTCAGTATCCAGGTCATGCCGGCGTTCGCCCCTCCGCACCCTGGCATGAACGGGCCTTTTGCACTCCTTGAGTTTCGCCAACGAGACCTCGACCTTGTGCTGCTCAGCGACATGCTCGCCAGCAATTGGGTGGAGAAGCCCGATCACGTCGACATCTATCGAACGGCCTTCGACGAGATCATGGCGACTGCCCTTGGTCTCGACGAATCCCTCAACATCATCCGAGAGAAGAGAGACCAGCTCAAGTGACCCACTACTCCGTCGCCTCCTCCCTCCCCGTGACGTGGAGGAAGGCCACCGCAAGCAACCCGAATGAGAACTGCGTCGAGTTCGGTCAGTTCGAAAGCGCAGTCGTGGTCCGGGACAGCAAGGACGCCCACGGCCCCGCCCTCGCCTTCGCGGCCGACGCGTGGCAGGCCTTTGTCGCCGGTATCCGTGCCGGGGACTTCCCCACCAACAGCTGACCCACCGCGACCTCCAGCAGCCCCGCGCCACATCGGCGCGGGGCTGCTCGGCTGTCCCAACTCCGTTGCACCGGCTGCCGAGCGGGGACGCCCGAAGCCTTTCGGCTCAGGCGTTGAGTGCATGTCCGGTCGTCGAGTCCACGTGGTCCGGGATCTCGTCGTGACGATCGCCTACGGTCAGTGTCCCGGCGCGCTCGAACATGAGGATTGCGGCGCCGGACGGAGCACAAGGCTTGTGCTCCGTACCTCGGGGGACGGTGAAGACCGCCCCCTGTGGGAGCAGGACCGTGCGCTCGCCACCGGGCTCGCGCAAGGAGATGTGCAGTTCTCCGTCGAGTACCAGGAAGAACTCGTCGGTGTCGTCGTGGGCGTGCCAGATGTGTTCGCCCTCGACCTTGGCGATGCGGACGTCATAGTCGTTGACGCGCGTGACGATGCGGGGGCTCCACAGGGCATCGAAGGAGGCCAGCGCCTTGCCGAGGGGGATGGGTTCGTTACTCATGGGCTCATCCTGAGCCGTTCCGCACGGTCGGCGTGAGTGCTAGGAATTGCATATGGCGAAAGAATCCTCTCACGCAGTGCGGGCCGCGGGCGCACACCGGGTCGTCGTGATCGTGGACGAGAACTCGAACCCCTTCGAGCTCGGCTGCGCGACCGAGGTCTTCGGTCTGCGCAGACCGGAGCTCGGTCGTGATCTCTACGACTTCAGGCTCTGCTCCCCCAAGCCCCGCACCCTGATGCGAGACGGCTTCTTCACGCTCACGGGAGTCGCCGATCTGGAAGCTGCCGACGCGGCGGACACCCTGATCGTCCCCAACCGCCCGGACACCGAGGCACCCCGCCGCCCCGCCGTGCTCGATGCCATCCGACGGGCTCACGCGCGCGGTACGCGCCTGATCGGCTTCTGCAGCGGCGCCTTCACACTGGCCGAGGCCGGAGTCCTCGACGGCCGGCGGGCCACCGCGCACTGGCAGTGGGCGGATTCCTTCCGAGCCCGCTTCCCTTCCGTCCACCTCGAATCGGACGTGCTGTTCGTCGACGACGGCGACATCCTCACCGCCGCGGGGAGCGCGGCCGCACTCGACCTCGGGCTGCATGTGGTCCGCCGCGACTACGGCGCGGAGGTCGCCAACTCCGTAAGCAGGCGGCTGGTCTTCGCCGCACACCGGGACGGCGGGCAGCAGCAGTTCGTGGAGCGCCCCATGCCCGACGTGCCGGACGAGTCCCTGGCGCCCCTCCTGGCCTGGGCCCAGGAGCGATTGGACTCGCCGCTCACGGTCTCCGACCTTGCGGCACGTGCGGCGGTCAGTCCGGCGACGCTGCACCGCCGCTTCCGGGCACAACTGGGAACGACACCGTTGACGTGGCTCACGGGGGAACGACTCGCCTTGGCCTGCCGGTTGATCGAGCGAGGTGAGTACCGCTTCGAGGTGGTCGCGCGGCGCAGCGGGCTTGGCACCGCTGCCAATCTGCGCACGCTGATGCGCCGCGAGACCGGCATCACTCCATCCGCATACAAGGAGCGGTTCGGGCCGGAGATGAACTGATTGCGAGGCATCCCCCTCCCATGCGGCGCAGGAAGGTGTCTCATCGCCGACTGCCGCCTGGGGCAAGGAGGCTGGTGAGCCAACCCGAACCGCCGGGCGCCGGGGCGGCGCCACCCGCCCGGCAGCGCACTGCGCGGCGGCTCAGAAGGCATCGGCCATCTCCGCATCCCCGAGAACGACGTGATCACACGATCCCTCCCGCGGCGACAGCGGCACCGTGTCCGTCAGGGAAACTCGCCGATCACATGGGTTGGGGCGGCGGCCTCCGAAGAGGGAGGCGCTCTCCACAACACTCTGGTGTCACTGGAGGAACTCTGACACCATCTCATCCGGGGTGAACAAACAGTGTGCCAACGTTCACCTCGCCCGCACAGCGTAGTCGTAGAGCGTTGAGAAGATCTGAGGCCGACAATGAAGACCTTACGGAACCACGTCCCGAATCTGGTGACGGTCGTGCTGCTGCTCCTGGGCATGATGACCGCCGCAACCGCGCAAGCGCAGGCGGCCCCGCAGCGGCTCGCCGGCAGTGCGACCATCTGCTCCAACTCCCCCATCCCCGCCGGGTGGGTCATCACAAGCTCAAACAGCAGCTGGGGCTGTCCCGGCACCGGAGTCTCGTACGCCATCACCGATTCGAGCACGCTGACCAGCATCTCCGTGTGCTCCATGTCGCCCATCCCCGCAGGATGGGTCGTCACGTGGTCCTACAGCAGCGACGGCTGCGCCGGCACCGGCGTCCGCTACAACATCAGCACCACCGCCAACCAGACCGGCATGGGCGGCGTCTGCTCCATGTCCCCCATCCCCACAGGATGGGTCATCACATGGTCCTACAGCAGCAGCAGCTGCGCCGGCACCGGCGTCGCCTACAACATCAGCAACACCGCCAACCAGACCGGCATGGGCGGCGTCTGCTCCATGTCCCCCATCCCCGCAGGATGGGTCATCACATGGTCCTACAGCAGCAGCACCTGCGCCGGCACCGGCGTCGCCTACAGCATCAACAACACCGCCAACCAGATCAGCATGGGCGGCGTCTGCTCCATGTCCCCCATCCCCACAGGATGGGTCATCACATGGTCCTACAGCAGCAGCACCTGCGCCGGCACCGGCGTCGCCTACATGATCAACAACATCGCCAACCAGACCAGCGCCGAGATGTGCTCCTTCTCCCCCATGCCCGCCGGGTGGGTCCGCACAGGGTCGTACGAGAGCGGCAGCTGCTACGGCAGCGGCGTCGCCTACTACATCCGCAAGGCCTGACCGGCCGCCGTCGGCTCGGCTCGATTCCCATGAAGCGCTGGGAAAACGATCCGGGCCAGGGGCTTGTGGGACCTGGCTTTGCCCTGTTGCAACGACCAGTAGGGCAAGCGCGAAGGCCTCACCGCAGGGGCGCGGCATTCATGAGGCCGCGCCCACGTGCTTGCGATGTGCCGGTTCGGCACCGGAGCCCGCATCTCAACGATCGTGGAACGTGTCTGTTCGCACGGGGTTCCCGGTCGGGTGGTCTTCCGGCCATACACGCATGAAGGCAGGGCCTCCTGGCAGCTTGGGAGGCGACCCATCACCGAGCTCCAGGAGACCCTGCCGTCGCCAAGGAGGTGTGCAGCACATGCGCACGAAAACCGACGCTCCTCCCTGATCCTCTGCGGAGGTGGTCAGGCCAGGAAGCGCTCGATGGCCTCGCAGGCACGGGCATTCGAGGCCGCAGCGTCTGCCAGAGACCGGGCCAGGGCGTTGATCCACTCGTCCAGGCCCACTTGGCGGCGCGAGAGCACGATGCCCCGCACCTCGTGGCAGATCTCGCCGACCACCCGGCCCCGATCCATCCGGAGCGAGAGCCGCTGCTCCCCGAGTGCGACGTCCAGTTCGGCGACCGAGCCCTCGCGCCCGGCCACCCGGTCCGTGACGGAACGCCTGCGCTTGACCCGCACAGCGCCGGGCGGCAGCGAGTCCGCCAGGTTCGTCGACAGCACTGTGGCGTAGAGGTTCAGGTCCGCGCTGTCCTGGCGCAGCGCCGCGGCCAGCAGTTCCGCTTCCATGTCAGGCATCGAGGCTCAGCACCATGGTCGGTCGGTCGATGACGTGGTCGTCGCGAAGCGGGCGCACCGCTGTCCCGATGGCGAAGAACTCGGTGGTGTGCGACCCCCAGGTATGCGAGTGCTGCCGCAGCTGGACCGCCACGATCCCCTCGGCCTCCAGGGCCTGTCCCTCCGCCTGCATGCGGCTCATCGCCAGCTCGCGTGCGTCGTAGAGCGCCTGGGTGAACGGCTCGATCTCGACGTTGCGGCCCGTGGTGCCCAGCGCTTGGGCGAAGCGCTGGTGCGCCACGTGGTAGACGCACGACCCCATGACCATGTCCAGCGGTGCGTATCCGGCCCGGATCAGTGTCCAGAAGTCCTGGCCGGACAGGTCCGAGGTGAACGGCTTGCCCTTGTTGTTGCGCCAGGTTCCGCCCGGTCCCGGGTCCGCACCGTCCGCCTTGACCGCCGTGCCGACCGCGATGAACTCGGCGACGTCCGAGCCGAACTCCTTGAACTCGATGTCCAGCCGCACCCCCACGATCCCGTCCGCCCCCAGAGCGCTCGCCTCCGCCTCCATCCGGTTCATCGCCAGCTCGCGCGCGTGGTACATGGCCTGTGACAGCTTGGTCAGCTCCTGGTTCTTCGACCACCGGCCGAGCTGGATGCCGACGTGGTAGACCGAGGAGCCGAGGACCAGGCCGAGCGGGCGGAAGCCGGCCTCGCGCACCAGCAGGAACTCGTTCACCGTCAGGTCCGAGGTGAAGAGCGAGCCCTTCTCCCCCGGCTGGAGCTGCGCGAGCCGCCGCATCGCGTCCTCGGGCACGCCCTCCGCAGCCGGCTGCACGGCTTCCCCACCCAGTTCCTGCCCCGTTCGCTCGGTCATGTCAGCGCTCGCGCTCCAGTCTCATGATGGTCAGTGGCCTGGGCCCGGCGGGCCGCGTGGGGCGGCCGAACCGGGCGATGGAGGTGCCGACGAAGACCGCCTCCGCGGTGAAGTCGCCCGAGTACCCGTAGTACCCGTAGTACCCGTAACCGGTGCACTCGCTCTCGCTCACCGTCAACTCCACGTCGTCCAGCACCACCCCGTCGCCGCCGTGCCTCGCCGCGTCGAGGGCCAGCTGGTTCCGGGCGTCGTGGCGGACGTGGTTGATCAGCTGGGTGTAGCCGTAGACCTCCTGGTTCCCGGCGGTCCAGCGAACCCGGCGGGAGGTGCGCCAGTCGTCGTGCCGAATCGCGATGGCGATGCCGAAGGCGAGCCCGGTGGGAACCCATCCGGTGTGGATGAGCTTGGCGAAGTCCTGGCCCCTCAGGTGCGAGGTGAAGGGCAGGCGGGGCCGGATCCGCGAGCGGGCCCGGACGGCGGTGCCCAACGCGGTGAACTCCAGACCCCCCGCCGGGAACTCCTCGACCCGCAGCTCGACCCCGACGATCCCGTCGCCGCCGAGCGTGCGGCACTCGGCGACCGCGCGGGCCAGCGCCAGCCTGCGCGCCGCGTACAGCGTCCTCACCAACGGCGCGAAGGACGACTCCCACCGCGAGGACGGCACCTTCTTGCCGTCTATGACCGACCACACGCCGGGGCAGCCCCAGACGCCGGTGTACCCGATGTTGAAGACGGCTGTGCCGAGTACCTGCCCGACCGGATCGAACCCGGCACCCTTGATCGCCGCGAACTCCCCGGACGACAACGTCGAGTCCCATGTGTTGTTGCCGGCCCGGGGCGCTGCCGTCCCGTCTGCAGCGGCCCCCGGCTGACCGGCGTCCCGTCGGTGTGTCATCGGCTCCCGTGCCATCAACCTCTCGGCTCACCGCGCGGATCGCGTCGCCATTCGGCAGCTTATGTCATCGGGGGGACGGTGCTTCCCGATCATCAGATCGTTGTCCTGTTGATGCCGTTGACCGACATCGCCGGCAGCGGGCAGCCGTTCACCGGCAGCTTCCAGGCAGCGCGGCGCTCCGGCCGGTTGGCCGCGGGGGGGGGGGGGGGGGGGGGGGGGGGGGGGGGGGGGGGGGGGGGGGGGGGGGGGGGGGGGAGGGG